>CAYPUG010000192.1:0-1810 GCA_964413905.1 uncultured Anaerolineae bacterium | reverse complement strand
CGCAGCCGCGAAGTGTTTCGCCACTTCTTGGGCAATGGCCGACGTCGCTCCCACAATCAGTACGTTGGTCATCTTCCCCCCTCTCGTGTCACTCGCCGCCAAAAACTGGACGAGAAATGAGGGTCCACATAGCGGCTGAATTCCTCCCACCGGGGATAGGAACGTCGGAATTCCTCCGGCGTCATGTGTGTATCCTTCGCAGGATAAAAGGCTCCGCCCGCATCTCGCACCAACGCGTGCAGATCATCGAATAAGTGCATGGTGGGCAGTCCCTCGTATGGAAAGTCCAAGGTCAGGGTCACGCCCGGCCGGGGGAAGGACATCATCCCCGGCGAGGGTACGTCTCCAAACTCTTTGAGAACGGCCAAAAATGATGCCCGCCTGCTCCGAGCAATACGTTCGATAATGGCGCGGATGACCTCCCGGTGGCCGCCGTAAGGAATCGCGCATTGGAACTGCAACATGCCCCGTTTGCCGTAGATACGGTTCCAGTTGCGAACGGCATCCAGGGGGTAGAAAAAGGGTTCGTAGTGGACCAGACGTCGGGCTTTTTTCTCCCACAGGCGGTGATAGTACAAGGTGTTGAACACGCGCATAGAAAAGGGGTTGAGCACGAAGTCCGGGAAGTCCACAGGTACGCCCAAGCGTCGCTTGCTACCCGATTTCAGCACGGGATATCCATCGGCGTGGTTCCCTCGCATGAAGATCCCACGGCCCAGGTGTTCTCCCTGCGCCAAGCAGTCCACCCACGCGACGGTGTATTCGTACTCCTCGTCGGATTCGGCTGAGATCTCGAAGAACTCGTCCAAGTTCTCAAAGCGGATAAGGTCTTCTTCAATGTACGCGGAGGTGATGGGCTTAAGGCGAAATTCCACCCATGTGATGAGGCCGGTGAGGCCCAGACCGCCTATAGTGGCGTGGAAGAGGTCTGCGTTTTCTTCCGGGGAGCAGATAAGCCGGCTCCCGTCCGAGCGCACTAACTCGAAGCGGGTGACGTATCGACCAAATGTGCCGCCGTGGTGATGATTTTTGCCGTGGACATCGTTTGCCACCGCGCCGCCCACGGTGATGTATTTGGTCCCAGGGGTAACGGGCAGAAACCACCCTTTAGGTACCACAAGGTCAAGAATTCGTTCCAAGGTGACACCTGCCTCGCAGCGGAGGAGGCCTTTTTCTTCGTCAAACGCGATAAAGCGGTCTAACGGCGTTGTGTCCAGCAGGATACCGTCGTCGTTCAGGCACACATCTCCGTAACTGCGTCCCATGCCGTGGGGCAGCACCGGACGTTCAAGCCTGTCCAGGCGAGGAATCTCCGTACGCCAGTAGATCGGTATCACGTGCCGGTGACGTGCTTTGGGAAAGCGCCCCCAGGATTCGTACGTGCGCATTGTGCTCTATCCTCGCATCTCGGGTTTCCCGGCCGTTAAGGCCTGGTATGGCCGAGCATATGGCGTGCGTAAACGATTGGCGCTTCTCATTTTACTGTAGCCTTGGAGGACAGACACAATCCTCTTCCCGGATGGGATAAGATGAATTTCGACGCCTCCTCCATGCCAAGGTGCATCACTGCAGACGTTTTGGCGTGCGGCCCCCGGCGCCGTTTTGGTAACAGTGAACAGTGGACAGTGGTCAGGTGGCGGGAGGCGGTGGGGAGGCGGCCCGACCAACGGGGTTACGTCCCGAAGGGCTTTGGAGTGCGGCGACCCGGCGCCGCTTTGATGACGTACTGGCAACTGGCGGATAGCAGGTGGCAGTTGGCGGTTGGCGGATGGCGGTTGGCAGTTGGCAATTAGCAGTTAGCGGATGGCGG
>CAYPUG010000191.1:0-1872 GCA_964413905.1 uncultured Anaerolineae bacterium | reverse complement strand
GAGGATGATGATCGTTGGGAAGATGCAAAGCCCATTCCCAAGGACGGTACCCCCATGTTGCACAATTTTGACGTGATAGCGGATGAAGATTGGCATTATTTCGATGCCGTGGCCGGTGCGACTTATATTATCGCCACCCAAAATTTGGTCGCGCCGACGGACACGGTACTTTTCCTCTACGACCAGGATGGGCGGACGTTAATTACGTTGAACGATGACGCGCCCGGCGCGTTGAATTTAGAATCTCGCATCACATGGACCGCTCCTACCAACGGCCGCTACTATTTCAAAGTCCGGGATTACACAGCTCAGCCCCACTGTTCCACCTACGAGGTGACCTTAATCGAACAGTTGCCCAATGTGACCCCCACTGCTACACCGACGCCGACCTTTACCCCCTCGCCTACGTCCTTCCCTTCTCCAACTCCGGGCGCAGGAACCGCCACCGCAACACCAACCCCTACTTATACCCCTACCCCTACGCCCATGGCCACGCCAACATGGACGCCTACACCTACTTTCACCCCCACCGCGTCGGGCAGCATGCCTCCAACGCCGACGCCTACTCCCACAGTACCTCCCCCGGTGGTTGAGGCTATCCCCATCCCGGGATTGTCATCACCGAACGGGTTGGCCGTGGACGAAAGCCTAGGCCGATTATTCGTGGTGAGCCGGGATAACCAGCAGGTTTACGTCATTAATACCTACACCCAGCGTGTTATCGGCCATGTGGACGTGTGCGCTCAGCCCTTTGGCATCACTGTGAACCCCCTCACTCACAAGGTCTATGTGGCTTGTTTTGGCTCTGGGGAAGTGGCTGTGTTGGACGGCCAAGCCATGCATCCGGTAAAACGCATCTTTGTGGGGCCGGAGCCCTGTTGGCTGGATGTAGATCAGGCGCGCAATCGCATCTTCGTCACATTGCACGGTAACAGTACCTTGGTTATTTTAGACGGCGAGACAGATAGCATTTTGCATACCGTGAAGACGGACGTCGCGGGGATGTGGGGTTTGGCGTACAATCCCAATCTGAACCGGGTATACGTGGGCCATCGAGACGCGCGCAGCATTTTGACTATAGATATGAACACGTTTCGTATCCTCTGGTCCCAGACGGTTATCCCATTCTCCCAGAAGCCCGGTCTGCAACCGTATAGTTTGGCCTTCAACCCGCGGACGAACCGGTTGTACGTTGTTGGAGGGGAGAATGTGGGACAGGTAGCCGTTTTTGAAGCGAAACAGGACAGTTTGGGACTTATTACCCGTGTGGGGGTGGATGCCGGAGGTGATGATGGGGGAGGAGGATTGGTGGTCAACACGCGAACAAATCATATCTTTGTGAGCAATTCGCTTTCGAACACGGTGACGGTCATCGACGGAACGGATAACCGGGTGATAACCACCCTGGCCGTGGCCGAAGATCCCTTTGGCATGGCGGTGAACACCAATACGAACGTGGTCTATGTCGGCCATCGTCGGGGTAACATTGTCTGGAGCATCGGAGACATCTACTAAAGGCAGAAGTTCGCGCCGAGTAACGGGGTCTCTTGGCCTCCTCTCATTTCGAAGAGGCCCCGTTATCCCTCCCAATTGACCCAACGTTCGATAAGAGATAATATGCCCCATGTCAGCGCGAAGACGAGTGCTCCCATAACAAGGCAGGAAGTACCCAAGATCAGCGCGCGAGGCCCGTAGGTTAGGGCAATGGCTCCACTCCCCATACCGACGAGGAAGAGGATGACAGCCCAAGCAAGTTTCTTTTCCGTGTCCCGTTGCATGATTGACTGACATATCGCGTTTCGTGTACCTCGGCGTAAAGAAGAAGTAGAAATTCGTGGGATTTTCGCTGCCTTCGGCGGCGAAAATCCCACG
>CAYPUG010000190.1:0-2078 GCA_964413905.1 uncultured Anaerolineae bacterium | reverse complement strand
GGGCCCTGGCTCGCGGCATAGCACTTCTCATTGTGGGGTTGGCCGGACTGACCGGGGCGATTTACTTGCTATGGCGTTCTATTCGCGAAACATGGTGAGAGGAAGCCCTTCTCCGCTACAATGTCCGATATGCGGAGCCCACTTACCCTCACCGACTGCGTCCACCGTCCCTACAGTGGACCGATGTCCCTCTTGTAGGGTGGGTTACACCTCCCCCCCTCCCACATCTATCCTCCCCCCTAGATGGCGGCATTACGATTTTCCGCGCGCCGCGCACTGGAGAACGGTGATAAAGCAGGTGATAACCACACCGAACGTCATTCACCTGCGCCTGATGTTAGGCATTCGCCCCCCGCCGTATCCGGCCGCCCGCGCCTTGGATATTGGATGTGGACCGGGTTTATATGTACAGGCACTCCAACGCCTGGGATGGAACGCGTTTGGCTTGGACCACTACCTGCCCACGCCCTCGCCCACACGCACCGTGTTCCAGGCCGATGCACACACCCTTCCCCTCGCGTCGGAGAGCGTTCACCTGGTGACTTGTTGGCACGTTCTCGAACACCTCGGTGATCCGCTGAAGTGTTTACAAGAGGCTTATCGAGTGCTCTGCAAGGGCGGCGAGTTATTCATTGAAGTTCCGTACTTGGATTCTCTGCAGGCCAAAGTACTGGGACGCAAATGGTTGCACCGGGATCTTGACCGACATCGGTGGCACTTTACGCGTCCAACCTTACAACAACTCCTTCATCGTGCCGGATTCCGCCGACTTAGAATAATAAGCATACCGAACAGTCCCGGGTGGGTACACAGCCTTCACCTCTCCCCGCGCTGGACGCCACTGGGGTGGGCGGTAGACGGTCTGGCCGCGCTCTTGCACCATGGAGGTGTCTTGCGAGCCTGGGCTCGTAAAGAAAAATAATGAAGCGTCCCGACCGACTGACAAAACTCTGCGAATGCACCTTGGCCTAGAAAGAGGAAGGCTACTCCTTCTTTACGCCGAGATACATGAAACGCGATATATCCGCCAATCAGATGAAACGTCACGTGATTATTGTAACTCATAACAATGAAAAACACATCCGAACCTGTCTTGACGCGCTTCCGGCCGCGTGGGCGGGTCGACCTTACCACGTCACCGTCGTGGATAACGCGTCCCGAGACGCCACGGTCACTCTGATCCAACGCGCGTACCCAAACGTTCGCGTAATCTCCCTCTCAACAAACATAGGATTTGCCCGTGCCGTTCACCGCGCCTACACCCCCGAAGCTGCACTCACCCTTCTCCTGAATCCGGACACAGTACCCACTCCCCACAGTCTGGCCCGCCTTGAAAACGCACTGCACCGTTGGCCCAGAGCCGGCGCGGTCGGCCCTGCATTGATCACACCGAAAGGCAACGTGGATCCCCGGAGCGCAAGGGCCTTTCCATCCCTGTGGCGGGAAGGGATGGACAAACTTGGACTCACGGATCACTATCCGGGGAGTCGCATTACAGGGCGTTACTCCATGGGAACCGTGCAAATTTCAGGACCGGTCCCCGTCCTCAGCGGCGCATCCATGTTGATTCGGAGAGAGGCCTGGTCGGCCGTAGGAGGCCTTGATACAAATTTTTGGCTCTACGCAGAAGATACAGATTTCTGTACACGGCTGTGGAAAGCGGGATGGATGTGCGTGTACCACCCCCAAGCCCGAGTGTTTCACCTAGGCGGCGGAAGTAGCGCCTCTGAACATCGACTCACCTTGGGTTTGACGGCCATAGACAGCATGTACCGTTATTTTGTCAAACACCGCGGACAGGTGTACGGGCTGATGTATCGAGGACTTATGTTAGGCATAGCCGGCCTCAAAAGTATCTATTGGGGTATCCGTGGTGATATTTTCCACCTGCGGGTGCAATGGGCGATCGTGCGCTGGGCATGGACGCGAGCCCACAGGAGATAAAATGATTTGCTCTCCCCTTGGGGGGATGCTACACTACCTGGATGCAGAGGTAAGCCGAATACTCCGCCAAGCATCATATCCCTAGAACAAAACATGACCGATTGGCGTAAATCACTCACCACAAACGGAGAACG
>CAYPUG010000189.1:0-2144 GCA_964413905.1 uncultured Anaerolineae bacterium | reverse complement strand
AGATCTACCTCCTCCAAAGGCACCGCGTCGGCATCAAAGCGGCTCGCCCAAATCCGATACCCTCGATGTCGCAACGCCTCCATCGCCGTCCGAATATCCGGATACTTCTGAATGGTCAACCACTTATGAGTTCCCTGGGTCACCCGCTCACTGGGGGAAAAGGGAGCCCGGCCGGTGACCACCGCGATTTCCTGAACGCCGAACGCGTCCGCGGAACGGAGGATGGCGGCCTGATTATGACCGTCATCTACAGCCTCCATGCCCACAACAATATGGGCCGTCCGTTGTTCCAGGACGTCCAACATGCGCTGCAAACGTCGAAGCGTCAACAGATCCCAATAAACGCGATCCTCCGCGGTCAGAAGTCCTCGGTCCACAAGCCGTTGAAATAAGAGGGATTTCTCATCCATCAAGGGAGTGCCCTACCCATCTCAAAGTAAAATCATCCTCCTTCAACAACCGTCCTTCAGTACGGATATCCCCCACAAAGGAACCGGGCTCCGCCTGCGTAAATTCCTCGGGGGTATATCCTACGGCTTCTACCCACAATGTGCCGGCCGTCCAGGCCCAACGGCCCAATACGGCCAAACGCTCCTGGCGCGTCATCCCCTGCCATGCAGGAGAGATGACTGCGACATCAATATCACTCCATGGCCGAGGGTTCCCCCGCGCGTATGAACCGAACACAATGAACGCGTCAACGGGAATGTGTTGACGCACTTCCTCGTAAAACCGACGCACCTGCTCATTTACTTGAGTATCTGTAAGAACCATGTCCAGGCCTCTTCTACAAGATTCAGAAGTTTCCAAACCCGTTCTCGTGAATACGCGTCTACGTCATCCGGGGGAATGCCCGGGATTCTCGCCGTCACATAATGAGGACCGGCCATCAACGCGGCCTCCACCACCCGCTCCGGAGCCTCCGGGCCGCCGTTGTGGGCCAGAAGCAAGCGTAAGTTGTGAATCGGCGGCGGTTCTTCACCTCGATAGTGAGTCCAGACGGCTTTCAGGCCCTTCTCCAGGGCCTGATGACAGTGAAACGCACAGGCCATGTAATGTCCCGCCCGGTACAACGTCCGAGCTGCCGCCAAATCCGCTTCCCCATAGGCTAGCCAAGCATCCACAGGAACCGACGTATTCATAGATACTCCCCATTCAGTGGTATTGAGAAGAGTCATATCACTTCATCATCCATTATACTCATCCCGATGAAAAAGTCTGCAAGACATCGGGGGATGTTGGCCCTGATGAACGGGAATATCGCAAACTCTATCATCGCCCGGTCTGAGGACATCAAAGGCCCGACAACCGATCCAGCACAGATTGCAAATCCGAAGGCAAGGGGGATACGAATTCTACCCACTCCCCTGTGCTGGGAAGACGAAACCGTAACCGATGAGCGTGAAGAAAGTGCCGCTTCAGCCATGGCTTGAGTTTCTGCTTTCGATGCCCGTACACCGTATCCCCGGCCAAGGGATGGCCGATAAATGCAAAGTGTACCCGAATCTGATGGGTTCGTCCCGTCAAAGGGTGAACTTCTACCAACGTGTAATCCCCATAATAACCACGCACCCGATACTCCGTCACGGCCTCTCGCCCTTCCCGTGTTACGGTCATGCGCTTGCGATGTTTCTTATCCCGACCGATGGGCGCCTCAATACGTCCAATTTTCGGTTGCAAATGCCCCTCCACCAGGGCCAGGTAGATTTTCTCCACTTCCCGTTCTTTGAACTGGCGCTGCAACTCCCGGTGAGCCCGGTCATTCTTTGCCACGAGAATAAGTCCGGACGTGTCCTTATCCAAACGGTGCACAATCCCCGGACGTTCCACACCGCCCACCCCGTCCAGGCCGGGAACGTGGTAAAGAATCGCGTTGACCAACGTCCCGGACGTGTGACCGGGGGCCGGATGAACTACCATGCCCGCAGGCTTATCGATAACCAGGATGTCCTCATCCTCGTAGAGGATGTTCAGGGGAATAGGTTCAGGTCGGACACCTTCATACGGTTGGGCCACAGGCACATCCACCTCGACCACGTCCCCCGGCTCCAACTTATAGCCGGGTTTGCTCGCGCGACCGTTCACCCGAACCCATCCCTCCTTGATCCAGCGTTGAATCTCTGTGCGGGAGCGGTCCGGCAACT
>CAYPUG010000188.1:0-2179 GCA_964413905.1 uncultured Anaerolineae bacterium | reverse complement strand
GTGTAGTCTTGTGTACGTGTAGAATACGTCGGACCGGAGCGGTGTTGGTCACCACAGGCATGCCCGGTTGTATGCCGTCCAATTCTCCGACGTTGAGCAGAAGGCGGTCCACAAGGGATGGGTCTCGCCCGATCACTAAACCTACCACCCCGGCACCTTGTATCCGATAGGTGGGATGAGCCTGGGCAAAGTGCAAGAGCGCTCGCAAACGCTCATTTTCTTTCTCCACTTCGGCCAGTTGAACCTGGGCGACCTGGAGCCGCTCGACCTCCCGGCGCAGTCGTTCGTTCTCTGCCCGTAAGGCTTCGATATCCGATGGACGTTCTAGGCGATCCCGAATGCTTTTCCCCGTGTGACTCAGCCGTTCTTCCAGAGGGGCGACTAGCCACCGGGTGAAGTCACCTACCGGACCGAGGCGGCCGGACACAAGCATGACCCCTAATCCGATGACCACCACAAGACCGGCAATAACACCCAGCACCTGTCTCCTCATCGGCCTTGTCCTTTCGGCGTGCGCATTAGTGGACGGTGCTGCCGCGTTCGGTTCCGGCCAGGGCCTTGCTTAACCTGTCGAAGTCTTCCAGGACCATACCCGCGCCTCGGGCCACGCAAGTGAGTGGATCTTCGGCCACATAGAAGTGCATGTGCGTCTCTTGGGAGAGTCGTTCGGCCAAGCCGGCCAGAAGTGCCCCACCACCGGCCAGAGCAATGCCGTGCTCCATTAAATCGGCGATAAGTTCGGGAGGTGTCTCATCAAGCGCGTCTCGGACGCTCTCAACGATGGTGTTCACCGAATTGCTCAGTGCTTCACGTACCTCAATGGAACTGATTTCCACGGCTTCCGGAAGGCCTGTGACCAGATTCCGGCCTCGCAGGGTGAACGTTTTTTCCTCAGGAAGAGGGTACGCCGAGCCGATCTCGATTTTGCACTGCTCGGCCATACGTTCGCCGATGAGCAGGTTGTACTTCGTCCGGACATAGTTGATGATGTCCTCATCCATCTCGTCCCCCGCGATGCGGATAGAGCGGGCCACTACAATTCCCCCCAGGGAAATAACCGCCACTTCGGTGGTGCCACCGCCGATGTCCACTACCATGGAGCCCACGGATTCGGCCACGGGGAGACCGGCGCCGATGGCCGCGGCCATCGGTTCTTCGATGAGGTAAGCCTCACGGGCGCCCGCGCTGAGGGCCGCTTCATACACCGCTCGTTTCTCCACCTCGGTGACACCGCTGGGAATGCCGACCACAACGCGAGGACGGGGGATGCGCAAGGTCATGCGCTCGTGTACCTTGTGAATGAAGTAGTGAAGCATTTGTTCGGTCGTGTCGAAATCGGATATCACTCCGTCCCGTAGAGGACGAATCGCCACGATATTGGCCGGCGTCCGTCCCACCATTTCCTTCGCTTCTGCACCAATGGCGACGATGCGGTTATTTTTGCGTTTATCAATCGCAACCACGGATGGTTCATTGATGACGATACCCTTTCCGCGCACGTACACCAAGGTGTTTGCCGTTCCCAAGTCTATACCGATGTCCAGCGAGAACAGTCCCAACAGCCAATTCAGCGGATTCACGTGCTAACTCCTTTTACACCGAGGGATGAATGTGTTCGGTGGTCCATTATAACATTCCCAACAGAGGAAGCAAAGAAAAGATCGGTGTCAAAACGGAGGCTACCGACTCCAACGGTTTACCGGGCTTTGCGTGTGGGTACGCTGCATGTTACAATCCATCGCTGGTGATTGCGCCGGCGCGGGGGGTGTGAATCCTCTGGGGAAAGAAACGGAGATCTGGGTGAACGCCGAAACCATTAGCATCGGCACAGAACTTCTCGTGGGTGAGATTGTCGACACGAATTCTGCTTATATCGCCCGCCAGTTACGCACGATTGGGCTGGACTTGCACTACATGACCACCGTTGGGGACAACCTGGACCGTATTGCCCATGTTGTGGATGTGGCCCTGGATCGCGCGGATGTCGTGATCACTACCGGTGGGTTAGGGCCAACAGTGGATGATGTGACCCGTCAGGCTATTGCCAAAGCGGTGGGGCGTCCTTTAGTGTTCCGGGAGGATCTGTTGGCCCAAATTGAGGCCTTTTTCGCCCGCCTAGGACGCTCCATGCCGGAGAATAACCGTCTGCAAGCGTATATTCCCGAAGGTTCCATTACTA
>CAYPUG010000187.1:0-2206 GCA_964413905.1 uncultured Anaerolineae bacterium | reverse complement strand
CCCTCAACAGGCCACGATTGTCCTGAACGAAGTCACCAAAGTTTACCAAAGTGGAAAGGGCTACTTGACGAAGAGATAGCCGCGGCCTGGGTTCACCTGGAGGCCGTACAAGCCGCCTGGAGACACGTTCACGTGGGGGACCCCGTAACCCTCACCTTCGATGCCCTGCCCAACCTGGAAATGCGAGGCACGGTTGCGGTCCTTGATCCGGTGGCCAGAACAACAGCGGGCACATCATTGTCATTGAGGAGGGATGGGTGAAAGAGGTGGTACGAGGGGAGATGCCTTTCAGTAGCCGTGTGGTAGATGGCTCAGGGACTGTGTAATCGGGAAATTGCCGAGCAGCTTGTTTTAAGCGAGCGAACGATGAAGTTTCATGTGGGAAACATTGTAAGAAAGTTAGGAGCGCGTTCACGGGTGGAAGCAGTTCGAAAGGCTTTGCAAGAAGGATAGGGGACTTGGGAATAGAGCGGCAAAACTGTCCAAGAGTACAGGGGAGGACTGTACTTAAGATCGTTGTTGTCCCAGCAGATTTGGTGTATGGTGAATGTGGGCATTGGCCAATGCACGTAGAAGAAATCCCATCATGCTTAAGAATTTAGTAAGGAGGTTTGGATCACGGAAACACCGATGATGCTGGGTCCTGAGAAGGAAGCCTGTGGTGCTTGTGGGGCGTGTGGAATCTGTGGCGCTTGTGGACCAAGCCATGCGATCTTCATTGCCGGAGCTGCTCTCGTTGCCCTTGTAGCTCTTGGGTAAACGTGTAGTTGTCCCCTCTTTCTGTCTCCTGATGGGACAGGAAGAGGGGGTTTGGGAGGGGAGAGATGTTGGCAAAATATCCTGTATTTGTCATGCGCCAAGAGATCGTGAACGTGGCGGATTTGCTAGCGCCAAGACAAAGCGCGAACACATCGTAAACGCTTGAGCGGCTACAGATTGCCCGGCCTGTCCTTTATGGATACGAACACGGCTTTTTCGGGATGTGGGAGCATAGGCTCGTGAGCGGTCAACGCATGACGGACCAGGTGGTGCCGTGCCGGCGCATCCGGCGCAGCATCGAAGATGTCTAGGGAAGCCTTGGTAGGCGTCAGCGTCAAGGTTGCCCACACACCTTGCCTGATGGCAGCGTCTGGAACCTGTCACCTCAGGTTCAGCACGCGATCGGAAGGACACCATGAACGACAAGAAACGCACGTTCGGCAGCATTTCATGTCTCGGCATCCTTTTATTGGGCGGGGCCCTGGTGGTTGTGGGCATTGTTGTGGTTATGTTGTTCGTACGGCGATCTACCGTCTCCGTCTCGTACGAGCGTAGATTATCTACCGTCCCCACGCACATTATTATCGAAAACCCTGTGGGTGATGTTCGCGTGCGCCCTGGCAAGGATGAGACGTACGTCCTCGAAGTGCACAAGCGTGTGCGAGGTTCCTGGATGGGCCGGCGGGAAAAGATGCAGCAGGTGTTGGATGAGATGTCCGTAGATGTGGAGGAACTCGGCGATGTAGTGCGGATTAAAGTGCATCGACCGCCGGTTGCGGACACGTTCCGTTCGGTCAGCGTGGACCTGTTCCTCACCGTGCCACAACAGGTAGACATTGATGTGACACAGGATGTGGGTCAGGTTGCTATCGCCGGCGTTCAGGGCGCGTTTCAGGTGCAGAACAACGTCGGCTTCGTGGATTTGCAAAACGTCTCCTTGACCGGAATGACGACGATAGCGGTAGACAGTGGGGACATTCGTTTTAAGGGACGTTTGCCTCAACAAGGCACGGTGGAACTGGGCACAGGGAGCGGTTCCATTCATGTGGATCTGCCCTCCGATAGTGCGTTTATTTTGGATGCGTCGGTGGGAGTAGGGCACATAAAAGTGGCTTTGCCTTCCAGAACAGAGGAAAGCAAGGGCAATTTGCATCTTATCGTGGGGAGTGCTCCCGCCGTAAAACTCGTTGTCCACGCGGAGACAGGAAGTATCACCATCGACGCGAAATAATGGGGAACACGATGACGCGAGCCGCATCCGGGACGATCACACAATCCACCCCGATCATCCTTTTGCAGGATGTAACAAAGGCATATCACAGTGGCGAAGGTTCTCTGGTTGCTCTGGATCGGGTGAACCTGCGCGTGTGGCCCGGTGAGTTTATAGCCGTTGTCGGCAAATCCGGTAGCGGTAAGTCCACCCTCATCAACATGATTACGGGCATTG
>CAYPUG010000186.1:0-2209 GCA_964413905.1 uncultured Anaerolineae bacterium | reverse complement strand
AAGCCGTGGACCGTGGAGGTCGTTGGGAGCAGGAATGGCGAAACATGTTTGAACGCTATCGAGCCGAATATCCTGACTTGGCCGAGGAATTCGAGCGGTTTATGGCCGGTGAACTGCCCGAGGAATGGGATGCCGATTTGCCCACTTTTGAGGCCGGTACAAGTATCGCCACTCGTAAGGCATCGGGCGCGGTCATTAATGCCCTTGCTTCACGGGTGCCTAATTTGGTCGGTGGTTCGGCCGACCTTACTCCCTCTAACAACACGTACATCAAGGGAGGGGGAGATTTGAGCCGGGAACAGCCGGCCGCGCGGAACATCCACTTCGGTGTGAGGGAGCATGCAATGGCCGCTGCCCTGAACGGCATGACACTTCATCGGGGGCTGTTTGTGTACGGCGGCACTTTCTTAGTCTTCTCCGACTACCTACGTCCGGCCTTGCGCTTGGCCGCGTTGATGAAAATTCCTACCATATTTATCTTCACCCATGACAGTTTGTGGATAGGCGAGGATGGGCCTACCCACCAACCGGTTGAACATATCCCGTCATTACGGGCCATACCTCATCTCACGTTGATCCGTCCGTCGGACGCGAACGAGGTGGTAGAAGCGTGGCGGTATGTGCTTACCCATCGTGACGAAGGACCCTTCGCTTTGCTTCTCACTCGCCAGGGGATACCGGTGTTAGACCGTTCACGTTTGGCCCCTGCGTCTGGCCTGCACCGAGGTGCGTATATCCTGGCCGACGCGGAAGGGGGACGTCCTGAACTCATCCTCCTAGCCACAGGCTCGGAAGTTCATCTGGCCGTGGAGGCGCGGGACATTTTACAGCGCGAGGGCATTCCGACTCGGGTGGTGGCCATGCCCTCCTGGGAGATCTTTGAACGTCAGTCAGACGCGTACAAAGCGTCGGTGTTACCTCCGGAGGCCACCAAACGGTTGGCGATAGAGGCAGCGGTCCCTCTGGGGTGGGAGAGGTATGTGGGCCTTCAGGGGGATGTGATGGGCGTGGAGACTTTCGGAGCGTCCGCACCTTACAAGGTACTCATGGAGAAATATGGATTCACCGTGGAGAATGTGGTCAGGCGGGCGAAACAATTACTGGATTAATGAAGTCACGATATAAGAGGATAGAAGGCGCCGCAGACACCCCTCTGCGGCGCTTTATTATTTACGGCTCATCCGTTAATCCAAGAAGGTAGTCTACCGAAGTGCCCAGCGCCTGCGCGATGCGGGCCAGGGTAACGGCGGCTACCCGCGGGCGTTCCCCCTTTTCCAATCGGTAGAGTTGCGAGACACTCACACCGGACAGGGATGCTAACACGCCCATACTCCATCCTCGCCGCTCCCGCAGTTCCCGCAGACGCTTGCTTAAAGAGGTTACCATTTCCTGTGTGTCCTTCATGGGCTACTCCTCGCGCGTTTCCCAACCATGGACCGTGAGATGCCTTCAACGCGTGTGCTGCATAGATAATTATAACAGGCATAAGGGGTTTATTCCAAAGGGAGATTGAACACATCTATGTTGCAGTGAATTAGGGAAAGTGCGATGAAACTCCAAGCGTGGATAGATGTCGGTCTTGCCTTCGCGCGTGTTACCGCCGTTTTCCCGTCAGAAACAAGATGGCGATGAGTCCACCAATGACGATCACCGTTATACCACCGGCAGCGAGGGCTATGAGGAGTAACCATAAGCCGCCTTGTTGATTTGAACTTGTCGTCTTCGTGGGTGTGGTTTGGGTCGCGGTCGTGGAGGATCCTGCCGGCGATAGCAAGGGGGAGATGGGAAGTTCGGTGGGTGTTTTTTCCGTTTTAGGTGTCGGTGAGGGGAGGGGAGACCGTGCCTGTGGTGTGGGAGGCGAAGGTGTAAAGGGCGTCGAGGACATTGGAGTCGGTGTGGACAGGGGCGATACTCCCCCCGAAGGGGGTACAGGCGTCCAGGTAGGGGTCATCATCGGTACGGGTTGAGGGGTCCATGTGGCCGTGGACATAAAGGGCGGCACGGGAGTGGGCGTCGGCGTTGGGGTCATCACGTGTAGGATGGGGATGGGCGTAAAGGTCGGTGTGTATGTCCACGTAGGTGTGGCCGTGGGTGTTCGGGTGGGAGTGGGTGTTCGGGTGGGGGTTTGAGTGGGGGTGGGTGTTCGGGTGGGGGTGGGAGTCCATGTGGGGGTGCGAATGGGAGTGGGAGTGACGGTGGGGAGAAGAGG
>CAYPUG010000185.1:0-2361 GCA_964413905.1 uncultured Anaerolineae bacterium | reverse complement strand
CATCTCCGGCGCCACGCAGTTGGCCACGGATAGGCCGAAGAAGACATCCGCCCCCCTCATGGCTTCGGCCAGGGTGCGGGCGTCTGTCTCCACCGCGAAGCGCTCTTTGTAGGGATTCATGCCCTCCTTGCGACCCTTGTAGATCACCCCGCGGGAGTCACACATGGTGATGTGTTCTTTGGGAACTCCCAATCGAACCAAGTGCTGAGCGGTTGCGATGCCGGAGGCCCCGGCTCCGTTGATGACCACCTTAATTTCGTCGATCCTCTTGCCCTGAAGTTCCAGCGCGTTGAGCAGACCGGCAGCGGCAATAATGGCCGTCCCGTGCTGGTCATCATGGAAAACGGGGATATCCAAACGCTCGATGAGGGTTTCTTCCACGTAGAAACACTCGGGTGCTTTGATGTCCTCTAAGTTGATGCCCCCAAACGTAGGCGCAATTAACTCTACTACGCGGATGAGTTCGTCAGGGTCCAACGTGTCCACTTCAATGTCGAACACGTCCACATCGGCGAATCGCTTGAACAAGACGGCCTTGCCTTCCATGACCGGCTTGGAGGCCAAAGCGCCTCGATTGCCCAACCCGAGGATGGCTGTGCCGTTGGAAACTACGGCTACCAGGTTGCCTTTAGCCGTGTACTTGTACGCGTCTTCCGGATTTTCGGCGATTTCCAATACAGGAACGGCCACGCCCGGTGTATATGCCAGGGATAGATCCCGTTGGGTGGCCATGGGTTTGGTCGGATGGATGGCGAGTTTGCCCGGTTGGGGATGCTCATGGTACCTCAGGGCTTCCTCACGAGTGATGGACATGATAAACACTCCTTTCTGTTTCTTACGAGATTAGGGAGATGGGAACATGTGTGTTCCGGTCTCCTACTTTGAACTGCGTTTAAGCCATATGAGCAATAGACCGTCATACACGGCATGACATGCGATGGGGGCTAAAAGCGCGTGTGTCCAAAGGGCTAAATACCCCAACACAAGACCGGCAAGTGCCGCGTACACCGTATAAGAGGGGGAGAGGGGATGGGCCAAGCCGAAAAGGACGGCCGTTCCCCACACGCCAAGGTGAGGCTGTAAGATTCCACGAAAGATGATTTCCTCCCCAATACCTGCACCCACAGCCATCATCAACAGCGTTTCTCTGTCTAACGTCGGGAGGTTTAAGATTTCTCGTATGGTGTATAACACTTGAGCTAAGGAAGGGATGCGCCACAAGAGCAACCACGCGAGGACGGCACATATCACACCCGTCAGGATACCTAGGCCAAGATCGCGTCCAGGGGTTGCACCGATAAACACATCGGTCGGCGAACGCTGTTGGCCCCATATGAACCAGGGGATGCCGATGGCGAGTGATATGGCGACCAAAAGGCCGGTCCATATCCTTAATGTGTGGGGAGGTATAAACCCTCCGTGTGAATGCGTTTGGCCTCTCATTGCCTAAATCGTCTTCTCCGACGCCGGAAAAATCATAACATGCTCCTGACCGGCGGGGCAAAATACACATCATGTGTGGCGGCAGCGGAGCGACAAATCAGATTTGTTCCCTCATCGGTAGCAGGGTAGAATATCTTTAATTTTGTGATGTTGTGAATGTAAGGAGGATGCATCCATGCACGCTTATCGCCTTCTATTACCACTGATGATTTTTTCCCTTCTGGTCGGCGCGTGTGCAACCCCGTCCCCCACGCCCACCCCGACGCCCGTTCCGACCGCAACACCTACCTGGACGCCTACACCGAAACCCACATCCACGCCCACGCCCACGCCTACATCTACGCCTTTCCCTACGCCCACATTTACTCCTACGCCCATTCAGGTGTCTGGGTTGGATAAGGATGCACAGCCTCTGCTAAATCCATCGGAGACAGATGTCCCCGCGGATTGGGTGTGGTTTGAGAGCGAAGCGTTCGATTTTCGTATCGCGTATCCACCGGACTGGCTGGCCCTTGACTTGACAGCGGAGGATTGGGAAGCGATCCTGAAGCAGGTGGGAAATGAGGACGTGCAAGCGTTGCTCAATGATCAGGCTCGGCGTATGATTGTGAACCATACCATCGCGTTGATTACCGCCGCGATTCCCGAGGAGGGCGTAGAAGGTCAGACATTTGTGAGCAACCTCAACATTTTGCGCGTCGATGTCCCCGCGGATGTGGCCCAGGACGCGCTTATCCAACAGATCATCACGAACTTGAGACGCCTACGTGGTCTACGTCTCGAATCCATGAACCGTGGCCAGATTCGAGGATACCCATCCGTGGCTGTACTGTATACCTACCCGTTACGTGACCAAGAAGGGGATACGTATCCGGTGGTGGGGTGGCAGGTGTACGTGCGCGCGAAATCCGACCGTTT
>CAYPUG010000184.1:0-2382 GCA_964413905.1 uncultured Anaerolineae bacterium | reverse complement strand
GAGCACCTGGTTGTGGCCCAGGAGGTTGGGGGTTCGAGTCCCCTCGGTCACCCCTAACGATGGGCGTCTGGCTGTCCGACGGGGCCGGGCGCCCTTTTTGGTACAGGGGGCCCTGATGAGAGGGAGCGTCCTGGTATTAAATGCTTCGTATGAACCCATGAGTGTTGTGTCCGTGCGGCGGGCCCTCGTCCTTCTCCTGAAGGAGAAAGCCGAGGTGCTGGAAGCCGCGGAAGCTGTTCTTCGCTCCGAGAAGCGTACGTTCCCCCGCCCTTTGGTCATCCGTTTGACGTATTATGTGCGTATCCCGCGTCGCGTGGGCTTGCCACTTTCCCGCAAGACGGTCCTGGCCCGAGATTTCTACACGTGTCAGTACTGTGGCGCTCAACCGGGCAAACAGAACCTTACTATCGACCATGTTATCCCTCGGTCGCGCGGTGGTGAGACCACTTGGGAGAACGTGGTGACCGCGTGTCGCAAGTGCAACCAGAAGAAGGGGAACCGAACGCCGGAGGAGGCGGGCATGACGTTGTTGCGGAAACCCCGACAGCCTCGCTACTTGGCGTTTACTCTCCTGGCTGAGCCCGGAGTCCATGAGGTGTGGGAGAAATATCTGTGGTAAGGGACACCCCCAAACCGTTTAGTGGGGTGCTCCGGAAGGTGCCACCGCGCGTTTTGTTTGTTCGTTCTTCCCCGCGGATGGGGGGACTGGAACGGGCGCTGCTCGCTCTTTCCGCCGGATTGCAAGACCGGGGATGGGATGTTTCTTTGGCTTTGATTTCCCGTCCTGTCCATCATCCCCTCACCGCGTTCGCCCGCCGTGGGGACGTGTCTACCTATGTCCTCCCCGATCCGGCTCCTTGGTCCCTACAGCCCCTTCGTTACCTTCGTGCGGTGATCCGCGCTGTTCGCCCCCATGTCATCTACAGTTGGGATTATCGGAGCAACATCCTCGCCTTCCTGGTCCAACGTTTGTGGTCCGAGCCGACCTTCTTTATTGCCTCGACCCACGGGTACACGGACGCGAATTGGCGTCAACGGTTGTACAAGGCGTTGGATGTGGCCGTGTTGAAGAACGCGCAGGCGGTGGTTGTGCCCTCTTCTGTGATGGAGCAATACCTTACCGCTCGCGGTGTTTCGAGTTCGGCTATACATGTGATCCCGCCTGCCGTGGATTGGACTCTGGTCGACCAATGGGCTCGCATACGGCCGGCTGGTATGTCCCTGCCCGCACGGGGAACGTCTCGACTGGTCGTGGTGGGGCGTCTGAGCGTGGAAAAGGGGATTGACCGGGTGATTGATGCGTTACCTTACATGGTGGACACGTATCCGAGGCTTTCGCTTTGGATTGTAGGCGACGGCCCTGAGCGTTCGCGCTTGGAACGGCGGGTGGCGCAACAGGTGCTTGAGTCTTATGTTCACTTCTGGGGATGGCGTGTAAATCCCTTTCCTTTTATACGGATAGCCTCCTGTGTGGTGATTCCCTCACGGCGAGAAAGTTTTGGCATGGTGGCTTTAGAAACTCAGGGATTGGGTAGACCCCTCATGGCCGCTCCGGTGGGAGCACTGCCTTCCATCGTGCATCCTCCTAATGTGTTCTTGCCCGACGTGGATGTTCCATCCCGGTGGGCCGAAAGGATGGTGGCGTACATTCGGTCGGGATATGGTGACTCCAAAGAGCGCACTCACGTTCAGCAGCAGATACGGTCCACTTTCTCGTTGCGTCGGAGTGTGTGGGCTCATGACAGGCTTTTTCTGCACATCTTGGAAGGGGAACGCCGGTGATGTACACCTTATTGGTTACCCTTGCTTTTCCTCCCGCGCGCGGGGGTATGCAACGATTGATGAGCGAACGGGTCACTTTGGCGCGAGGGCGGATGGTGGTCATTGCTCCCCATCGTTCGGGGAGTAGGTGGGAAACGTATGGGGGATGCCCGGTGTGGCGGTGGCCGGGAGACGCCCACGGCCTGCCCGGCCTGCGTCGGTTGTGGCAGGTCGGGTGGATGGTACGCGGTATCCAGGAGGTGGACCGTCGATACGCGATTCGGGATGTGGAGTTAGGGCAAGCCTTGCCCTTTGGTCTGGGGTGGTGGGATATGTCACGTCCATACGCGGTGTGGGCTTTTGGAGATGACATTCTAAAACCGATAATGCATCCCGTGGCCCGTCCACTGCTCCGTTACGTACTTCACCGGGCCCGTCAAGTGTACGCGGTGAGTAAATACACCGCGCAATGGGTTCTGCGTGCCGCCCCGGATGCCCGGGTGAATGTGGTGTATCCTTGGCCCTCGATGATGTTCTCGCCGGGATCCCGGGAGGAAGCCCGGCGGGTGTTAGGGATTCCCCCCGATGCGCTTTTGTTGCTCACCGTGGCCCGCTTGGAGC
>CAYPUG010000183.1:0-2488 GCA_964413905.1 uncultured Anaerolineae bacterium | reverse complement strand
AGCCCAATCCCCAATCGTTTTTGCGCGTACCGTTGCGTTAGGGCATCCACCAACTCCTTGACCCACGGGTAATCACTGGAACTCAGAGATAAAAGACCCACCTCCTCAAACCCCGTATCCCGCACCATTGCATCCACCGCCTCCAGCACCTCCGCCAGCGGACGGTGCCGTACCGGACGATAGGTCATCCCCGCGTGGCAAAAACGACAGCCTCGCGTACACCCACGCATAATCTCAATAGCGCCTCTATTGTGGACGACATCAATATACGGCACCACAAACTTCGTAGGGGGTGGAGGCAACAAAGGGACAATGCGCTTGAGCACCGGATATTGAGCCTCCGGTTCCACCGGCGTGACAGAGCGCACCGTCCCATCTGAATGGTAAGTCACCCGGTAAAAATGGGGCACGTACACGCCGGGGATGCGAGCCAACGCGCGCCAACGCTCGTACCGGGGAAGCCCCTTCGTCTCATACGCGACACGGGCCAATTCCAAAATCGCCTCATCCCCCTCACCAATGAAAAACGCGTCGAAAAAGGGCCACATAGGCTCGGGATTCGTAACGGCCGAGCCCCCGGCGATGACTAAAGGATCTGCATCTGTCCGCGCTGCTGCCCGCAAAGGAATGTCGGCTAAATCCAACAGGTTGAGAGCGTTTGTGTACAACTGCTCATACGGCAAACTAAAGCCCACTAAGTCAAAATCCCGAACGGGCCGTTTGCTCTCCAACGTGTAAAGAGGAATGCCCCGACGCCGCATCTCCAACTCCATATCGACCCACGGGGCAAACGCGCGTTCGGCGAGCATATCGGGCTGCTCGTTCACCGCGTGATACAAAAGGGGAAGGCCCAAGTTCGACATGGCTAAATCGTACAAATCGGGGAACACCAAAGCGACGTGAATGGGAGTTGTATCCCAATTCTTGTGTACAGCATTCCACTCGCCGCCCGTGTAGCGAGCCGGCCGTTGCACCTTGTGCAAAAAGCGATCCAACGCGCGTGCGATCTCCTCGGGCCGATACACCTGTGCCTTCATTTGCATCCCCTCTCCTTCCACCTGGAATGTCTATTCCAGGGCGGGACTTGAACCCGCAAGTTTTATCCGTGCCTCATGGCTATTTTGGACACTGCCGTCCATGCTCGTATAATGTATCCGGCACATGACCTGCGTCCAACGTAGCCCACATTATATGCATACGCAGGACGAACCCAAAATTTATGTCGAACAACCAAGCAAAACAAACACAAATTCAACCTAATACAGAACACCAACACGCCCGCCTTACCCGTCTGGAACTCCACGGCTATAAGACCTTTGCCGATAAGACCGAATTTCTCTTTCCCCACGGCATTACGGCCATCGTAGGCCCCAACGGAAGTGGCAAATCCAACATTGCCGATGCGCTCCGGTGGGTTCTGGGCGAGCAGAGTTACACTGTGCTGCGGGGGAAACGCACCGAGGACATGATCTTCTCGGGCAGTGACGCGCGTCCCCGGATGGGTATGGCCACGGTCAGTGTCACATTTGACAACAGCGATGGCTGGCTCCCGGTGGACTTCAGCACCGTCGTCATCAGCCGACGCGCGTATCGGTCTGGAGAAAACGAGTATTATTTAAACGGCACTCGCGTACGGCTTCGGGACATTCAAGAACTCCTGGCCGAGAGTGGCTTGCTCAAACGATCCTATGCCATTATTGGCCAAGGCCTGGTGGACCAAGCCCTTTCTTTACGGCCGGAAGAACGACGCGTGCTCATCGAGGAAGCCGCGGGAATTACAGTCTACCAGAAAAAACGGGACCAGGCGCTCCAACGATTGGCCGAAGTGGAATCCAATCTCACTCGGGTACGCGATATTCTGACCGAAATCACCCCCCGCCTCAAACGTTTAGAACGACAGGTTGAACGGGTCCAGCAGTACACCTTACTGGAAACAGAACTGCAAAATCTACTACGCACTTGGTACGGCTATCGGTGGCACAAGGGGCTTGAAGAACTGGAAGCCGCACGGCGGTCGTGGAGTCAACAGGAAGAACGGTTACAACACCGTCGGCGTCGTATTCTGGACATAGAAAAACAGTTGGACCGTCTGCAAGAGGAACAACAACATCTGCGAGAGGAAATCGAGCAAAACCACGCGCGCATCGCCACCCTTCATCGGGAAATAGAAACCCTCCTCCGCCACGAAGCGGTTATCCAAGAACGTAAACGGGGATTAGAGGCCCAATACCACACGCTGGCCGACACGCTGCCATCCCTGCAAGCCCGTTTACGCATCCTCCACGAACGCCGTGAAGATGCCCAGCGCCGGTTACAGACACTCCAGGAGGAAAAAGCCTCCCTGGAAGCGGCATTACAGGCAGCACAACAAGCGTTCACACAAGCAGAGGAACAGCGACGTCAGGCCACCCAAATGGTCCAGGCTACACGCGATCGCCTGCTTACACTGAAAACACGGCTCGCCGAAGCCAAGGAACGTCAACAACAG
>CAYPUG010000182.1:0-2562 GCA_964413905.1 uncultured Anaerolineae bacterium | reverse complement strand
TCGCCTACCCAATTGTCACAGCGTTTCATCCATCATTCCACGATTGACGGAGTACTACCCATTTGCGGTGAGGAAAGCCTCACGGCTCCATGAGATACTCATCGCCGTTTGCCGGTGCTGACTTCGTACGCAAGGATGATGGCTTCGGCCACCTCCTTCATAGGGCGACGGTTATCCA
Source organism: uncultured Anaerolineae bacterium (assembly GCA_964413905.1). Taxonomy (GTDB): domain Bacteria; phylum Chloroflexota; class Anaerolineae; order JAADDB01; family JAADDB01; genus CAYPUG01. The sequence goes on along the minus strand of CAYPUG010000182.1, from coordinate 2,384 downwards.
TGCTCATCTTCTGGATGCGTCGAAACGCCTCCGCTTCCGAAAGCCCCTGCCGGTCCATGAGGATGCCTTTCGCGCGTTCGACCAATTTCCGGGTTTCTAAGGCTTCCTTGAGATCGTGGGCTTCCTTTTCCAGGCGCAGCCACTCTTGGAAATTGGCAATGGCGACTTCGATCGCGGGGGGCAGATCCGTTTCTCGGAACGGTTTGATCAAGTATCCCATTACCCCTGCTTCCTTCGCCCGCTGAATCAGTTCCTTGTCCCCGTATGCACTTAACAACAGCACCGGCGCGACCCGCTCCTCCATAAGGACACGCGCTGCGTCAATGCCGTCAAAGTCGCCATTTTCAAACCGGATGTCCATAATGACCACATCCGGTCGGATTTCTCGCGCCATGTTGACGGCCGTGCGCGCGTCGACGGCTTCCCCAACCACCAGGTATCCCAAGTTGGTCAGCATCTCTCGCAGATCCATCCGAATCATGGAATTGTCATCTGCAATGAGCACCCGAATGCGACCGCTTTGCGACTTTCCTTTCTGCGCCTGTTTGGCCATTGCCAACACCCCCTTTAGTGCGGATTTCACGAGTCCCCGCGTGCTTTCGTTGCACCGGGCGGGACGCGTTTTTGGAACGTCACTTCGGCGACTACCCCTTCTTCGCTGCTGTAGAGCCGAAATGAGCCACCCAATTCATTTTGCACCAACGTCCTCACAATATTCAAGCCGAGCCCCTGTTGCTGCTCGAGGTCAAAATTTTCGGCCAGGCGGTCGTGGGGATTGATAACTTCCACGCGGGCCATGGGGCCCAAATCCACAATTCGTAAGAGAACGGTGCTATGATGGTTGTGGGTGCCGTGCTCAATGGCGTTAAGTACCAGTTCATTGATGACCAGGGCCATCGCCGTGGCCTGTTGCCCGACCAGCCAGATGTTCGGGCCTTTGGTGGTAAACGTCACATTCATGTCGTCAGGAATGACCGCCTCGGCAATTTGACGCCAAACTTGTTGCACCAGTTCGCGCAAGCCAACCATGGATTGTCCTTCTTGGTACTGGAGAAATTCATGAATATCCGCCACCGCGCGTACCCGGCTGGCCGCGCGGAGGAGGTAATGGCGGGCGGTTTCATCATCGACCCGGCGGGCTTGCATGCGCAGGATGGAGGCGATGGTCTGCAGGTTGTTTTTCACCCGGTGATGGACTTCTCTCAACAGCATGGATTTGGCCTGGAGTTCTTCCTGGCTCCGGCGTTCTTCCGTCACATCCCGCACGATGAGCAATGCGCCAAGCCATACACGCCCCTGGGTGGGCCCCCTCCACCCATTTCGCACACGGAGCCATATCCGTTCGTAGAAGGGTGCGTGCACATGAATGGGGAGGACAGACTTGATCAGGTACCGTCCCCGCTCCTGTACCTCAAACTGAAGGGGACGACCCACCGAAAACGCTTGGATGACCATCCGATTGTCATCGTTCTCCAACTGGCGGAGATGTTGGCCTACCAGGTTACTCAGGTAACCCAAGCGACGGTATATACCGCTCCCCCGTCCGCTGATATAGCGGATGGTGCGGGTGCTGTCCACCAGGATAAGTCCATCCACTTCCCCAAACGGGCTGATGTGCGTGACGTTGCCGAAGTCGCCCGCGATGAGCATGCGCAGGATCCAATTGAGCGCATGACGGAACACCCGTGAGCGCAGTTTTAGACGTTGCACCTCAATGAGATTGGTTTCTATAACGAGAACGCCTACCAGCCGTCCACGTCGGTCTCGTAAGGGATAAGCCCGTTCTTGCAGGGGCGCGCTGTACTCACCGATTTTGCGCGATCCTTTGACGGGTTGGTTCAAACGCATGACCTTTTCTACAATGGGCACATCGGCTACCCGCACCCGTCGGCCGGTTTGTTCTTCCCGGTAAAAAGATGCCATGCTGTGCGGTCGGGCGTGGGCCAGGATAATGGCCTGACCGAAATTTTCCGGGACGTAGATGAACATGTCCGAGCGGTGTAAGTCGGCCGCCAATGAGAGGCCCTTACGTACGTTTTCCATGTATTCTCGGCTCATGCGATCGAGTTTCAATCTGTCCAGTATGGATTCGTTCATGGGGGATCGATCCTCGTTGAACGTTTGGGCCACTTTGCCTCCGTATCCTATACCACTTCTCGAATATGTACCCTGATGGACCGCCACATGGTGTTTAAGAAACCCGGACGTAAGGGATGGGTAGACGGCCTATTAGTATGTGCTTCAATCAGGCTGATTGACTGACAAAACTCTGCGAATGTAGGTTGGCTTAGAAAGAAGAAGGGAAATTCGTGGGATTTTCGCCGCCGAAGGCGGCGAAAATCCCACGAATTTCTACCCTTTCTTTATGCCAAGGTGCATGAAAC
>CAYPUG010000181.1:0-2570 GCA_964413905.1 uncultured Anaerolineae bacterium | reverse complement strand
GCCGCGAAGAACCACGATCCGCAGGGGATACTGAAAGTGCAAAATCGGTTGCACCTGGCCAGGCTTTGGGGAAGCCGCGAAGAACCACGATCCGCAGGGGATGCTGAAAGTGCAATGAGACTTCCAATCGTGTCGCCGTGGACAAGGCCGCGAAGAACCACGATCCGCAGGGGATACTAAGAGATTAGACGCGCATAGGCCGGTGCCCTCACCTTGTGATCATACAGCACCGGCCTATTATGATGCCCATATTCACTTATGGGTCCAGGCTGCCCGGTGGGACTGCCACCCCCACATAGCCTTAAGCCCTCAGGCTGGATCCGGCCGTAGCGGCAGATATCTCTACCTCGGGCAGCCTTCGGCTCAGTTATACCACATTATCTTCTTTGACCGATAAAATTCCGGGCACGTATATGGGCTTAAAATCAAGAAAGAAACAGGACGGTCAACCGGACACAGAACTCACTTCCCGCCCATTGTTGGTATTAAACCCCTTTCTGGTGTATCCTCCTTCCAAAAGACCAACACGCGTGGAGGGTGCCCATGGATCCTGTCCTCCTGGAAATTATGAAATCCCTACTCACCGCGGTGGCCGAGGAAATGGGCGGCACACTCGGACGCACCGGGTACTCCCCGAACATCAAAGAACGTCGTGATTACTCCTGCGCGGTGTTCGACGCGCACGGCGACATGGTGGCCCAAGCAGCCCACATCCCCGTGCATTTGGGAGCAATGCCGCTCTCCGTTAAAGCCGCATTGGAACGCTTTACATCCTTGGATGAAGGCGATATCGTCGTACTGAACGACCCCTACTTCGGGGGATCACACCTCCCCGACATCACCATGGTTTCCCCCGTGTATTATGAAAGAACGTTGATGGGTTATGTGGCCAGTCGGGCCCACCACGCCGATGTGGGAGGCATTTCTCCCGGCTCCATGCCCTTAGCCCGGGAGATCTTTCAAGAAGGGCTCATCATTCCCCCTGTCAAACTACAGCGCGGAGGAACCATTGACGAGGCTGTATTGGATCTAATCACACGCAACAGCCGCACACCAGAAGAACGTCTAGGTGACCTCTCAGCCCAAATCGCTGCCCAACGTATCGGCATTCGCCGGATGCAAGAACTGGCTCAACGTTATGGCTTGGACACCGTACGCCTCTACATGAAACACCTCCAAGATTACGCAGAACGCATGGTGAGAGACCTCATTCGCCGAATGCCCAAAGGCACGTATTCCTTCCGGGATTACATGGACGACGATGGATTCGGCACCACCGACATCCCCATTACCGTCACCGTTCGAGTGGAAGAGGACACCCTAACTGTAGATTTCACAGGGACATCCCCAGAAGTACTGGGAGGAGTCAACGCGGTACTTTCGGTCACATTGTCCGCGGTCTTCTATGTCATCCGCTGCTTGTTAGAGGACGACCAAGTTCCCACCAACGCAGGGATCTTCCGACCGGTACACCTTATAGCGCCCGAAGGAACGATCGTCAATGCCCGCTTTCCCCGCGCGGTTGCAGCCGGCAATGTCGAAACATCGCAGCGTATCACGGACACAGTTCTGGGCGCGTTTGCTCGCGCCCTGCCCGATCTTGTCCCCGCCGCGTCTCAAGGCACGATGAACAACCTGACCATCGGGGGCGAGGACCCGCGTACGGGCGGACGATTTGCTTATTACGAGACCATCGCCGGCGGCATGGGCGCGTCCGCCACCGCGGACGGCCTCTCCGGCGTCCACGTTCACATGACAAACACATTGAACACCCCGGCCGAAGCCATGGAATACGCGTACCCTCTCCGGATCACCCGCTATGAACTCCGCCGCGGTTCTGGGGGAAGGGGAAAACATCGCGGAGGTGACGGTATCTATCGAGAAGTCGAACTTCTGGCCGACGCGACGGTCACCATCTTATCCGAACGACGACGCCATGCCCCTTATGGACTCTTCGGCGGGCAGCCCGGCGCGAAGGGACGGAACCTGTACTATCCTCACGACCCCTCGCACATTGCCCACGAGGTCGAGGACTGCCCCAGGGAAGGGGACGCCATCTTATTGCCCGGCAAAGTGACCTTCCCGGCCGTCGCAGGCGACCGGGTTGGCATCGCGACCCCCGGGGGCGGAGGATACGGCCAACCCGACTGAACACTCAATCCAAGTTGAGCGCGTCGGCCAGCGCGTCCAAAAATCGATCCAAGAATCCCCGCTCATCCGGTTGAGGCACGCGACCTAACGTCTCACCTAAACGCCGGAACAGATCCTTTTGCTCCGGCGTGAGTTCTTTCGGAACAATCACGCGCACAGTCACCAACATATCCCCCCGGCGATTTGGATTGTGCACGTCGGGGACCCCCTTACCGCGTACTTTAAGCGTCTTTCCGTATTGCGTACCCGGCGGGATGGTTAACTTCACCGATTCCCCATCAATAGTAGGCACCTCCACCTCATCGCCCACGGAGAGGATCTTCGAAGGGTGCACGTTGCGCTTCGTCCAGCTCATCTCGGAGACATGCACCAGGCCCTCCACGCCGTCCTCCAGCTCGATGAAGGCGCCATAGTCGGTA
>CAYPUG010000180.1:0-2664 GCA_964413905.1 uncultured Anaerolineae bacterium | reverse complement strand
AATGCCGTCGCCTACCCGTTTGCCCTTAAGTGTAAGATCTCTGAAAAGCCCTAGCCCGGACATAGAGCAGTGCATTTCTCTCTTCCCACCCAAGCCGGTATAATGTATCCATCCCAATCGGCAAAAGGGCATACCCATGCAACGCCTGACCACTCACTTGACCATAGGGATAGTGGCCATCCTCCTCGCCTTACATCCGATTGCGGAAGTCACCGGTACGCTTTTATTCGATTCTTCTCCCATTCAATCCCCCTTGGCGCCTACAGCCACCTACACTCCTACGAGGACACCGACCCGCACTCCTACATGGACCCCGACTTGGACACCGACTTGGACCCCCACATTCTCCCCCTCCCCGACGTGGACACCACCACTGTCTCCGCTGCCCCAGTCCTCTCCGACTTCGGGAATGCCCGCTCCAACCCACACTCCCATGCCGCGCCCATCGATCACCCCTGCGCCTTCAATCGAATGGCCGTCGGCCACGCCGATTCAACCAACGCCGCCGGCTCCTCAATCCCCCACGCCTTGGCCGCGGGGCATAGACTTACTCCCAGGCTACACGCCCATCCCCACCTACGCCCCCCCATTGGAGATCCTCCCCACCGAACAATGGCTGCCGGGACCCACCGAAGTGGCTACGCCGTGGCCTACGCCAGTGGACCGGACACGTTTGAACAAACACGTCTATTTACCTTTCATCCACTTTGACTGGGGATATGTCTACCCATTCCTACGCCGTCCCTGGACTCCGTCACCGCCACCTTCCCGACTATACCTTTGGGCACAACGGGTTGATCGGGTGCTCCTGTTCTTGTGGCGGAACGTAACCGGACTGTTCTTTCTGGGTGTAGCCCTTGTTCTTTATCTCATCCGCAGACGACGGGGAAAGGCATGAAGATCTCGGACTACCTGCCACAAACATCGAAGCGGGCCCGGACCCGAAGCAGAGATCCGCGAATGATGTTGATGCTGCTAGTGTGGCTGGGCATGGCCCTTCGCGTCTGGGGATTAGATGCCCAAAGTCTCTGGCGGGACGAGGTGGACACGGTCCGGTTCGCGACGCAGCCCCTTCCCCAACTTCTGGCCATGTTCACCACGCCCGGCCACAACGGCGCGTTGTACTATCTGGTCATGCGCCCATGGATTGCCTTCTTTGGGCACGTGGACTTCGCCCTCCGGTACGCCTCGGTGTTGGCCGGTGTGTTGGTTCTCCCCCTCGCGTACCAAGCCTTGCGAAGATGGATTGGAGAACGAAGCGCACTCCTGACCGTCCTCTTCCTCACCGTCTCCCCCTATGCAATTTGGTACAGCCAAGAATTACGCATGTACGCGTTCATCCTGGCCATCGTACTGGCGGCCACGCGTTGCTGGCAAGATGCGTTCGAACGACAGCGATCTTGGTGTTGGGTGGTGTACGTGGTCCTCATCTCCGGGGGAATTTACATGCACTTCCTCATCGCGCTATTGCTCCCGACTCACATACTGATGAGCCTCCTGGCGCCTCATCGGTGGCTCCGGCGGTGGAAGGGGTGGGTGTTGGCCTATGCCGCGTTTGTCCTGCCCTATATCCCGTTAGCCTGGTGGCAGAAAAAACTCCTGTTCAGCCCCACATTCCGAACGGGCCATCCCTTTGTGCCTTGGCCTCAAATGATCTACAAGTTGCTGACCGTGTTTAGTGTGGGCATCCACAACATCACTCTGCCCATGCGCACTTCCGACAATATACGAATTGTGCCTCTTCTCTTCTTGATGTTGAGTGGTCTGGCCTTGCATGTCCCAGCCTTACAAAGAAAGGTATCCTGGCGGGTAAAGGTTTGGCTGCTTTTGTGGTTCCTGGTGCCTGTAGCAGGGCTGTACCTCATCTCCCTGGAATTGCCCCTGTTCACCGAGCGGTACTTGATCTGGACTATGCCTGCGGTGTACGCGCTCGCCGCACTGGGAGTGGAAACGCAACGCCGTTGGCCGATGCTTTCCTTTTCCGTGCTGGCCCTGGTGTTAGTGCTGTTTCTTGTGGGCATCGGATACCAAGTGCATATTCCCGTTAAGCCGGACATGCGTAACGCGGTGCAGTATGTGGAATCTCACCGAACTCCGGAGAGCAAGGTATTACTTCACCTGGGCTATCTCATCCACGCGTACACATACTACGCGCCGGAAGCCCGCCCACATCTGCTCGAAGCCCCCGCACCCGGTCCCCATGGCACGCCGGAGCAGACGGGGGAGGAGATCCTCCGACGGCTAAACGGCGCTCGGGATGTGTGGCTGGTGGAGTCGGAGAGTGCCATGTGGGATCCCAAGGGCTTGGTGCGTCAATGGCTGGACCAACATGCCACGCGCGTGGAGGATCGAGCCTTTGTGGGCGTGCGGGTAACGCACTACCGGATGTTTGATGTCCCCTCACTTAAGAGAGAGGGGAAAATTCGTACCCTTCCTTTACGCCGAGGTACATGAAACGCGAATCGGTCCATCAGCCGCTTTTGATTCGCGTTAAGGTTGCTGAACAGGCGGGGAAGCCGGGAGCACCGTCGCCTCGAACTCAATACCCGGTGTACCTAACATAGATTCGAATTCTTCATTGAAGATCCGCGTGATTTCGTCTTCGACGATCTGATTGACTGACAAAACTCTGCGAATGCACCTTGGCCTAGAAAGAGGAAGGGA
>CAYPUG010000179.1:0-2668 GCA_964413905.1 uncultured Anaerolineae bacterium | reverse complement strand
GGTGGCAGATAGCGGGTGGCGAGTGGCGATTAGCGGTTAGCAGTTGGCGGTTAGCAATGGGCGGTTGACGGGGGACAGCCCGCCGACGGGGTTTTCGTCCCAGAAGCGGCCAAATAAATTTGCCCGCTGAACAGGAAGCGCCCCTGCGGGGCGCGGCGTGGTCGGTCGACCGACGAGGGTTGCGTCCCGGAGGGACGGCGCCCGTTGAGCCGGCGCATTCATTCGCCGGCGTACTTTCCCATGACATGACGTTGTGTTGACATGAATTTCGTGTCTGCAGGGATGTGAGTTAGAATGTATGTGTCCGACATGTGGTTTACGGATGGAGGGTGTACTGCGCGTTACCCTTCCCCCATACCCGGATTGAGGAGGTGGTGCATGGTGCCGTCTTTATTCACCCTTATTCCCGTTCTTGCCCTCTTCACCCTCGGTTCTATGTCGGCCTCGTCCCAGGAGGAACAACACAATTCCCGCGTCTTGTGGATCGTCGTGGTTCTCCTCCTGGTGCTGGGGTGGTTATGGTGGCTGGGACGCCGCCGTGAGGAGATGGCTCCCGAGGAAGGTGTGGTGGTGCCGCCCTCTCAGGAGGCCGCTACAGAGTCCATTGCCCAGTCTGCACCGTTGGAAAGTGGGGTCGCGGAGGCGGTGGAGGAAACACCCGCGGCTGAAGAGGCCCCCGCGGAGGAGGTGAAAGCCGTCGTCTCCGAAGTCCTGGAGGAGACTCCCTCCCAACCCGATGATTTGAAGGTCATCGAGGGCATCGGTCCCAAGATTGAACGTCTGTTGCACGACGCGGGGATTCTCACGTACGCGCAGTTGGCCTCCACAGATGTGGAACGCCTGCGGGAGATTCTCACCGAGGCCAAGTTGATCAACATCGCGGACCCCACCACCTGGCCGGAGCAGGCTGCGCTGGCAGCCGCGGGCAAGTGGGAGGAGTTAAAGGCCCTGCAAGGAACGTTGAAGGGCGGCCGACGGGTGTCGTGAATCACGGGGTCGAGGGGGCTTTGCCGTCGGATGTAGTGAAGTCCCTTTGGACCTCTATCCCCTTTGCACATCCCATTGGGCTTTTAGCCACAGGTACATGAGGACGCCGCCGGCCACGGCCACGTTGAGGGATTCGGCCTTGCCGACGATGGGGAGTCGCGCGTAGTCGCGGATGTGGGCGCGCACGTCCGACGAGAGGCCTCGGGCCTCGTTGCCCAATACAAGGGCCACCCGGCCTTCCCAGAGGCCCTCGCCCCACTCGCGCCCCTGTTTCGCGTCCGCGCCTACAACGTTCACGTGGTGGGCCTCTAGCCACCGGAATACCCCCTCCACGTCATTGGTGCGGACCAGAGGCACATTGAACAGGGACCCCATGGTGCCGCGCACGGTCTTCGGGTCAAAGGGGTCCACACAGGGTTCTATCAGGATAACCGCACGGGCACCCACCGCGTCCGCGGTGCGGATGAGGGTACCCAAGTTGCCCGGATCCTGAAGTCGGTCCAGGATGAGGAGAAGGGCCCGGCCGGGTAGGTGGAGATCCTCCAGGGTGTGTTCAAAGAGCGCGAAGGTGACCACCAGCCCCTGGGGTTCATCCCGCTCGGACAAACTCTTCATGACGTGGCGCGCGACCGGGATGAGGGAGGCACCGGCCGCGCGCAGGCGCTTTAAGAGGGCCTGGGCTTCGGGACCGGTGAAACAGTCCTCGCAGTAGAAAACATCAATGGGCCGCGCGCCCGCGTCCAGGGCCATGTGGATGATCTGCAATCCCTCCACCAGAAAGCGTCCCTGCCGCTTGCGGTGCTTGCGGTGGGTCAATTTACGGGCTTCCACCACGCGGCGGTTGCGGGTACTGGTGATGATGGAATTCACGTCCTGTGATGGCCTGTTCATGGTGCGTCCTTTGGGTTTTCCGTATAGGATATCTCCCGGGGACTTCGTCTGGAAATACTTTTATAACACTCTTCAGGTTTACTCCACAGGTGGCGGTTGAACGTGGCTATTGAACGGGCTCGCCCATCACGTCTTGCCAGAACCACGCCGTGGTCATTTCTACCCGTGTGGTGGAGGTGTTCGATGTGTGCATCTCCCCGCCTGAGATGGGGAGATGCACACGGATTTTCTCGCTCTCTTTACTTCAATTCCCGGCTGGAGTAGCCCAAAATGCGCCGGGCCACAATGAGGGTGTTAATCTGTCCGGTTCCTTCGAAGATGTCGTTGATCTTCGCGTCCCGCATCCACTTCTCGGCCAGGTATTCGGTGGAATACCCCAGCGGTCCCAAAATCTCCACCGCCTTTTGTGTGATCCAGGTGACGGCTTTGCCCGCTTTCACCTTGGCCATGGACGCCTCCAACGCGTTGGGCAAGCGCTCATCGCTCATGGCCGCAGCCCGCAGAGTAAGCAGCCAAGCCATCTTGTGCATGGCTTCCATCTGCAGGACATCCCGCTGCACCGCGGTGAGTTTGTGCTTGGGCACGTTGTACGGGATTTCCACCCCCTGCTCGGCCAGTTTCTCCTTGACGAACTCAATGGCCGCGCGGCCGATGCCTAGCGCGCTGGCAGCTACTACGGGCCGCGATGTATCGAAAGTGACCATCGCGGCCTTGAAGCCGGCTTTCTTGTCCCGTTTTTCTACCTCGGGGCTGCCGAGAATGTTGTCCGCGGGGATACGGCAATCCTCGA
>CAYPUG010000178.1:0-2787 GCA_964413905.1 uncultured Anaerolineae bacterium | reverse complement strand
AACGTGCAGGTTGGTCACCGGCTGACCGCCGTCACTCCCCACCGTGGTCACGTAAGCATTGGCAAGTAGGGTGATGCTGTCCGCGCGGGCGGTGGGCCGCCCTACCAGGATGAGAAGACTGACGAGCAGGATGCCGACGAGAATGAATAGAGCCCCTCGCGTGCGCATAAGACCCTCCTTGAACGTGGGATGTAAGACGTGAAACGTGAATAACCACTGACCACTGATCACCGATCACAAAACTTCACCCATGCGTCTAAATCCCGGTGTTTGAGAATGGTGCTGAAGCCCAGTTTTCGGGATTCCCGACAGGCGCGTTCCCAGTCCACATCCGTGTCCGTGTACTCGGCGTCGAAGACGGCCTTACCGGCCCGGATGAAGGGTAGGAAGTCCCGCGCGAAGTGGTAGTAAAAGGCTTCCTCGGTGATGGCAAAGTCGAAGGTGTCCACCAAGTCCTTCACCATGTCCGGGCCGTTCTTCAGGCCGATAGCCAGACCGCGCTTGTGGGCCTCATCGGCCAGCCAGCGCGCGTAGCGGATGTTGTCCTCGTAAGAGATGGGGAAACCCGTGTCCTCCTCGTACACCGCAATGTTATCCGGCTCCACCGCGTCGAACCCCTTGGCCGCGCACAGGTCCAACCGGGCCCGCATGATAGGCGCCAGCAGGTCAATGCGGCGAATGTCCAGCCAACGCTCCCCGGCCCACCCCTCGTACTTCTTGCCGATGACCTCCTTGGGGAACGCGTCCTTGTCCGGCCGCCAGTTCTCGTAGGAGCCCACACTGATGTAGCAAATCACCTTCGTTCCCCGCCGGTGGAAGTAGTCCACCACCGAACGTCCGACGTATAAGTCAATGTCGATGACGTCCGTTTGCAGGTCCATGTCTAACTTGCCCGTCAGTTGCCACTGCCAGGTGAGCCCGGGCGCGGGCCGCCACCAGGTGCCCGGCGTGGGTGACGGCGTCGCCGCCGGAGTTGGCCGTGGGGTGGGCGTGGGCGCAGGCCGCGCGCACGCGCTGAGGGCAAGAAGGAACGTGAGTAAGGACAAGATGGTCGGCTTGGACATGAGACCTCCTGGGATGTTATCCGTAATTCGTAATACGTAATGCATAACCGCCAGGCCCCAATACGAGCCAGCCCCTTACGAATTACGTATTACGCATTAGGCATTCCGCCCTTCATCTCTTGCGGACAATGCTTTATCCTCCCTCCCACAATGCTCGCACTTCCACCTCGGGCCAGCGGCGGCGGTAGCGCCCAATATCCGTCAATTCCACCCGGTGCTTCTTGAAGTAGGGCAGGTAGGGCGCGTGCACCGCGAAAAGTTCGTTCACCATGTCCCGAATTTCGTCCAGGGTGAGGACGGCCGCGGTGAGCGGGTCATGAGCAATGGCTTGGAAGACCTTGACCGGGTCGCCCTCCAGCGCGGCCTCGATGGCCAGTTCTTCGATGCTGCTGTTCAGCGCGGTGAGCATGGCCACCGGCGGGGGCAACGGCCCCACGTAAATGGGATGAATGCCCGCCCGGTCCACCACCACGGGGACCTCCACGCACGCGCCTTGAGGTAGGTTGGTCACCAGGTTCGTGTTGGGCACATTGCCGTTGAAGTGGTACGGCTCCCCACCCGCGAGCGCGTTGATAATGTAAGCCGCGTACTCCTCGCCCCGTTGTAAATCTTCTTCGGTCAGGGGGCGCTCCAAATCGGCCTTGATGTCCTCTTTCCACGTGTGCTCTCGCCGTTGGTATTCCTTGAGGATATAGGCATACTCGCCCGGGTTCCACCCCGTGCCCTTCTGGATTTTCTCGATGACCTCCGGGCGCTTGCGGAACCACCAGTTGTACTCGGAATTGTGGCCGCTGGACTCGGTGGGGTAGTACCCCAGGTGCAGGAACATCTCATTGCGCACGATCTCCTCGTTGTAGATGTCCGGGTTCTCCAGCACGGCCTTGCGGATGAGAGGATAGGCATCTTCTCCCCTCCAGCGGAACTCGAGGAACCAGGCCTGATGGTTGATGCCCGCGCAGAGATAATCCACCTCCTCCATCGGCGCCCCGATCCAGCGGGCCAGCATCTGCGCGGTGCCCTGCACCGAATGGCAAAGCCCTGTCACCCGGATGGAGGAGACCCGGTTCAGCGCGCCCACGAGCATGGCCATCGGGTTGGTGTAGTTGAGGAGCATCGCGTCCGGGCACAGGCGCTCCATGTCCCGCACGATGTCCAACATGGGGGGCAACGTGCGCAGGAAGCGGAAAATGCCCGACGGTCCACGGGTGTCCCCCACGCACACGTCCACCCCGTACTTCTTGGGGATCTCGATGTCGTGCCGCCAGACGCTGGTGTCCCCGGCCAGGATGGTGGTGAGCACCACATCCGCGCCCTCTAAAGCTTCCTCGCGGTTGAGCGTCGCTTCCACCCGAGCCGGCGCGTCGAACGCGCGCACCAGTTTCTCCACCGCGCGGCGGGAGAACTCCAGACGCTCCTCGTTGATGTCCATCAGGCTGAATGTCACTTCCCGCAGCCGCGGGAACGTGAGAATGTCCCGAACCAACTCACGGGTAAACTCAAAACTTCCGGCACCGATAAACGCGATTTTTGAAACCATGTGGTTCGCTCCCGAGTATCTGAGTATGTTGTGTATGCGTTTCTTGTGATGTGTGATGTGTAAAACGTGATACGTAATGCGTAAGGGATTGGCTCGTATAGGCGCTTATCGGTTACGCATGACGCATTACACCTTACGCATGACGTTTTACGTCTTCAATCCCGTCATGGTAATGCCCTCTACGAT
>CAYPUG010000177.1:0-2868 GCA_964413905.1 uncultured Anaerolineae bacterium | reverse complement strand
ACCACCGTCGCCTTGGGCCCAGATGGGACAATATATGTGACCAAATCGGGAGATAATCAAAATAAAGTACACCCTTACCTGTGTGCTGTGGACCCTGCCGGCACGCTGAAATGGTGTCGTGAAGTGATTCCCTGGCGGGCCTATCCTCAAATGGGATCCCCTGTCTCGGATGCGACAGGGAACGTCTACGCTCTGACGGCCGAATCTACGCTTGTCGGTTATGATCCTGACGGGAATCTCCTCTTCCGCTTTCACGATTACAGTTATGTTATTGACTTCACCGACTGTGCCGCGTGGGATGGCGCACACGAAGTGACATTGGAATCTTGTGGCGGAATGTACGTCGTTGCCATCGGTAATGGGGGAAAGTTGGTGTTCCTCTCCAACCCCAACACTACCGACGTGCGGATAGACCAATCGGTGAGTGATGCAACCCCCCAGATGGGAGATACAGTGACGTTCACCGTCACGGTAAAGAACCAGGGTTCCTATTCTGCAACCAACGTGAACGCCACCGATTCGTTGCCTACCGGCCTGACATACCTGTCCTCCACAGCTACTCAAGGCACGTATGACCCACAAAGCGGTACATGGACCATCGGTTCGTTGGCGCCCGGCGCGACGGTCACCTTAACTTTAAACGCGCGCGTGGACACCGCACACCCCGTCACGAACACGGTTTCCGTTAATGCGGACGAATGCGATTACGCGACGTTGAACAACACCAAGGATGTGACCATCACTCCCCAATATGTCCCCGCGTCCCTGGGGGATTGGGTGTGGTATGACGAAAACCGGAACGGTGTCCAAGACGCGGGGGAAATCGGCATTCCCAATGTAACGGTCGAACTCTACGACAACGATACGTGCGCGGGCACACCTGTGACCACAACCACGACCGCCGAAGATGGTATCTACGGGTTTACCAACCTCATACCGGACACGTACAGCATCAAAGTGGTTCCCCCTGAGGGGTTTATCTTTACGTCCCCCGATCAAGGAGACGACGCGCTGGACAGTGATGTGGATCCAGGCAGTGGGTGCAGCGGTGCTATCTCACTCGCTTCTGGCGAGGATAATACGACGTGGGACGCAGGCCTATACGGTATTGGACGCATCGGAGATCGGGTGTGGAGTGACACCAACGGGAACGGGGTCCAGGATGCCGATGAGACCCAGGGGGTGTTCGGCGTTCCTTTGCACGTAACCGGCGTGGATGTACTCAATCACACACTGGACATCACCGTGACCACTTCCGTGACCGGATACTACACCGTGCACTATTTACTTCCCGGCACCTATACGGTGACGGCCCCCGCGACCTTCGGCGGCTTTGTGCTCACCTCTTCCTCCCCACTGAGTACGACGTTAGGGTCAGGTCACATGGAGGATGACACGTTGGACTTCGGATACATTGCCCCAACCGGCGTTCAACTGCTGTCCTTCACGGCAACGCCTGCAGCCGAAGGGGTATCCCTCCACTGGACGGTGCGCATCCAGGGAAATGAACCTCAATTTCGGGTGTGGCGAAGTGTGGGGAAAGGACCCTCTGAGTTGCTGACGCTTACATGGTTAACGCCCGTCGCACGAGCAGGCGTGGAGGCAACATACGAATATGTGGACACGAATGTCCGGCCGGGGGCGAGGTACCTTTATCGACTGGAAGATGAGCAAGGCAATTTTTACGGTCCCTGGCCAGTACACATCCCGGACGACGGTCCGCTGCCCGGGGGGACACATGCCCTCTTTGTTCCCTGGATAACTCACTAAACGGTTGAGATGATAGTGGACTGATTAACAAAACCCTGCCAATGTACCGTGGGATGTTTGCCGCCGGAGGTGGCGACTATTCCACAAAGAGAGTAGAAATTAGTGTGATTCTCGCCGCCTTCGGCGGCGAGAATCACACTACCACCGGCAACGAAAACGGGGGAGCACCCGCGGCATCCCGGCCGTGGATCCGGACACGCAGCGCCCAACGCATAGCTTCCTGGTCCTGCCACGGGTACTCAATCTCCCCGAAACACATGGACCGTTCATGCCCTTTCCCAAAGGCTACCACAATGTCCCCCGGTTGGGCCATGAGCACTGCGCGAAGGATGGCTTCCTGCCGGTCTGGGATCCGCCAGAAGGTCTTTCCTTCCACCCCACCCCCATCCCGGGCGCCTCGAGCCATTTCTGCCAGAATGTCTTCCAGGGATTCTGTGCGGGGATCCTCCGCGGTGAGAATGACCGCGTCGGCCAGTTCCGCAGCGATCTTGCCCATCAGATAACGCTTGGCCACATCGCGTAAGCCCGCGCTGCCAAACACCGCGATGATTCGACCGCGCGTCAAAGACCGAAGGGTTTTCAACGCGCGACGGAGCGCCTCGGGCGAATGGGCAAAATCGACCAATGCCATGAAATCCTGTCCTTCATCGATGCGCTCCATACGTCCGGGTATGCCCTGCACGGCCGCGATCCCTGCAGCCACGGCCTCAGGAGGTACATCCAGCCCCACCCCCACGGCCACCGCCGCCAGCACGTTGTACACGTTGAAATCCCCGATGAGATGCGTCACCAAGGACCAATCTCCTCGCGGCGTGCGCACCACCAATCGGGTGCCATCTGGGCGTGTGTTCACAACCAATGGGTATACAGAAGCGTCCCCAGTTGTCCCATACGTGACCACCCGGTCCACCGAGATAGATGTGAGATAGTTGTACGAACGGTCATCCCGGTTGAGTACAGCCACTTTGGGAACCCCCTGCTTACGAGGGGCGGAGGCCGTTAGGTGAAACAGCCGGGCCTTCGCGGCCATATAGCGTTCCCATGTACCGTGATAGTCCAGATGTTCGTGCGTTACGTTGGTGACCACCGCCACATCAA
>CAYPUG010000176.1:0-2947 GCA_964413905.1 uncultured Anaerolineae bacterium | reverse complement strand
TCCCACACCTGATACACATCCAGGAAAAAATCCCGTTGCACTACCGGCATGTGCACCCCGCGCCGTCGCAAATTCTCCTTCACCGCGGTGAGATACTCCAGTTTTCCTTGAAAGAACCGGGCATCGGTCATTACAGAAAGGGCATCCACCCCCCCCTCAACGTACACATCCACTAACGCGTCCACATTAAAATGATGGGAAAGTAACCCGTGTGCGGGAGTTGCCCGAACGATCTCGCCGATAATGTGGACACCGGGGCTCTGCAACACAGCGAGAATATCGGTCGGTGGGGGAACAGTTGCAGCGAGCGCGCGCAGGATGGCCACCGGCCGTTCCCGGCGTTTACGGGCCACCTCCTCCCGCTTCCACGTCAGGATCTCATCCAACAACTTTCCCTTCTCGCGCAGTCGCTGCAACCGCGACTTCCCCTGCCTGCCCATGGGGCTCACATCCCTTCGGCTGCCTTAGCCTCCTTCTTGCGATAGCGTTCAGACCGCCGCCGGATGCGGGTCCAGACCCCATGGAACCCCATAGCGCGGTAGACCAATCGCATGGTCTCTCTCGCCTCCGCTCTCATGCGCTCTACACCTTGCAACAAGATATCCTCTACCAAGCCTGGTTTAGCCTCATAATAAGCCCGCCGCTCACGAATAGGATCGAGGAACGCGTTCAACGCCCGGGCCAACTTCTGCTTCACCTCCACATCCCCCACACGCCCTTCCCGGTAGCGTTGTTTGAGATCTTCTACTTCTTCCTTGTTAGGATTGAAAATATCGTGGTAGATGAAGACCGGATTTCCCTCCACCGTGCCCGGAATATCCGCACGAATACGTTTGGGATCTGTATACATGCGCATCACCTTCTTCTCCACTTCCTTAGGGGAATCGGAGAGGAAGATGGCGTTGTTCAGGCTCTTGCTCATCTTTGCCTTGCCGTCAATGCCCACCAGGGTAGGGACTTCTCCAACCAAGGCCTCAGGGATGGGAAACACCTCCTCGTACAAGCGATTGAACCTGCGGGCGATCTCCCGGGAGATCTCAACGTGAGCCACATTGTCCTTACCCACTGGAACCAAGTGGGCACGGGGGAGGAGAATGTCCGCGGCCTGAAGTACCGGATAGCCGACCAAGCCAAAGGGAATACTCTCCTCATCCATCTTGGCCGCCCGGGCCATATCCTTAATCGAAGGAAGCCGAGCCACCCGGTTTAACGAAACCAACATTTCGAAAAAGAGATTTAACTCGTACACCTCGTGAATCATGGATTGAAGATAAATCACCGACTTGTTGGGATCAATCCCCACCGCCAAGTAATCGAGCACCATTTCCCGAGCGTTTTCTCCGATCGCCTCAATATCCTCCTTGGTAGGTTTTGTAGTCAACATGTGCAGATCCGCGATGAGGAAGAAACACTCGTATTCATCCTGCAAACGCACCCGGTTGAGCAAACTGCCCACATAATGACCCAAGTGCAACCGCCCGGTAGGCCGATCACCGGTCAATACCCGCTTCCGTTCCCCCATAATAACAGGCCCTCCTTATATGCACCGATGAATGTCTTTGTCTAACACATCTCCCCTGTAAATGTCAAGTTACCACGTCGTGCCGACAGAGTGTTTCACAGAACCAACACCCGTCGGGGTTAGACGGGTGGACGAAAATCGTGCTTTCGCCTACCCGCAGGAGGGCCTCTTCCTTCATGCCGGTGTACGCAAAACGCGACGTATCAGTCACTCAGGGGGCTACAATCAGGATGAATCGGAGAGATGAAAGCATGGCTTCCGCCTCTTTGTGCTGAGAGTTTCATCCATCATGCCATGATTGACCGGACCCTAATGCACAAAGGCGCCTTAGGGAAGAGCCTCCAGGTCCGAATCGTCCCGATTTGCTCCTCCCTCAAGACTTTCCCTATAATGCATTCAACGGGGGGAAACGATGCAACCGCAGGCGTACCCGTTTGACTTAAAACTGCTCACGGACTTGTGGACCACATTTACGACCACCGGTCACCTGGATGACGAACGGCGAAAACTGCTCGACCCGGTGGTCTACCGTTCCTGGCTACGATGCTATCCCCGCTTGGATCCTCTGGCACCACCCCGATTACATCCCTTGCCGCCCCAAGCACTGCAAGCCGTTCAGATCAAACACTTCGACCTCCTAGCGGTGGCCCGACCTATCTTAGAGGACATTTACCAGTTCATTGAGGGCTCCCACTCCGCGGTGTTGCTGACGGACAGCGTGGCTTGTTTATTGGATATGGTGGGAGACAGGGACATCATTGCCTGTATGGACGAATGGCAGTGTAGCCCGGGCGTCTTTCTCAGTGAAGGGCACCTGGGAACCAACGCGGTGGCCCTGGCTCTGCACGACGCAATGCCGGTCCAAGTGGTCGGACCGGAACACTACTTGAAACAACTTCACGGCACAGTGACCTCTGCGGCCCCCATCCACGACGTGGGAGGGCGCATCATCGGTGCGCTGGCCATCGTCAGCCCCGTGGAACATGCCCATTCCCACTCCCTGGCTGCAGCCATGGCCGGTGCGCGCGCCATCAGCAATCAATTGCAAACCGATATGTACCTCCAAGAGGCAAACCGCCGGTACAGTGAACTCCAGAGTGTATTTGAAGCCATCTCCGAAGGCATCATCGTCTGGAACATGTCCGGCACGGTGACCCATATCAACTCCCAGGCCGGAGACATCCTCGGCATCTCGCCTACCTCCATCCTCGGTCGCTCCCTCTACTCATTGGTCCACTTTCCGGACCTGGTCCGGGAAGCGATAGAGCAACGCCGGGAGTTAAAAGACGTAGAAGCCATTCTGGAAGTGGAAGGCCGCTCGGTGCCCTGTGTGCTCAGTTTACGTCCCATGCACGAAGGCGCGCATCCCCCCAGTGGCTACATCGCTACGCTGCGTCCCATTGAACGTGTGCGCGCACTCGTCCA
>CAYPUG010000175.1:0-2987 GCA_964413905.1 uncultured Anaerolineae bacterium | reverse complement strand
CAAGGACCACCCTCCTACGGCCACTAATGCACCGACCACCGTCAAAAGCAGATTGCGGAACGTGGGTAACTCTAACCAGCGGTCCAACCAACGGGAAACGTAAACCTCCAGAAGCGGGATGATAATCACAAAGATGGGCGTAGTGATTGATAATGCTATCAACCGCTGACGCACGCTGTACTCACGCTGAGCGTATTTTAACCATTGACGCCACATGGACATCACCTCATCCATTACGGATTAATCGTAAAGGTATCTGTACCGGTGTAACCGTACACCTCGGGCGCGTACATCTGACGGGCCATAGCAGGTCCAACAACAAAGGTCCCCGGAATACTCGCCCGCACCTGGTATGTGAACTCGTACGTACCGGCAGGCATGTACGTACGGAAGAACCCGGCCTTCTCATCCCGCAACTCCCAATGAAGATCCCATTCTCCTCTAGATAGTGCACCCTCCGTTGTCACAGAGGGCATCTCCCCTTGTCGGGTAGTGGTCGACAACCGGACATCCATGGGGTCCACGCCGGCCGGATACGGATCCTCCAACATAAAGTATTGAAGCCCGCGAGCCACCACCACTTTCACGTGAACGGTAACGACGTCCCCAACACGCGCTTGGGTGACAGGGGTGTCATCCTCGCCAACCGTATACCACCGTTGTACCCAAATACCGCGATGAACCGCTTGGACATCGTGTAAGGGCCGATAAGTGGTGAGTAAGAGTCGATAGTACAGCGCACCGGTCCCCATCTGAGCAAAGGTGTGATGTCGCTCCACCTGCACGACATTGGAATCTCCCGCCTCCAGATCATCCACCGGCATCCGGGCGGTGACCGTCTTATTCACGTCCTCAGGTGTCATTGTGCCCTGCACCCATGTCTCCCCGTTGAGCCAAGCCGTGTAATCGTAATCCGGATGCAATTCGCCGGTCTGTTCCATCCAATCGGTCAATGCCACGACGGCCCACGCCGTATCCTGAGTGTGATGCCATCGGCGCCCCTGACGGTTCCCCATGAGCCAGCGCACAACATCGGGGGCCAACGGATTGTCCGCGTCATAGCGGGCCATCACGAGGAGAGCCATAGCCGTAGAACGGATGTCATTGTTCATATTCCACCAATCCACTTCCTCCTCTTCCCAGTGCACACCTGTAGCATCCACGATTGCTCCCTGCTGCAACTCATTAAGCAACGTGTACAGATAATCCATATCGCTCTGTCGAGCCCTCGCGGTTGGTGCGGTATCCGCCAGGATCCCAAACGTCAGGGCGAGCAACGCCCGTCCATAGTGGGCCATGGCCTCCCGTTTCTCAAAGAGACGTACCGCCCGAGGAGTCAAGTCTGTGGTATTTTTTCCCACCTCAGCACGGTACGAAGCAAGAGCGAAAAGTTCCATCGCAGCCCGGTTGTTGTTGACCGCCTTATTCTTAGGCACGTACGTGTTCACCAGCGACGCAAGGTAATTTTCCGCGCGCTCCATCATTTCCGCGTCCACATCAAACCCCGCGGCATGGGCCTCGGTCAAGCCCCACAATCCATACGCGGTGATAAACGCGTCACTTTGTCCGTACGGCCACCAGCCCCACCCCCCATCCTCATTTTGTTCCCGTTGCAGACGCTGAACGGCCGTGTACACCAAGTCGGGCAACTCACTCTCCAGCGCCGGATCTTCAACACCCAGACGCTTCAGAGCACGCCATGTCACCACATTGGGCAAGAAGCGAGAAATCGTCTGTTCGATACACTCCCACGGGTAATGTCTTAAGTACGTCAGGCTGTCCAACATTCCGGAGGCCAGGGACGCGTCCAAATCGAGACGGAGTTCACCTCGGTGCGGTACCCGCACGTTAGGCACGAAAACAACTTCGACACGACGGCCATCCTTAGCGAGCATCCCCGCGGTGGCGTGCACGTCCGGCGGCGCCGGGTAATGAACAGGAATGTGCAGGCGCACCGCATCCTCCACCCCGGCCACATCCGTGGTCCCCTGCCACAAAAGGACCATCTCATGGGTATCTGAGCCCTGAACATCCTCCACCTTCCACATCACCTTCTCCGACTGGCCAGGCGCCAACACCACTTCCTGAGCGGGATCACCGATGAGGAGAGATCCGACTACGCTGATGGTCACCCGAGCCCGCAAGGGCACATCCGACAGGTTGTGGGCTACTACCCCTACTTCCGCCCTGTCCCCCACGGTAAAAAAGCGAGGGACCACCGGCCGCAAGAGGAAATCCTTGCGCACAATCACATCACGCTCCATCTCCCCTACGCGAGTCCGCGCATCCACGGCCCACGCCAGGATAGCCCACGTGGTGAGATTGTCGGGGAAAGGCACGTCCACCACAGCCCGACCGTGAGGGCCGGTGCGGATGTCGGCCCGCCAATAGGCCACGTCCAAAAATTCCTCCCGGACGGTGGGGCCGACGGCTCCACCGCCACCGCCACCGCCACCTTTTCCTCCCTTCTCCATTTGAGCCCGGATTCGGTTGACATTCTTTACCAGGGAGGCAGATGTGAAAACAGCCAGTCCTCGCTTACGATAAAACACCTGGGCCATGGGGGATGGACGCTCGAACAAGGAGAGCACGGCCTTATCCACTACGGCCAGGGCAACGGCCGCGTCCACGGGATTCCCCTTATGGTCCGAAACAAGAACGGTAATATGTCCGGTGTCGCGAGGTGAGTAGACCTCCTTATCCGTCACCACCTGGACATCTAACACATTGGACGAAATGTCCACGTCTAACTCCACATATCCCAACTTAAACGAGGCGACTCCATCCGCTGCATCCCGTCCGCCGGCAACGATGAAGACAGACACAAACACGTTGGGGGCCATGTCTTCGGTAATGGGGATTTCCAACACCTCGCTGTTGGTCTGCAACGTGGTGCGCCACACTTTTCGTATGGTGCCACGCTCCAGGGTGACAAGAGCTTCCACCGGGTAGGGATAAGGCGACGGTACCAGGACCTGAGCGGTTTC
>CAYPUG010000174.1:0-3020 GCA_964413905.1 uncultured Anaerolineae bacterium | reverse complement strand
TAATGTCCGACATGGAAGGAAAGCGCCCAGAACATTCTAGCACGATTCTCTCGCGGTTGATGAACCCGTCGGACGCGAATCCCTTGGGGATCGTTCACGGGGGTGAGATATTGAAAATGGTCGATGAGGCGGGTGGCCTGGCTGCAATGCGCCACGCGGGGAGCCCTGTGGTCACGGTGCGTTTGGATTCCATGACATTTCTTGAACCCATCTACGTGGGCAACCTGGTCATTGTGAAGGCGATGGTGAACTGGGTGGGCCGTACGTCCATGGAGGTGGGTATCCGTGTGGAGGCTGAGGATCCCATGACCGGGGAGCGGACGCATACGAACTCCGCGTACGCGGTCTACGTGGCTCTGGATGACCAAGGCCATCCCCGTCCGGTGCCGCCATTGTTGGTTGAGACCGAGGAAGAGCGACGGCGGTGGGAGGCCGCGGAAGAACGGCAGCGCATTCGGCTGGCCCAGGCGCGGCGCCGTACGTCTTAGCTGATGCAGAGGATGGAAAATCGAAGCAGGAGTAGAGCGACAGCTATGATTGCCGTTGTCAATTATCAGGTGGGTAACATTCGCAGTGTGGAGAAGGCTTTGGCGCGCGCGACCGAAGGTACAGGTCAGGAGGTGATTGTCACCGCGGACCGGGATACCATCCTGCGCGCGGACGGCGTGATCCTGCCCGGTGTGGGTGCGTTCGGCGCGTGTATGACGAACTTACAACGTTTCCACCTGCAGGACGTGGTTATGCGCGTTATTGAGCAGGGGACTCCTCTGCTTGGCATTTGTGTGGGCATGCAGATGCTTTTTGAGGAGAGTGAGGAGATGGGACGTTGGCCGGGCCTGGGGGTATTGCGGGGCACGGTCCGCCGGTTCGAGGTGAATTTGCGCGTGCCCCAAATCGGTTGGAATCAACTCCACCATGATGGCTCGGATCCTCTTCTTCAGGGAATCCCGGATGGCGCGTATGCTTATTTTGTCCACTCTTATTATTGTGATGCTCAAGACCCCCGCGACGTAGTCGCGTGGACGGACTACGGTATCCGATATCCCTCTGTTGTGCACAAGGGCAACGTCTGGGGCGTACAGTTTCATCCTGAGAAGAGTCACCGTATCGGCCTGCGCATCCTGCGTAATTTTGTACATATTGTCGGCACTTTATCTTGAAACAAGGGATCACAACCATGCGCATTGAATTCCTAGGCACCGCAGGAGCTATTCCTACCCCAAGGCCCGGGTGTCACTGTACACTGTGCGAGCGGGCCCGTAAGTACGGACCGCCACACGCTCGTATGGGCCCCTCTATCTTCGTTCATGGACCGGACATCCTCATCGATACGCCTGAGGAAATTCGCGTTCAACTGAACCGGGCCGGCATTGATCACATTGCCGCGGGGCTGTACTCGCATTGGCATCCGGATCACACCATGGGGCGCCGGGTGTGGGAAACCATGAACATGGACTGGCGAGGTTGGCCTAAGCGATCCCGGAAAACTCCCATCTACCTCCCTGAACAGGTGGCAAGGGATTTTCAATCTTGGTTGGGGCTGGAAGAGCACTTCCGCTACATGGAAGAACAGGGCCTGGTGGAACTTCACGTCATGCCGGACCGTGTACCTGTGGACGTGAACGGCGTTCTCGTTACCGCGATCCCAGTCCAGGTGGGATACGTGTACGCGTTTCTTTTTGAAGAGGGGAACACCCGCGTGCTCATCGCCATGGACGAACTGGTCGGGTGGGATCCTCCGCCGGAATTGGCGGAGTGCGATCTGGCCATCCTGCCCACCGGCGTGTTCGAGTACAATTTCTTCTCTCGGGAAAGACGTATTCACCAAGATAACCCGGTACTGCAATCCGAAGCCACATTTTGCCAGACGCTGGAAATGGTGCGTAAACTACGACCTCGGCGTCTGATTTTCACGCACATTGAAGAGCCCGCAGGCAATAGCGTGGAGGACTTACAGCGCATTGCCCGCTACCTGCACGATACCGAAGGCTGGGATGTGGCCTTCGCGTTTGACACCATGCAAGTGGAGGTGCCTTAATTTGTAGCGATGTGTCGCCGTTTTGATGACGGCTTTGGAATGCGGCGACCTTTCAGTCAATCAGGCACGTACATGTCAAGCAGTCCAAACAGGGAGGATCGATATGGATATTGAACAACTCACCGTCAACGTTATTCGCGGTTTAGTGATGGACGCCGTACAAAGGGCAAACTCCGGACATCCGGGGATGCCCATGGGGGCGGCGGACATGGCATATGTGCTGTGGCATCGATTTTTGAAGCACAATCCCGGAAACCCACGCTGGGTGGACCGTGATCGGTTTATCCTCTCGGCCGGTCATGGGTCCATGCTGTTATACGCGTTGCTCCACCTGAGCGGTTATGATATGAGTTTGGAGGATCTCAAGCAATTTCGTCAGTGGGGGAGCAAGACGCCCGGTCATCCCGAATATGATCCCGATATAGGGGTAGAAATGACCACCGGGCCTTTAGGCCAAGGATTTGCCACAGGTGTGGGGATGGCCATTGCTGAACGTTGGTTAGGGCATTACTTCAACCGCCCCGGCTTCCCGATTGTGGATCATTATATCTACGCCATTGTGAGCGACGGAGACCTGATGGAGGGGATCTCTCACGAGGCCGCGTCCCTGGCTGGACATCTGGGGTTGGGCCGGCTTATTTACTTGTACGACGACAATCACATTAGCATTGACGGGCCCACTGATCTCGCGTACAGTGATGATGTGGCTCAACGCTTCGCGGCTTACGGGTGGCATGTCCAGAGGGTGGACGGCCATGACCGGGACGCGCTGGCGCAGGCGATTGCCAACGCGCGTCAAGAGACTCGACGGCCTTCGTTGATTATGGCTCGCACGCACATCGCCTACGGAAGCCCCCACAAGCAGGACACCGCCGCGTCCCACGGTGCCCCCCTGGGTGAGGAGGAAGTGCGGCTGACCAAGGCGCGTCTAGGGCTGCCTCCGGATAAAACGTTTTATGTGCCCGATGAAGTGTATGCCCAC
>CAYPUG010000173.1:0-3021 GCA_964413905.1 uncultured Anaerolineae bacterium | reverse complement strand
AGGTGTACGAGCATTGAAGTATAGCAAAGAAACGAAGGAATGCGAAGAATACATGACGACATAGCGATTTTTGACAAACCAACGCTTGTGGAATATACTGTACACACCTTACCACAATGCGAGGTTGTATTCATGCGATCCATTCGCGCGTTTCGCCCTAGCCCTAGGAGCCCTAAGGGGAAGACGGACGGTTAGCCCGTCTGGGCGGCACGCGCGTGGTATCTTTCAACGGCGAAAGTGAACGCAAGCCCCTCCAGACGGAGGGGCTTTTTTCTTAAGGGCCAGAAGGCCGAATGCTTTACGGAGGAGGAGGATGAGTTCACACCACAACGTACGGGTAGGCATTGTGGGGGCCACCGGCTACACGGGCATGGAACTGGTGCGCTTGATCAAGCGCCACCCCCACGCAGAGATCGCATGGGTCACCTCGGAGACGTACGCGGGCCAGCGCCTCTCCCAGGTGCACCCCTGCCCCTATGATGATGTGCTCCAATCGTGGGACAATGTGTCCCTGCACGGGGACGAGGTGGTCTTCCTCTGTCTGCCCCACGGAGCCTCCATGTCCGCGGTGCGCCGTGCGTACGAGGCCGGATGTCATGTCATCGACCTCAGCGCAGATTTCCGCCTTCCGGACCCAACAGTATACGAGCGCTGGTACCACACATCACACCAGGCCACGGACCTGCTACCCCACGCAGTGTATGGCTTACCCGAGATATACCGAGATCACATCCGGAACGCGCGACTGGTGGCCAACCCGGGGTGCTATCCCACTTCCGTCAACCTGGCCCTGTACCCCCTGGCGAAAGCGGGCTTGCTGGCCCCCCACATCATTGTGGACAGCAAGTCCGGCGTCTCCGGCGCGGGGCGCAAACTCAAACTCTCCACCCACTTCGTGGAAGCCAACGAGAACATGAGCCCGTACAGCATTGGGTACAAACACCGCCACATCGCGGAAATGGAATGGGTGCTGGGGAATGCCTGGGCCGGATCGGATGCCCCGGACATCACCTTCTCCCCCCACCTGCTGCCCGTCAACCGGGGTATCCTTTCCACCATCTACGTCACCCTCACCCAGGAGGTACGCCCCGACGCGGTGCACGCCCTGTACGCGGAAACTTACCAGGACGAACCGTTCATTCACTTACTGCCCTTGGGGGAAGTGGCCACGCTGCGCCACACCCAGTACACCAACCTGTGCACCATCGGCCTGGTGCCGGACCGAGGCCGCCGTTGGATTATCACCAGCAGCATCGACAACCTGCTCAAAGGCGCGTCCGGCCAGGCCGTCCAGAACATGAACATCATGCTCGGCTTTGAGGAAACAGAAGGGCTTACATAGGAGTGAACATGTACGTGCTCAAAATCGGCGGACGGCAATTGGATAACCCGATGTTCTTGGACGCGCTGGGCCATACCGTGGCCCAGGTGCGGCGGGAGCATCCCGTAGTCCTGGTGCACGGCGGGGGAAAGACCATCCAGGCATGGCAGGAACGCCTGGGGATAACGCCTCATTACGTAGAGGGCCTCCGCGTCACAGATGAAGCATCTCTAGAAGTGGTCGAAGCCGTGCTCGCGGGACTGGTCAACAAACGCCTAGTCGCGTTGCTCCAGCGCGCGGGCGTGGACGCAGTGGGCCTCAGCGGCGTGGACGGCGGGCTGGTTCGGGTGACGAAGATGAAACATCCTCACGGCGACTTAGGCCGGGTGGGCGAGGTGGCGGAGGTGCACACGGCGCCACTGACCGCTCTATTGGACGCGGGATTCACGCCGGTGGTCGCCCCGGTCTCCTTAGGCCGGGATTTTCTCACGTACAACGTGAACGCGGACCACGTGGCCCGGGCCGTGGCCGCGGCCCTGCACGCGGACCGGCTGTACTTCATCAGCGATGTGCCGGGCGTACTCATTAACGGCCGGCCCGTCTCCACCCTCACCGTCCATCAGGCCGAAGCGTGGATCGCGGAAGGGCACATCCACGGGGGCATGATCCCCAAGGTTCGGTCCGCCATCGCCGCGGTAGAATCCGGTGTTCACGCCGCGGTCATCACCAACCTGGAAGGTCTGGCCACATCAGGTGGCACCGTTATCTTGAAACCATCCTAAGGAGAAGCCATTATCATGGACGCGCAAACCGTCATCCAGTGGGAAAAATCCTACGTGTTAGGCACGTACATCCGACCGCCCGTGGTGTTCACCCACGGGAAGGGGGTGTGGCTGTACGACACTGAAGGCAACGCGTACCTGGACCTGGTCGCGGGCATCGCGGTGAACGCACTGGGCTACGGCAACGAGGATATCCCCCGCATCATGGCCGAACAGGCCCAGAAGTTGATTCACGTCTCCAACCTCTACCACACGGAGCCCCACGTGCGCCTGGCCCGGCTGCTCTGCGAACACTCCTTCGCGGATAAGGTGTTCTTCTGCAACTCAGGAGCGGAGGCCAATGAGGCAGCCATCAAATTCGCCCGCAAGTACGCGCGTACCCACCACGGGGAAGGGAAGACGACTATCGTCGCGTTTGAGGGCGCGTTCCACGGGCGCACCTTTGGCGCGCTGGCCATTACCCCTCGCCCTCACTATCAGGACCCGTTTCGTCCTCTGATGCCCGATGTCCGTATTCTGCCCTTCAACGACATCGCGGCCGCGCGAGAGGGCATCACCGAGGATGTGGCCGCGGTGTTCGTGGAGCCTATCCAGGGCGAGGGAGGTATCCGCCCCGCGGAGAAAACATTCCTTCAGGCGCTGCGGGAGATTACCCAGAACGTGGACGCGCTGCTGGTGTTTGACGAGGTACAATGTGGCCTGGCGCGCACAGGTACCCTGTGGGCCCACGAGCAGTACGGCGTCACGCCTGATATCCTGACCGTGGCCAAACCCCTGGCCGGGGGGCTCCCCATGGGCGCGGTGCTGGTCACCGAGAAGGTGGCCCGAGTGATGGAGCCCGGCGACCACGCGACAACGTTTGGCGGGGGCGCGGTGGTGAGCGCGGTGGGAGAGTACGGGGTGTGCCGCCTGAGCGAT
>CAYPUG010000172.1:0-3038 GCA_964413905.1 uncultured Anaerolineae bacterium | reverse complement strand
CTGCTTAAACGTCTTCATGTACAGGATCGCGTCCGACACACCGGAAACGAAAATCACCGCGTCCGGGTTCGCAGCCTTGATCTTCTGAGTCTCCGAACTCACGTCCTGGGTCTTACGGGAGTAGGAAATATCTGCGACGATCTGGAAACCGTACTTTTCGGCAAAGGTCTTGGCCCGGGCAGCAAACCCCTTGCCGAAGTCGGTGTTCTCGTACACCAACGCCACGGTCTGGATGCCTGCCCCCTTCTGGTCGTTCAAGTCCTTGAAGAACTGGAACGCGTTCTCCGCAAAGGTCCCATCATGGGGTGTGGTGCGGAAGAACCACTTGAACCCGCGTTCGGTCAGCGTCGGGTTCGTGGATTCAGGATTCAGGAAGGGAATACCCGCTTGCTCCGCGGCCTGAGACGCGGTCTTAGTCACAGCGCTGTTGTAAGAACCGATGAGGGCTACCACTTTCTCCTGAGTGATAAGGCGCTCGGCCTCGGCCTTTCCCTTATCCGGTTTGCCCTCGTGATCCGCGAACACCACCTCGACCTGCTTGCCGCCCAAAATACCCTTACTCTTGGCCAGAGGCAGGTTCAGATCAGGATGCGCATTGTTGATAATCTCCAACGCCAACTCCACACCCTGCTTCAAATCCTGGCCCGTTGTGGCCAATCCGCCGGAGAGAGGATACACCGCGCCGATTTTCACCGTCTTCCCTCCGCCGCCACCTCCTGCGCAGGCGGTCAGAATCAAGCCCAAAATGAGTACAACCACAAGACCGAAATTCAACTTTTTCATGGCTCTCCTCCTCCTCTTCGTGTAAAATTCACTGGGGGGATTCTACTCCACAATGACTAAACCACTTCTTGCGAGAAGATCGCGGAGATCGGTTTGATGAACCGGCTGCCTATCACGTATGTCCGTTGGATTGAAAAGAGATGGGGAACACAGGCGTCCTCTCATCTTCTATTCTAGGGGGATGCTTTTGTAGGGTCAAATTTGCCAAAAAGCCATGAGCACGACCGAGACGAAGGACTTGCCCCTCATCAAAATCGTAGGACCGTGCGCCGCGGGAAAAACCACCTTGACGAATCGACTCCGGGCCGCGGGATACAACGCGCGCCAAATCGCCCAAGAGCACTCCCACGTACCCGACATGTGGCGACGTCTTCATCCTCCCGATGTGCTCATCTACTTGGACGCAAGTGACGCCACCATTCTCCGACGGCGCCCCAGTAAAACCCTGGCCGTCACCTTACCCAAACAACGTCAACGTCTGGCCCACGCGCGCGCCCACGCGGATCTTATCGTCATCACCGACGACCTTACGCCCGACGAAGTGTACCGTCGAGTGGTCGATTTTCTGGAAGAACGGGGCATTCCCAAAGGCTCGCCGTTACCGCCCCAACAAAGCGGCCACCTCCAACGTTCCTAGATGAGCTCACGCCCTCCCCGCCACCAATGCGGTTTAAGGGCGGCCCACCGGACGAGAAAGACCGTTCTGGGAGGAGAAAATGGCCGGAAAAGCCGTCCTATTCTAGCAGGGGAGGGATGAGCGCGCGACCAAGGCTACCGAAAAGACGGCCGTTTCTCAAGATCACAACGCCAAACTTCGGGGCTGTGCAGAGGGCCCATCGCGGTCACATGGGGCTTCCTGACAACGCTGCCCTTGCTATCAGATGATGCTTGACGGAGTACGCCCTGTAGGGCAATTCCTGCCTTCTATCGCACAAACAGAGCAGCAAATGTGGCCAGAAACGCGATGACACTGATGTAGCCGTTGACGGTAAAGAACGCGACGTTGACCTTACTCAAATCATCGGGTTTCACCAAAGAATGCTCGTACCCCAACAATGCGGCTACGGCAATCCAGCCCACCCAATACGGCCAGCACAACCCTTCCACTAAACCGACCGCCAAAAGAGAAATCAACGTAACCACATGGCACAACTGCGCAACGCGCAACGCGGTCGCAATGCCAAAGCGGGCCGGCACCGAGTGCAACCCCTCGGCCCGGTCGAAATCCACGTCCTGGCACGCGTAAATCAAGTCAAAGCCTGCAATCCAGAAGGTCACAGCCAACCAGAGCAACCACGGGGTGGGAGAGTTTAGGTTCCCCGTCACCGCGGCCCAAGCCCCCGCAGCAGCCGCGCCATCGGTGAGTCCCAACCACCAATGGGTGAGCCAGGTAAAACGTTTGGTATAACTGTATCCTATCAGAGCGACCAGGGCCAGAGGAGCTAATTTAAAGACAAAGGGATTGAGTTGCCATGCCGCGATTAAAAAGATCACCAGAGAAATCCCCGCAGCCGCCCACACCTGTGTGGGGGTGAGTTCCCCACGGGGAAGAGGGCGATGAGCAGTACGAGGGTTCCGGGCATCATATTCCAAGTCGGCCACACGATTTACGGCCATCGCCAACGTGCGTGCAGACACCATCGCCACCGTAATCCAGAAAAACTCACGCCAAGTTGGCCACCCATGCGCAGCCAACACCATGCCCAAATACGCAAAGGGCAACGCGAAGATCGTGTGTTCAAATTTGATGGCATCTAAAAACGTTCTCACCCGCCGCATCATCATCACTCGCCTCGCTTCACTCCTGTAAACTCCAGCGCACTTATCATATCGGACCTCTGATTGACCGACAAAACTCCGTGTACGTCCGTTTGCTTACAAAGAGAAGGGAAAATTTGTGTGATTCCCAACACCTTCAGCGGCGAAAATCGCACAGGTTCCGCGCCTTCGCCATATTAAAGTGCACCCAACGCAATGCGTCAGTTAATCAGTATCAACCCTATAGAATACCCATTCATCCCGGCCCCTACAAGCAACATCCCCCCGACTTCCCCGATCTCACACAATGCGCCGTACACGTCGCCCGTTAGACCGGGGATACGTCGCATCACCCAAACGGCAGTAGTCCATGCTAACATTCCCACCCCCAACCATCCTCCGAACCCCATGAACCCTCCCCCACCCAAGGAAAGGGCCAAAGACAACCCCCCCGCCAAAAAAAGATTTCGTGTGCCTGGGGCGGCCCTCATTGGACC
>CAYPUG010000171.1:0-3100 GCA_964413905.1 uncultured Anaerolineae bacterium | reverse complement strand
GAACATACCCGCGCTCACGTCTTCCTCGCCTCCTCTTCCCAACGAACTACCGTCAGTCCGGCCCGTCCATCGGCTACGTAGAGATAGGGTAGGGCAACGTCCACTTTGTTCCCATCCCCCGGTGTATCAAGAATGCCTACAACCCGCGGTTCACTCGGCCGGCGCGCATTGAACAGCCAAAGACCGGGCTCGCCACAGGCTAACGCCACGTACCCTTCATCTGCAGCCATACCAAACGTCCACCCCGGCGTGTGAAAGTACGCCATAGGCACCGGGTGAGAGGGCGTGGAAACGTCCAGGACCTGTAGACCGCCTCCGTCGGCCACGTACAGCACATGGTCTTGATAAGCTACCTTGCCGGCCCGGCCCGGTGTATCCACGTGGCCCACACCATGTGGCGCGTCAGGATCTTGTATGTCTACCACGTGAACGCCCTGATCCCAGTCCGCGACATAAGCATACGACGACCCATTCACCGCGATCCCAGACGCGTAGCGCCGCACGGCAAAATGTCCACGAGGCCGCGGTTGCTGCGGAACGTGGAGATCCAGAATCCACATCCCGGCCCACCCCGCGGCCACGTAAAGAAAATCTCCAGCAACGGTAACATCCTCTAACCATCCCCAGTCGGCCGACCAATATGTACCCACCTCCTGAAGATGCTCGGGCGAGGAAACATCAAAGATGCGAATCCCCCCCTTCCGGCTCAACGCGTAGAGAATGTGATGGTGCAACGCCAGTGCGGTGATGGGATCTCTGCCCTCCTCGCTCTCCTCGATTAAACGCGGTTGCTCGGGATGACGTATATCCACCACAGCCACCCGTGAGCCCTGACCGATGTACACGTAATCCCCCGCCCCCTTTACCGCATAAACCCATTGCCCCACGTGTCCTTCTATCACCATATGATGGTCGCGCGGTGCAGTGGTCCAAAAACGATAGGAGGAGATCCCCAAGAGGAGGGAGAACACCCCAACAACGAGAAGCGCCCTCAACCCTAGAGGAAAAACCGTTGAAGAGGGCGATGTCCGAGATCCCATCACACTAACGTCCCCTTGGTAGATGGGATGTCCTCACGTCGAGGGTCCAACCGCGTTGCCATATCCAACGCGCGCGCCAGCGCTTTGAACAACGCCTCGGCCTGGTGATGATCGTTACGGCCGTAAAGAATATGAGCGTGAAGGTTCATGCGCGCGTGGATCGCGAGGGTCTCAAGAATGTGGAAGATGAGGTCGGTACTCAATTCACCGATCCGTGGGGTGTGCCACTTCGCGTGAACCACCGCATACGGGCGCCCGCCCAAATCCACAACAACCCGGGCTAGAGATTCGTCCATGGGCACATATGCGTGTCCTGTACGCACAATGCCCCGCCGGTCGCCCAGGGCTTGATGGATAGCCTGGCCCACACAGATGGCCACGTCCTCTACCGTGTGGTGTTCATCTACCTCCAAATCCCCCTCGGCCCGGATAGTGAGGTCGAACAGGCCATGAGACGCGAACAAAGTCCACATGTGGTCGTAGAAGCCGATGCCGGTGTGAACGTCCGCCCGGCCGGAGCCATCCAGGTTTAAGCGGACCTGTACGCGCGTCTCTCGAGTTTCTCGTGTTATCTCACCGATTCGGGCCACCGGTTCCCCTTGAACAAATGACGTACAACGCCGGACCACCGGCGCTTTTCCTTGCTTCTTTTAGAACTCACCCATCAGCCCTTGGGGGCGCAAGACAACGATGAGCAAGTATAACGCGTACACCGGGATATCCTTAATGGCCGGGTTCAGGTAAAATCCGGAGAGGGATTGCACCAAGCCGATGATGATACCCGCCACAAATGCGCCCTCCACGCTGCCAAAACCACCCAAAGCGACCGTCACAAAAGCGATGAGCCCGAACACAGCGCCCACTTCGGGGTAAATGTAGAAGAAATTCGCCAACAGGGCGCCGGCAATACCCAGCGACCCCGCGCCAATGGCCCACGTCCAGGAAAACATACGCTCGGGGTTGATGCCCATCAAACTGGCCGCCTCCCGGTCCTCCGCGGTCGCGCGCAAGCCACGCCCCACTTCTGTACGGTACACGATCCAAGCCACCAACACGGTGCCCAACACGGAACCCATGCCTGCAACCAATTGTGGCAACCCGATGTACACACCCGCGATCTGCACGCTTCCTGAGATGAGAGGATCGGGAATGGCCCGGTAATCCGGACTCCAGATAAATTGGGCCATACCGCGCATGAAAATCATCAGCCCAAATGTCACAAATATCTGGGCCAAAAATGTCGCCTTTAACACCGGCCGGATAATGGCCTTATGAACGAGAACGCCGAAAAGGGCCAGAGCAATTGTGACCAAAGGCAATGAAAAGAGAGGATCTAAGTGGAAAAACGCGTACAGGGTAAAGACCAAGTACATAGCCAACATAAGGAAATCGCCATGGGAAAAGTTGACAATTTCCACGACCCCCCAGATCAAAGTCAACCCCAGCGCCACCAGGGAGTACACCAGGCCGATAAGAATGCCACTGGCAAGGACTTGTACAATCACCGTCATCGTCTTCATTCCCCATGCAAAGAATAATGAGGGGGCTGTAAGGCATCATACAGCCCCCTCATTGTATCACATCTCCATATTTACCGTTGATCCCACGCGGGGAAAGGCACAACCACATCGGCTGCAGCCAAGTCAAAGGGCCACACCGTCGTGTACTTACCGTTCAATACTTGGACGGTGATGCCGCTGCCCAGCACATTCTGACCGTTTTCATCGAATTTAATGCCCTTCCACGGCACGATGAGCTGATCGCCGGGGATGTTGGTCTCCTGCAGGGCCTTGCGGATGGCCTCCGGTTTAGTGGACCCCGCGCGATTAATGGCATCGGCCAGCACCAACATGCCCGTGAAAGCACGAGCGGAGTTCCCGTTCATGTCCTTCCCGTACTTCTCACGGTACATGTCGTTGACCTGCTTGATGATAGGCTTGGACTTCGCCAGATCCAGGGCCCACACCTCACGGCTCATAATGTACTCGCCGTCCTTGCCCAGACTATCCAGGAAGCCGCTGGCAATGAAGCCCGCGTCGTTGGCCCAAATGACCTTCGGG
>CAYPUG010000170.1:0-3157 GCA_964413905.1 uncultured Anaerolineae bacterium | reverse complement strand
CGTCGAAATGTGTTGCGGAGGCTCAGGAGCGCAGGTCGTGAGAGAAATCGAATGTGTACCAGAAGACGATCCATCCACCCGCGTCCAAAATGCCCGCCAATGCCGCGCGTGCGTAAAGATTCCTGAACGGTGATGCGTAAAGCGCCCCACACCGGGAACAACGCCCCCAGCAGGGGAACCAGAAGACCGGTGCCTCCCTGAATCGCTACCGTTTGTAAATCTACCTGAAAAGCCCCCACCGAAATGTTGATGAAGTCCAACAGGTAAGCAGCCAGCACGTGAGCCCCTACTGCGGCCACGGGTACAGCCAACACCGTCGCCAAAATCCCGTACACCAACGTCATGGAAAAGTAGTGGAGGAGAATGTGCCATCGTCGGGCCCCCAGGACCTTCAACACACCAATTTGCCACATTTGCTGCACGACAATCGCGTTCATCGTGTTAATGATGAGAAAGACGCTTAACCCCAGGGAAAGACCGCTCAGGATCAGGAGGATGCGCATCAACGTGTCCACCTGATCCTGGAGAAAATGGCGCTGGGGATCCAAAACCCAGGGGCCGGAAACGGAGATACCCGCCTGCCGAAAGCGGTCCTTGATGCGCTCCCCCACCTCCCGGGCCCGTGTCCGATCAACATGCGCTAACCGAACGCTGAGCACATTATCCTGCTCATTCCCGGTCAACCAGAGAGCGACACCGGGCGTGGTGATGAAGGTCGGTTTGCCACCGAATTGGGGCGGGAAAATCAAGGGATCCCGGACGACACCGCTGATGGGAAGCCGTCGAGCACGACCCCGCACTTCGACCAGGATTTCGCTGCCCGGTTCCAGGTGCAGATAACGAGCGGTTTGACGTTCCACGGCCAGGGCGCGTCCCTGAGGCCACGTTCCCGCGACCAGGGGACGCACGTGCACCTCCTGATGGTGGACGTCGTCTATCGTCTGCAACGTGCCGACGCGCCAGTATTGCTCCCCCGGGCGTTTCCAGCGGATGGAGAACTCACCCGATGTCTGACAGGTACGAACGTCGGCAAAGCGCTTGATGGCTTTACACGTGGTGGCGTCAAAACCTTCTCCTCGCGCCCAAAAGATGAGGTTCGGTGGACGGGAAACCTGGAAACTCTCACTCATGCGCGCGGTCATGGTCGCCGACAGGCCCAGAGAAATGCCCAGGGCGATCAGTCCTACGGCCGTCGAGAGCACGGCCAACACCGTACGAGTTTTAGTGTGCCATAAATCACGCCACAGTTTGTGCCGCAAAACGCCCATCACTCTTTCCCCGTGAAGTGGACGGCTGCAGTCATTCCCCAGTGCAGACGAGCATCGTTCCCGTCCACCTGGATATATACGGTGTACAACACGTCACCACTGCGATTTTTCCCTACGGGGTCGATGGCGACGACTTTCCCCTTCATTTCCAGATCGGGGAGGGCATCAAACGTCAACGTCACCGGGTCCCCCACGCGTACGCGAACCACATCCAGTTCGGATAAGTTCGTCGTTTGAACCCACCAGACGTTTGTGTCCCCCAAGCGCATCAATGGGGTTCCAGGAGACACGAACATCCCTCGTTCTACTTGGATGTCCCCCACGATACCGGCAAACGGTGCCTTGATGCGCGTCTGCTCCAGGGCGATTTCGGCTTGGCGAACGGCCGATTCTGCAATGGCAACGTCGGCTTTCGCTAATCGTATGTCCTCGGGTCGGGCAGGAGACTGGGCTAGAGCAAGTTGCGCTTCGGCCTGGTGCAGTTGTGCTTGAGCAATGGCTACATCTTCAGGAGTAGGACCGGCCTTGAGGGTCTCTAAGCGGGCTTGGGCCGCCTCCAAACGGGCTTGGGCAGCGGCTATTTCCTCCTTTGAGACGCCTTGTTGGAGGGCTTTCAATCGTGCTTCAGCGACCTTGTACGCGTTGGTTGCCTGCTCCAGTCGTAAAGATTCCGGCCGTGCGCCTATGTCCGGAGCGTATTTCACCCGGTCATAAGCGGATTGAGCCAATTGCAACGCCACACGGGCGTTATCCAACTCTGCCTGCGCGGCAGCAAGCTCGTATGGATTCGGCCCCTGCTTGAGTTTCTGCAGCGCGGCCTGAGCGGCTGCGACCTCAGCCTTGGCGGCGGCAACATCCGCGGCTGAAGGTCCGCGCCGGACCTTTGCCAGACGGGCCCGAGCTATCTCCACCGCGGTCTGGGCCGCAGAGATCTCCTCGTCTCGCGGACCCGCCTGCAATTTCGCCAGGTAGGCTTGAGCCCGTTCCAGGCGGGCGTGAGCTTCGGCCAACAGGGCTCGTGCCTGGGCATCATCCAGTTGAACCAGGATTTCGCCGGCGCTCACGTGTTGGCCGGGAACGACCAGGACATCCTGTATGCGTCCTCCTGTTGGGGCCGTAAGCAACACCTTATGTTGGGGAACAAGGGTGCCATCCACGACAAACGAGGAATCCGAAACCACAGGCGGCACGGCCGTGGCTTCCGAGGAGGATGACTGGTGCGCGGTTCTGGCACCTCCACATCCCGACATTAAAAGCAGTACAAGGGATAAGCCCATGAACAGGTACACACGTTTTGTGCGCATTGCTCACTCCTGACGTATTGATGTGCTTTCGCCCACGATTTTCCCGTCCGCGAGGGTAATGATCCGCTGGGCACGTTGAGCGAGATCCAAATCGTGTGTCACAACGAAAACGGTCTTGCCCTCGTTCACCAACTCCTCGAAAAGGGCGAACACTTCGGCCGCGGTGTGCGAATCCAGATTCCCCGTCGGCTCATCGGCAACGATCAAGGGAGGGTCATTGGCCAGTGCCCGGGCAATCGCCACGCGCTGTTGTTGCCCACCGGAAAGTTGCGATGGCAGTTTGTGCGCGTGGTCGCCCAGGCCTACCCGCTCCAACAGGTGCATGGCCCGCGCGTAACGGTTGCGCCGCGGGATACGGCCGTCGAAGTCCATGGGCAGCATGATGTTTTCCACCGCGGTAAGCGCGGGAAGGAGTTGGAAGAACTGAAAAACGATGCCCACGTAGCGGCCTCGCCAGCGCGCGAGCGCACTCTCCCCCAACGTGTGGACGGGCGTGCCTCCCACCCACACCTCTCCCCGGGTGGGCCGGTCAATGCCCGTAATCATGTTGATGAGGGTGGACTTACCGCTACCGGATTTGCCGAC
>CAYPUG010000169.1:0-3167 GCA_964413905.1 uncultured Anaerolineae bacterium | reverse complement strand
TCTCCCGTCTAAGCGACGACGCGTTCCTCGCGCACGTGCGCGAGGTGGGGGATCACTTGATGGCCCGACTGCGCGAGATCGAGGACTCGCGCATCGTGGACATCCGAGGCCGGGGACTCATGGTGGGCATCGAAATGAACGTGGACGTGCGGCCCTTGGTGCAGAAATCCTTGGAACACGGGCTGGTGCTGGTCAACGCGGGGCCTCACGTCATCCGCATGGTGCCGCCGCTCATCATCACCAAAGAGGAAGTGAACGAAGCCGTGGAACGTTTCGCCCGAGTATTGCAAGAATAAGGGGGAGCTTATGAGCAAAAAGAAAGCGGACGTCATTATCCGGCCGGCCCGGGAAGAGGACATACCAACGATTGTGGAGATCGTCAACGGGTACGCTGCGGAGAATCTGATGCTCCCTCGCCGCCCGGAGGAGGTACTGCGCACGCTGAAAACGTGGGTGGTCGCGGAGGCCGATGGCCGGGTGGTGGGCTGTGCAGCCCTGGCCCGGCTCTCCCCCGACCTGGCGGAAATTCGATCCTTGGCCGTAGCCCGGGAGTACGCGGGGCAGGGTATTGGCGCGCGGCTGGTCCACACGCTGGTGGAGGTTGCCCGGAAGGAGGGGATTGCGCAGGTGGCCGCGCTCACTTTGCAGCAAGGCTTCTTCGAACGTCAAGGCTTCCATGTGGTGGACCGATGGGAGTTGTCGCCGAAGATCTGGAGTGAGTGCGTGTACTGCCCTAAATTCCACCACTGTGATGAGATCGCGGTCGTGATGAACCTGCGGGAAGAAACGCGAGAGGAAAAGCGGACCACCGCGCCCAAACGTGATCCCCATCGTGCTCCTCTTGTTGTCACAGCGTTTTCCATGTTGTAAGTTGAACAGCCCAACGAATTCGCCTACTCAATAGAAGTCTGTCCCTCGGGGACGGGTGCGGGGTTCTCCAAGCCAGCGTAGGCATTCCGTCGGCAGCGCTCCTTGTCGAGGCAGGTGCTTTAGCGTTCGGTCGGCCTAAGTGTACGTCGTTCGCTTTTAGCGCCTACCGCCATCTTTGTTTTTCCCTTCTCGTCCTTTTGGATATACTGATGCCGTTCAATATCACAACGAGTATGCTGATTGCCCGACAGAATTCCGTGTATGTGCGTCGGCTTAAAAAGGGAAAGGGAAATTTGTGGGATTTTTGCCGCCTTCGGCGGCAAAAATCCCACAAATTTCTACTCCCTCTTGAAGCCCAGGTACATAAGCAAGACGCGATATGTCAATCAATCAGACAAGCGTTAGAAGGACGGGATACCGATGCCAACGCTGACGGTGATTATTCCCGCGTACAACGAGCGGGAGACCATCGAAGAAATTATTCGTCGCGTCCGCGAAGCACCGCTGGACCCGGACCTACACATGGACAAGGAAATCATCGTTGTGGATGACGGGTCCACCGATGGCACGCGTGAGATTCTGCAACGCGTTGCCGAAGCCCAACCGGACATTAAAATCATCTTCCACGAGCGAAACCAAGGCAAGGGCGCGGCCATCCGCACCGCGCTCCAGCACGCAAGCGGGGACTACATCGTCATTCAGGACGCGGACCTGGAATACGATCCCAGGGAATTCAGCGTCCTCCTGCGCCCACTGGTGGAAGGGAAAGCCGACGTGGTGTACGGGTCCCGGTTCCTGGGTCCCCACCGGGCCTTCCTCTTCTTACATTACCTGGGCAACAAATTCCTCAACCTGGTGACCAATATCCTGTACGACACGATTCTCACGGACATGGAAACGTGCTACAAGATGTTCCGCGCGGAGGTGATCAAGAACATCCCCCTCCACGCTCGGGGATTTGAGTTTGAACCCGAGATAACGGCCAAAGTGCTCAAGCGCGGATACCGGGTGTTTGAGGTGCCCATCTCCTACAGCGGGCGAGATTTCGAAGAGGGCAAGAAAATCCACCCCTGGAAGGATGGACTGCGCGCGCTGTGGACGCTCATAAAATACCGGTTTGTGGACTAGCGTATATTGCCATCTTCTTTAACGAGGAATGGATGAGAGAGCCCGCCAAACGCTTTGGCACACTCTCCAGAATTTAGCCCATGCGCCACGCTACAACCGCTGGATTGCCAGCCATTTCTTGCCTTATGTCGGGCAACGTGTACTCGAAGTCGGCTGCGGCATCGGCAACCTCACGCCTTATTTCCTCAACGCGCAACTCCTGGTCGCCTTGGACGTCTTAGAAGATGCCATCCGTTCTGTACAGAGCCGCTGGGGACACTTGCCGCACGTTCGTGTTATCCAGGGGGACATCACACAGAAACACATCGTCGAACGCTTGAAACCCTTGGCAATCGACACGGTGGTATTCATTAACGTCCTTGAACATATTGAAGAAGAACATTTGGCCCTCATGCACACGCGTGACATTCTTACCCCAACAGGACATGTGTTATTATATGTGCCCGCACATCCTCGGTTGTATAATACGCTCGATCGAGCGCTGGGGCACCGACGGAGATACACCCGTCGTCACTTGCAGCGTGTGTTGAATAAAGCGGGGTTCACCCCCCTTTTCATTCGTCGCGTCAACCTAATCGGAGCGTGGGGGTGGTGGTTTGACGGGAAGATCAAGCACTACCCGGCCATTCCCCCCTGGCAAATTCGCCTGTTCGACAGGCTGGTGCCCTTCCTGCGTCCTGCGGAACAGGTTGTACGTCGGGTGTGGCCACACTTGCCGGGGCTTTCCTTGGTTTGCGTGGCCACACCCACAGCACACGCCTACTATTCTCTTCCCACACAAGCATAGGGAAGATACAGAGGGATTTGTCCATGCCTGAACAAACCACATCCATTCCTCGCAAAGTATGGGCGCTTACCGGCATCTCCTTTGTCACCGCCGCGGCCGCAACGGCTTTCTTCGCGACCGTGGGCCCTGTGGACCCGCTGCGAGATGTGTATTTCAGTTTGGCCGTTGCCCTAGACCTCATCAGCATCTTTCTCATGTGGAAAGCTCTTTCCACTTATGTACCTCCCTGGTTACAGGGCTTTGCACCCGCGGAGATCACCCGCGTTGTACACAACAAACGGGCAGCGACCACCGTCGTTATCCGCATTAGACGCTACTGTCCCCCCCAAGTTACCGTTATCTTTGGGGGCGCGGGATGGCGCAGGCTGGTCTTGCTCGGTGG
>CAYPUG010000168.1:2773-3181 GCA_964413905.1 uncultured Anaerolineae bacterium | reverse complement strand
TCAATTCACCGTGCTCTACCGCCGTGTGACGGGCATCGCACTGAACAACGGTGGCGATGAGGTCCGTCTCCTTGCTCCTTCCGGCCGAGTTGTTGACCGGGTATCATATCCTCGCACGGAGCGCACCGACACCACCTCCTGGGCGCGTGCCCGGGACGGTGACGGCGTGTGGGTGAACACCTATCCTCCCTCACCCGGCCAGCCCAACCGGCCGGCCACGCCCACGCCTACGCCCACCACCGCGCCGTTGCAATTCTGGGGCGTGGTGCACCGTGGATACGTGGGGGAAACGCACACTCCTCTGGCCGGGGTGGATGTGTTCCTGTACGGCCGGCGTACATCAGGACAGGATGTCCTCCTGGCGAAGTACACCACCACGGCCAACGGCTGGTTTGGAATGCGCACATT
>CAYPUG010000168.1:0-2763 GCA_964413905.1 uncultured Anaerolineae bacterium | reverse complement strand
CACATTTGCCCGGTTTCCCACATATATCTTGCGCGTGGCCGAAGTGGTCGGGTTAAGCGTGCGTGCCGCTTGGTCGGATGATCCTGCCGCGCGAGTGCAGAAAGATACCGTCGTGTACACTCAACCTGCCCAGGGCGTGCACTTTCGCAATCGTTTCTTCCTCACCTCTCCCAATGCACCGGTGGGGCCGGGTGGTCCGGGGAGCGTTCTCATTCAAGAGGTGATGTACGATCCCCTCCAGCATGGAGGCGAGGAGAGTGCGCATGAATGGTTGGACCTGTATAACCCCCTTTCCCGCGAAATCCCGTTGAAGGGGTGGTGTATCGTGGATGGAAGTGGGGCCACGGACCCGCTGCCGGATGTGGTCCTACCGCCCGGGGGATATATCACCATCGCGGCCCGCCCTGCGGCTTTTCGAGAGGATTTCCCCCGATTTCACGGATTCCTGTTCGGTGTCCAAGACGGGCGGATTGGTAATGGCTTGAGCAATCGGGGAGATGTGTTAATGGTGCTGAATCCCTTGCACATGCCGGTGGATGCCGTGTCCTGGGGAGCGAGCACAACGGCCTTTGCCCCACCGGTAAGGCGAGGCCCGGCCGGGTATTCTATAGAACGGCTGCCCCCGGGAAGCGATTCCAACACCGCGCGAGATTGGGTCCTCCAACCTCAACCCGCGCCTGGACGAGCCGGCGAATATCCCCGACCCACCCCGACCCCCACATGGACCCCTTTACCCTCGCCCTCGGCCACATTCACTCCCACACCTACTTACACGGCTACCTTCACGCCTTCGGTGAGCCCTACCCCTACCCCCACTTCGACCTTCACGGTCTCCCCCACGCCTTCTCCTACGCCCACGGCCACCGATACCCTTACACCTACCTTCACACCCACATTTACCCCTTCGTCCACCCCAACACCTCCGGTGACGCTTACCTCAACCTCCACGGTTCCCCCCACACCTACCCCGACGCCTACGATCACCGACACTCCTACGCCTACAGGGACGCCCACGCCGGTGCCCTTTGTCGCCATCAACGAATTTCTCCCTGCACCTGCAGGCACCGTGGATTGGGACGGGGATGGCCGGGCGAACGGTGATGATGAGTGGGTGGAGTTGTACAATCCCAACGCCTTTCCCGTGGATCTGTCTGGGTGGCGCTTGGACGATGGTGAACGGGGTTCGCGGGCTTATACGTTTCATCAAGCGCGCGTTCCTTCGCATGGTTTCTTGGTGGTGTACAAACGGGAAAGCGGTATTGCCTTAAATAACGGTGGAGATGATGTGCGGCTGTTCGCGGGGGATGGCACGTTGGTGGACGAAGTGCGATATCCCAAAACCGAGCGAACGGATGCGACATCATGGTCTCGAACACACGATGGCTTTGGCGCCTGGACGAACACCTATCCGCCTTCGCCCGGCCGACCTAATCGTCCTCCACCCCCCACCCCTACGCCGACACCGCGGCCCGCGCCCCACCGACCTCGTTCAGCCTCCACGGCACCCACGCCGGTGCCCTTTGTCGCGGTCAACGAATTTCTCCCCGCGCCCGCGGGCACCGTGGACTGGGACGGAGACGGGCGAGCGAATGGGGATGATGAGTGGATCGAGCTGTACAATCCCAACGCCTTTTCCGTGGATCTAAGCGGGTGGCGCTTAGATGATGGGCCTCGCGGCTCTCGCCCTTATATCTTACCGACCGGCACCCACATCGAGGCCAAAGGGTTTCTGCTCTTGTACAGACGTCAGACCGGGCTTGTTCTCAATAACGGTGGCGACATGGTGCGGCTGATAAGCCCGACCGGGAAGGTCATAGACGCGGTGCGTTATCCGGCCACCTATCGAACCGACTGCGTTTCCTGGGCACGCGAACGGGATGGGGGTGGAGCATGGCGTGATGGGTATCCCCCATCACCGGGCCGTGCCAATCGACCTGCTGCCGGAAGCGTGTTCCCATCATTTAGAACATTGCATCGTTTGCCGTTGTGCACGCCTGTTCAAGTACAAGGGCAAGTAGTTCTTCCGCCCGGTTGGTTCGGGCGACACTCCATGTACGTGGCCGGTGATAAAGGTGGGATTCGTGTATACATGCCTTGGTACACCTCCGGTAAAAGTCCATTTGTTCGCGTGAACGATCGTGTCTGGTTCGTAGGCGTTTTACGAACATACAAAGGACAACGTGAAGTGATTGTTTACCGTCCCGAGAATGTTCGGGTGCTCTCCTCACGAACTAGATTGAGATTGCGTCCCCCTCATATCAGGCCTGCGGAATTGGGCTATTACCACGGCGCGATGGTTTCCCTCACAGGTCAGGTAGAACGGTATTATAAACGGACATTCTACATTCGTAGCGGACGTTTTCGGGTCCCTGTATACGCACCTGTGCAATCCAAAGTGAATGTCCGGGCCCTGGGAGTAGGGCGCTGGGTTCAAGTGACCGGCATTGTGCTCCCATGGCGTAAAAGCTGGGAACTTGTCGTTCGTTCTCCGGGCGACCTTCGGTATGTATATCATCGGCTTTTTTGGCGTCGCCACCGATGGCTTCGGCAGCGAAGGTTTTACCTCTATTGAAGAGGCGGTCTTCTCTCTCCGCCTTAGAACATGGCAAAGCCCTAAAATCCCATATCGCGGTTT
This sequence comes from uncultured Anaerolineae bacterium, assembly GCA_964413905.1. Taxonomy (GTDB): domain Bacteria; phylum Chloroflexota; class Anaerolineae; order JAADDB01; family JAADDB01; genus CAYPUG01. The sequence goes on along the minus strand of CAYPUG010000168.1, from coordinate 128 downwards.
AGGGCTTTTCAATCTCTAACACGGGAAGGCGCTGTATCCGCGGTGGAGTCATCCTAAGGCCGTCGGGTAGGCGACGGCAATCTCATTGCCTACCCGTTTGTCCTTAAGTGTACGATCTCTGAAAAGCA
>CAYPUG010000167.1:0-3418 GCA_964413905.1 uncultured Anaerolineae bacterium | reverse complement strand
CCAGAATCCCCGTCTCGTGGATGCGATCCATCGTGCCGTCCACGCCGCCGGTGTAGAGAGGGGTGAGGGTGCGTATTGTCACGGACAAGGTCCTGGACGAGGATGTGGTGGAGTGCGCTGTATTTCTCTCCGCCTTCGCCATCGTTGCCTCCTCGCGGCAGAAACGTTTAGGGTGTCAGCCTCATTGACCGACCGGGTTCGCGTATGCATGGAGGTTAAAAGATGCTTTGATGCCGAGGCCCTACAACGTGATGTGTCGGTCAGTGAGGACATTGTAACATAAATTTCCCGGTTGTGACTAAATCTCGTCAGAAACGGATGGAGAAGTGGCCACTATATCTCCGTTCATCCGCCTGCAACTTAAGACGGACAGCGCATCTCAGGGCGGCAGCACCCGAACGGGCATGTAGAGAATGCGGGAGCCGTCTACTCGCGCGCCATCCACTTGGGCAGGAAGCGGATCCACGCGCTGCAAAGAGCCCGGATAATATAGCCCAATCTCCAACGCGTACGCGCCGGGTCGCGTTTCCGGCGGGATGCGCACCGGGAATTCTTGCCGGATGATTTCTCCCACCTGCCAGCGTTGGGGGGGGTACGCGTAATTGCCCAACAGGCGGTCGGCCAACGCGTACGCCTTGCTCCCATCCGACGAGACCAGGTGTACGAAACCGGTCACATTCTGTGACTGCGGACGCTGTACGAGGAAATGGAGCACCACATACAGCGTCTCTCCCGCGGCCACTTCCACGTGATCCCGCCGACGTCGCGACTGAAAGCACACATCCACGGACGTGTGCGGCGTGAACACACGGGCCGCGTCAAAGCCCGTCAACACCAAGCCATTACGAAAAGCAATGCCCAGCGGGTGTTGGGGGGTGGGCTTTGACGGCAAGTTCAGAGGATCCACCACGAGATAAAGGCCCACATCCACCGCGTCGGAGAGCCCCACCGGCATCACTGGACACCAGTACGTCTGAGCCAGACTGTACACCAAACGTTGGGGGTCGGCTAAATCCTCTTGCCAAAATATCGTCCACACCCGTAAGTGCCGGTGGGTCAGACGATTAAACACCGGAGCCACGTCCTGCCAGCGGAGCGGATGGCCCAAATCAAGAAGGACGCCCTTTGGCAGCGGATATAAGGTCACATCTTGACGGCGTAAGTAATATCGGGTAATAGGTTCCATGTGGCCGCCTACGAGGACCACCGCGTCGCCTGGCTGGGCTTTCTGTTGTACAAACCCTACTGCACCCCGGAAATCCGGGCGGGCTACCCGCGGATCTTCGGTGAGTTCGCGCACATGCCAAGAGGCCAGGCCATAACTCGCGATGAGAAGGGCGAGGAACGTGCCCACCATACAGGGCACCACCCGACTTTTCAAGTGCTCTGTCCACCGGGCCAGAGCAATAACGGGCATCACGACGAGAAGATACCACATAGGCAGGGTGTACAGCACGTATCGGGGGGCGTACTTGGGCACAAAATAAGCCAGACCAAGGGTAAAGATTAAAGGGCCCCACACGCTGATGACAACCCACTTTCCTTGGCGGCGGGGCCAAAGGTACAGGGCCCCCACCACGGCCAGTCCCCAGAGAATAAAGGAAATCCTGGATACATATACAGGCCGGAGGCCGGGGGGAATCTCAAAGAATGCCATGGCCTGCGCGGTTTGTTGGATGACTTGAGGAACATCCAGATAGCCCCAGTAGAAATATGTGCGGTTTGTGCGCAATTGGTGCAGCGTGGGCCATATCCAAGGGAGAAAAGTAAGCGTGATAAGGCCATACGGCCATAAAGATCGGGCCAGAGAGGAAAGGCGCGGTCGTCGTCGACCCACCGCTATGGTCATTAATACACCGTGCGCGGCCAGCAGGAACGCGAGGAACGTGTGAACGTACAGGGACAAGGCCCCGATGGCCCCATACACGAGACCATCCCGGATTCGACGTCGGGTGTACCACACATAGGCCCAATCGGTCAGTCCAATGCCCAACACCGTGGTCCACGCATAAGATCGCACCTCTTGAGAGTACCATACGTGCGTGGGATTCCAAGCGAGGAAAAGCGCGGCCATGAGTCCTGTCACGTACCAACCCCACCGGCGTGAAAGTCGCAAAAGCACGGCCACCGAGAGTACGCCTCCAACAACCGAGAGGAATCGAAGGGCGAACGCGGTATCACCGGCCACGCGCATCCACAAACCCAGAGCTAAAAAGTAGAGAGGGGGATGCTCGGTGCCCGCGACCCCGCGCAACGTCTCCAGCAAAGGGGCCCGAGCGAACCACCACGAGAGGCCCTCGTCATGCCAAAGGGATTGGGTATCCAGGTGCCACAAGCGTAACGCAAAGGCAAGCCATAAAATCGCCAACGCGACCCCCCGGTACGCTGAATCACCGGGGGATAGGGACCGGCGGGGAGAAGGTGAGGTCATTCGGTACTCTCCAGGTACGGGTTTCGCATCATCGTCCATCCATCACACGCCGGTGGGCGGGAGGACAACAGGGACGGGAAAACGAACGTGTAAATGGCGCACCTCGTCTGTGTGATCGATCTCGTAAACAGTCAACGCGAGAACCGTTGTATCATCCACAGGGCGGCCCTCGTCCAATTCCAAGGCCGCGGCCAACACTGTATCGGCCAAGCGTTGCGCGTTGCGGCCGTCCGTGTGATGAAACTCCCGCAGCAAATCCACATAAGGAACTTGTTGCCCCACCCTCCGGCCCGCGTCCAACAGACCGTCGGAAAAGGCCAAAACGCTCATGTGGGGTTGTAGCGGGTACTCGTGAATCATCGGACGGGTGCCCCTCTTAATGCCCAAAGTCTCCGTCGGTTCATCCAACAAGATGAACGCATCGCCGATGAAAAGGGCTACCGGACAGCGGGTATTTCGGGAGACAACCAATGTTCGGGTTCGCAGGTCTACAGAGAGAATAACCATATCCGCGGACACCCGTCCACCGCGCTGGATGCGCAAATAGTCGTTAGCCGCACGGGCGGCCGCGCCGTCTCGCACACCCTCGGCCAACAGACTCACCACCTTGCGCACCACAATGTTGGAGACCATCTTCGCGGCCCGGCCGCTGCGTTGGCCGTCTGCGAGGACAAAAGAAAGACCGCCTTCCGGCCGTTCTACCATCTCTACAGTATCACCGCTCTCACTGACCGCGTATTTTTTGACTTTGGCTACGGCGGCTTGCACTTCCAACATATCCCACCTGCTCCTGGTTTATTTCTTCCTTTGTTCCAAGCAAGCGCAGAAAGTATAGTATAATTCGACAAATTGTACAGAAAAGGGGCATCGAGCAGACCTAGGGCTTTTCAGAGATCTTACACTCAGGGGCAAACGGGAAGGTGACGGCAGGGTAGACGACGGCATTACGATGGCTCAACCGCCGATACAGCGCCTTCGCGTGTTAGA
>CAYPUG010000166.1:0-3453 GCA_964413905.1 uncultured Anaerolineae bacterium | reverse complement strand
ACTTGGTGGTAGACGGCGAGATGTAAGCAGACGTGGCCGTCGTTCCCGAACTCATCGAGGAGCACTACCCCTTCAGCAAGGTGAAGGACGCCAACGTGCTGGTCTTCCCCGACCTGGATTCGGCCAACGTGGCGTACAAGTTACTCCAACGACTAGGGGATGCAGAAGCCATTGGCCCCATTCTCCTGGGCATGGGGGCTCCGATCCAGGTGCTTTCCACAGGCGCCACAGTGCGAGAAATCGCGCACATGGCAGCCATCGCGGTCCTGGACGCGCAGGAGCGCGAGGGATAAAACCCGATGAGGTTTAATGTGTTTCTGGCGGGCTTCGTTGTCCGCCAGAAACACACTCTTTCCTTTGTTCACTTCTCTCTCAAACGGGGAGCATACGAGGCTCCCCTATTTGGTCGGGCCATTAGGTAAGAGGGCGCAAAACCGCCGCGAGGTAGCCACGGTACATAGATTCGCTTACTCCCTCTCGGGACCCCATCATAGAGGGAAACCTCATCCACATAGGTCCAAATGCCGAGAGAAATCGCGTGAATGTTCTCATTGATAAAGCGAATATCCACGCTTTGCCCCTGAAATGCGGATAGGTCTACAATCCCCCGGCGCCATTTTAAATCAAAACCTGGGGACGGCGTGTAATTACCTTCGGAGACGTAGCCATCACGAAACACACGATGGTCCACTCCCGTTTCATCGGTCAGAACCACGGTAAAGTGACTGTAGTCCATAATGTCATTGGTAAAGATGCGATACCAGAAAGATAAGGTGGGTTGCGCCATGCTCTTAGGGATGGTGATATGCTGTCGGATAACCGCTTTTCCACGGCCTTGCTCGACCTGAGGAACCGGCGTGCCCAACAACACCGAGTGGGTCCCACTGTGGACTACATCCGTGACCACGGTCGTCGGTAACGTCCCCTCTATATCCCAGGAAGTCAAACCGTCCTCAAACCCGCCATTGTGGATCCAAGGCTCCTTCCGGCACACCTGAACAGAAACATCGTCGACAAAGAAACCCGTTCGCATGCCTGTGGCCGTCGTTGTTCCGTGGAAAAAGAGACGCGCGGTCTGGCCCCGTAGCCCGGTGATATCGTAACGTGCAGGTAACCACCGAAAATGGGGGAAATTAGAAAGCCAGGAGCCTACATCCTCCAGGGGGAGGTCACCGTCTTCGCTCAACATCCGTACCCGCAAGCGTCCGGCCACATCTTTCTGATCGCTGTACACATACACCCAGTATGTCAGGATGATTCTATCCGCGTCCCTGGGGAGGGAAATAACCTGGTAAAGTATGTCGTCCGCGTTTGCGTACCCACCAAACCAAGCCGAATGTGTCCCACTGCGGACGATCGCTCCCTCGGCTTGACTGTAAATGATATCCGTACGCTCAACCCAGGGGTCACTGGTCAACGCTTCAAAATCCCCGTTTTGAATCACTTCGTGACACACATATCGCGGACGCACAGGCGTCGGCGTAGGTGTCGATGGAGATGTTGGGCTCGACGTAGGCGTAGGGGTGTCCGGTGATGATGCCGGCATCACCACCGTTGGTGTAGGCGTAGCCGTAAGTGTGGGGGAAGGCGTAGTAGGAGGTGTGTTAACAGGTGTCGCAGTGGGTGTGAACGTAGGAGTAGGCGGGAACGTGGGGGTGGCGGTCGGCGTAGGGGTTACGTCCGAAGGAGAGATACCCATCCGGTACGTGTCGTAGAAACAATCCGAAACCGCAGGTTGCTTCGTGTTGATCACTGCGATCATGCCGGTACCATCGCCCGGATTCGCAATAAGCAACTTTTGTGTGTCTTCATCCGAGACAAAATCCCACACCTGCACTCCGTGGGCAGTGCGCTGCAGGAAACGCACACGCATAGGACTGGCTGAGAAGACGTCTATCAAAGCAGGGGTAGAGGATTGCCAAGACCACTTCCAGAAGTCTACACCCAACGGCTGAACTCCGGTGACAGGAGCGTAGGAGTGACCGGTGCCTTGCCATGTGATGTATCCCTCAAGCCGCGCTTCATGGTGTGAGTTTTCCTCAAACGGAGCTTCTTCAAAACAATAGGGGCTATCACCCTCAGGAAAGGCACGGCACGGCATCAAGATGCCCAGGGCTGTGGCAAAGTCCATGTACACATCTGCCAGGGTACGCCCCTGTTCTGCCAGGGCGTGGGACACCGCATCGAGGTTGTCGTAAGGAATGGTCAACTCCCAAATGCGACGTATTGTATCTGGCCCCCCCACGTGTTCGGAGAGATATTGGAAGAACACCCATGTACCATACGGATGAGCATCCCAATCAGACATGAACCCTCGGGTAAGGCAGACATCCGGTTCATTGAGCAGGGCCTGAACGTACTGGTAGTTGTCGTTTACATCATCGTACACCTGGTCCTCCATCCAGGTAGCCGTTCCCTCGTATAACCAGGCTGCCGAAGAGGATAATTCACCGGCATCATACCCGTATTGAATCGCGTGGTTGAATTCGTGGGCCGCTGTGACCTGTATAAGCGCGAGGGGTGCCTTTCCAAATCCCGCATAATCATTATCTAGAGCAAGATAACTGGTGGCTGCAAAACGTTCCACCCGAGAAGGACTGTTGGGATTATCGCCCACGTACTCCTCACCACATGTAACCCCATAATAGGGCTCGATGTTCATAAGATACACATCATATCGAGAATCACCCCTTTGTCCGTTATCCGGAGGCGGGGCCGTCCATCCCATTTGCCGGACTTCCACCTCCCACACGTGTTCCATGACGGCGGCTACATTACCCACGTAATCCGGTATGGTGTCTCCATCCAGGTCATCCAAAGGAACCGCATCCCAACCCGAACGGGTGTAGTGAATGGCAAAGTGTTCGGTGAGCAAAACGACCTCTGGGCCGCTGAGATTCGTTCGACACACATCGTTTGTCCTGTGGATGCGCCGTAAAGCATCCACATACGCCTGTGTTTCCGGAGATGCGTGAGGCAACCACGTGTTCAACAGAGCAACAAACGGCGTGGCCGACTTTATGGGACCATGAGGGCGTAATTCAGGGGGAAGCAACTCAGGAGCGTAAAGAAACGCCGCGAGGAGACGCACTTGGTCATCCGGGGACATCTGTCCCGGCCCCGGGGAGATAAATGAGGGCGTTGCTTGGTCAGAAACAGCTCCCGCTCCACCTGTTCGGAATGTCAGGAGAACAAGGATCACGAACAGCAATAATGTGGCCAACGTCATGGTAAGGATTCGCTCGCCGTTCATGGATTGTTCTCTCGGAATTATCCCGCCTTTTCTGGATCCTCGCTTCCTCGCTCTTTAAAACACAGGCGACTTGGGTCACACCACGTCCGGTCCCGGACCAATACCAATGGCTACAGCAACGGCCATGCCCCCATCATGGCTCAAACTTAATGTCCACTGCTGAATGCCTTGTTTCTGTGCGTACACCAAGGCTTGCCCAT
>CAYPUG010000165.1:0-3453 GCA_964413905.1 uncultured Anaerolineae bacterium | reverse complement strand
GGTCCCCGTCGTCCTTGTACAGCCGTACGGTGACGCCGTTGATCCCGTCCTCGCCGGGATCCTGCACTCCGTTGTTGTTCGCATCGTTCCACACCCGGTCCCCAATGCTGGCCGGCGCCTGGCAGATGACCGACGCGGTGGATTGGACGGTAGGCGCCACATTCTCGTTCAAGTCCTCGGCCCCCTCCACCGTGGCCCGGTTCCACGCGTCGTCGTCCGGCGCCACGGCCTGGAAGGGAATGGTCACGGTGAAGGATTCCCCGGGTGCCAGATCCCGGCCAAAGGAGATGGTCAGGTCCAGCCAGTCCAAGGTGCTCTCATCCCGTTGGTTCTCCGGCGGGGAGGCCGACTTGGCCGTGTACTGGAGGCAGGTGTTGTCAAACTCGTCGTGGAGGGGCACGTACGCCAGGGTCGTTTCCCCTGTGTTGGTGATGACCACCTGAAATTCCACCGTGCTCCCCACCAAGACCACGTTGCCTTCCACCCCTTCCTGGGGCGGCACAGTCTTATGGACGGCCACCGATGGAGGAGCCGGCAAGGCGCAAGCGAGTGCTTCGACATCCCAGTTCTCCAACCCCTGGAGGGGTTCGCCATACAGGCCTACAGGCGAGGCTTCGGCCGTCGTTTTGTCAATGCGAACCAGGCCCTCAAAACTTCCGGACGGCTCATCGCCAATCGCTCCCTGATCCCCCAGCACGCCATACAGATTCCCATCAGGGTGAAAACTGATGTCCTCAATGTCGTCCACGCCCGTATATCCCGGATCGTCATCTGGACCGCCAACGAGAGTGAGTTCACCGGTATTTCTGTTGATGGTCACCAAATAGCTCTTTGTGCTCCAGGCGCTATAAATGCCGTACATGATGCCGGTCTCTGGGTCAATCGCTATACCATCTATGTGCGGGTCGTAAGCATCCTGAAGCGGATCGGGCGAGGGGCGCTGCAAATCCACAACGTGCGTGGTTGTGCCTGTCTCCGGGTCGACGATGTAAAGGACCCCGGGATTGGGATCCACCTTGACCGCGTACAGGGTCATGGTCTCGGGATCAAACGTGAGTGCATCCACATCGTCAAGTCCGATGTTCGGATTCACAACGGTTGTGGCAGCCGTCTGGTCATCGACAATGAGCAGAGGGGTATCGGTGTTTTCTCCGGCCACATTGAAGATGAGTTTGTCCTGGGGCCGAATGGCCAAATTCTCCCCATCCGGAGGATTCACTTTCCCCAGGACGGCTAAGTGACCGGTGGAGATGTCGAGCCGCCCCAGCAGATCGCCGTTATCGGCTATCGCGTAACACTGCCCCGTGGTGATAGGTGGCGCAGAGTAGAAACCGAAGTCTACCGTGTCATTATCCGCGGTCAGAGAAACATCGGCTTTAAGGGAAGACGAGCCATCGCTGTCCACAGAATCGTCGCTTCCCTGATCGGCCGGGCTGGGTAACAAGCCCACCAATGGCCCTCCGGGGTTGTAATTATTCTTGTTCAGCACAACACAATAGTCGCCCGGTACCAAATCCGTAAAGGTATACCACCCATCTTGCCCCCCATGTGAGGAGGTAACAGTGGAGTGCAAGGGGGTGCTGGAAGGCGTTAGCGCATCACACGGCCCCTGATAAAGGTCAACCGTCACGTTGTTGATCCCGTCTTCGCCCGGGTCTTGAATGCCGTCTGCGTCTGCATCGTACCAGACGCGATCGCCCAGGGAAGCCGGCCGGTACATCCCTGCATCCCATGTGTAGTCACTCTGTCCGGCGCTTAAGGTGATACCGCCGGTACAGCCGGTGCTCGGGTCCGCGTCACTGTCCCGTGTATCGTCGGACCCCTGGTTGGCCGGACTGAAGACGTAGCCGGAAGGCGCAACGAACTTGATGGAGTAGGTGCCCGGTGCCAGTTCGGTGAACCTGTAAGACCCATCCGAACCCGTTGTGGTTGTGTCCTCCGGTGTACCGGAACAGGCGTCACCTGTGTAAAGTTCCACGGTCACATGGGAGATACCGACCTCTCCTGAATCCTGAAGGCCATCCGCGTCCCCATCATACCACACCAGACCGCCTAATTCACCTGTAGTACATTCGGGGTTTTTAAATTTTACCAGATGACCATCCCCGCCGACCGCGTAGACATTTCCACACGCGTCGAGCATGACCTCGCCTTCTATATCCCCAGCCGCGGTATCTGAAAGGTACCACAGTTGATTTCCGTTCGAATCAAAAGCGTAAATGCTTCCCTCATGGGTGGGCACAATGATGTTATTATTGGCATCAATTGTGGCGGACGTTTTCAGCACAAATGCGTCCAAATCTGCCGTCCATTTTACCGTATATGAATCTCCTTCATCCTGTAAGGCATGGAATACGTGATTACGGTACGATGTAAAATAGACCGAACCGTTATCGGCAAGCGCGGGACTTGAAGGTATTCCTGCCCCTGCATCGTAGTACCACTTCACGACGCCGTATGTCCCTCCATCCTCTACCGCGTAGAATGTGCCTTCATCTCTACGATTGTTTTCGGTGCCGATATAGATTCTCGGCTTTCCATTTCTCATGATGACCGCGGGGCTGGACCAAACCCTTTGTGTCGTAGTAATCGGTAACTCTAACTCCCATTTCAGGGTGCCATCCTTATGGACTGCATAAAGCGTGGCGCTCTTTGTAGCCACATAGATGGTGTTGTCCGGACCTATGGCCGGGCTGATGTAAATGCCATTATCCACCTCGTAGGCCCACAGCACCGTGGCAGATGTACCCTCATCTGCGATGGCATATAAATGGTGATCATCCGCGCCAATGTAAATTTCCCCATCTGCACCGATGACCGGACTGGAGTACAAATTCGTCCCCAATTGGAGAGACCATTTTATCGTACAAGAGAGGCCGTTATCACGAACCGCGTAAAGCCCTTGATCATGGGCCCCGACGTACACGGTCCCATCGTCAGCAACGGCCGGAGTTGTACGTATGCCCCCACCCTCGAGATCACACGCCCATTTTAGGGTTCCATCCGGTTCAAAAGCGTAGAGGTAACCATCCTTAGACCCCACATAAATCGTACCGTTGGCTCCCAGAACGGGAGAGCCGTGGAAGAAAGGACCGTTCATGGACGTGTACTCCCAAGCAAGGGGAGGTTGAGACGTGGGACCGGCATAAGGAGAACGTCCGGTATGCTGAGGGTTGTAACGCCACATGGGTTTAGGACTATTGGCTAGGCCTTGGGCGCTCGCCAAAGCGGGCGCGGTCGTGCGAATATAGCCTCCTTGGCCCTTATGAAGGGACAAATCCTCAGCCTCGGCGGATAGACTGATAAAAAGGGACAGAAACGCGAGTAAGAGCCAGGTACGTAGCGAAGAGCGGGAAAAGGGCATGCCCAACCTCCTTTTCAAACCGTTGTATCCGGCGCTGATTGACTGACAAAACTCTGCGAATGCACCTTGGCCTAGAAAGAGAAAGGGAA
>CAYPUG010000164.1:0-3706 GCA_964413905.1 uncultured Anaerolineae bacterium | reverse complement strand
CCATTGATAATACACACTTCTCCCCGCAACATGCGACCGGTGAAGATAGCAATGACTCCGGCCTCGCCTAAGGGATCCTGGCGAGGACCATACACGTTGGGATAGCGCAAGATGGTATAATCCACCCCGTAGTTGTGTTTATACAGGTACAGGTAGTGCTCCACTGCGTGCTTGCTGGCCCCATAATTGTCCAGAGGACGAATAGGATGCTCTTCGGTGGCCGGCAGGAAGAGGGGTTCCCCATACACTGCACCGCCGGTAGAAGCGTAGATGATTTTTCGTGTCCCGAACTTTCGGGCCAACTCCAGCAAGTGAACGGATCCGATAATGTTCACCTCTGCATAAACGGCAGGTTTCTCCATGGATTCCCGCACGTTCGCGAGCGCGGCTTGGTGGCTGATGATCTCGGGGCGTTCTTCCTCGAACACCCGCGCCAACGCGTCCACGTCCCGAATGTCCACCTGATAAAACCGGGCTTTGGGATGAACGTTCTTCCGCTTGCCCGTGTGCAAATTGTCCACAACGGCTACATCGTGGCCCGCGGCGATGTACGCGTCCACGACATGAGACCCGATAAAGCCGGCACCGCCGGTGACCAAAATACGCATGCGACCCTCCTTTCGAGGCATAAGGATATCCGATGCCTGAACGCATGGCAATTCAACATCACATTGGTGTCACATCCTCCACATCCCTTACCACAGGCAACACCCAGGTGCGTGAGGACACGCCCGCCCGAGCAAAGGCCTCCTTCATTGCCATTGCCACACGTTCGTGGTGCTTCTCGGCGAACGCAATAAGGGCGGGCCCAGAACCGCTAATGGCCACGGCCGCCGCGCCGGCCTGTCGAGCCGCCGCAACCACCCGCTCATATCCGGGGATGAGTGTGCGACGATAGGGTTCGTGCAAACGGTCGGCCATGACCCGCGCCAACAGGGCGTAATCCCCTCGAGATAACGCGTGGACGACAAGAATCGCCCGACCCACGTTAAACACCGCGTCCCGGTGGGGAACATGCGGAGGAAGCAATCGTCGCGCTTCTTCCGTGGAGACGGTCACGTCGGGCAACGCCACGACCACGCGCGTCTCGGCCGGCACAGGGAACGAAACCACTAACGGCTCCTCCTGATCCATGGCCACGGCCACCAAGCCCCCGTAAATCGCGGGAGCCACATTGTCCGGATGCCCCTCGATCTCCACGGCCAGGCGGAGGAGTTCTGTTCGCGAAGAGGAACTCGCCAGCACGGCCGCGGCCGCCCGCAACCCGCCCACAATGGCCGCGGAACTGGATCCTAAGCCTGCTTGCATGGGGATGCGGTTCACCAGGTGAACATGCACAGGGGGCAAAGAGCGCCGCAGTGCGCGGGCGAAATGAAACATGGAACGAACCACTAAGTTGGTCTCGTCGCGCGGCAATACGTCCGCGCCTTCCCCCTCCACGGTGACTCGAAAGGTCCGCGCCGGGGAGACGACCACTTCATTCCACAAGCCCAACGCCATGCCCAGCACATCGAATCCCGGCCCTAGATTTGCAGTCGTGGCGGGAACGCGTATTCGGATGGATAACAACACATGGGCTTTGGGAGACACGGTAGCAATCCTCACCTAAGGCGTCGGGACACCAAGGAGATCCTTCTGCACCAACGCGCGCAACTGAGGCTCCAAACGCAGCAATGTCAGTGCGCTCTCACCGTCCCGCATTCGGCCGTCCCGGGCCATGGCCAACGCATCGGAAATGGACATCAAGTGGACTTGCATCACCTCCGTGTTTTCACGCTTGGGAGAGAGGACCAAACGTACACCGGTGGCCAAAAATATATGTCCGACAATGTCCGCGGTCCCGTTGGCAATGTAGAACCATCCATGGTATGACCACTGCTCCGCGACACCGCCCACTTCCTCGGCCAGCTCCTCTTGAGCGACCTGCAACAACGGTTGTCCGGGACGATTTCCCAATCCTCCCGCCGGCAACTCCCAGACCCAGTCGTCCACCGTGTATCGATACGTGCGGATGAGCACCACTCGCCCGTCAACGGTAACGGGCGCGATCATGACGAAACCGGCATGTTCCTGATACGTGTATACAATGACTTCACCACCGGGCAAACGTACCCGATCTTGTCGCAAATGATGCCATTGACTGCGGTAGAGGTAACGGGTCTCCAGAAGTTGCCAACCGATCTTCAAACCTTCAGGCTTTCCTTTGGTGTCCATACCCCCTGCCTCATCGTTCATTGACAGGTATAGCGCACTTTATGTGTTTTGGCGTAAAATGTAGAAATTTATGTGGTTTTTGCCGTTTTCTGTAGATAGCCCCTACATGACGCCGAACCAGGTGAGTACCACCACAATCAACGGGGCAATGACGACGGCCGGCAATAAGTTCCCCACCCGCACCTGTTTAATCTCCAACAATCCCAAGCCAATCCCCAACACCAAGATGCCTCCCGCGGCGGTCATCTCCACCACCCAAGGGGTGGTCCGCGTGACGGCTCCCAACACAGACCCGAACATCATAGCTATGAGGGAAAGACCGCCTTGGTACACAAGAAGGGTAATCACGGAGAGCAGAACCCCCGGCCCCAAGGTGGCCGCAAAGGCCAAGGAGGTGAACCCGTCCAAAATGGATTTTACGGCCAACAGCTGGAAATCGCCCGTCAACCCATCCTGAATGGCCCCTAAGATGGTCAATGGCCCCACACAGAATACAAGGCTTGCAGTGACGAACGCCCGGGTGACCGAGCGTTCATCGTCCCCGAACCAATGCTGCGTCCGATCCTCCAACCAACGACCGAACGCGTTCAGACCGTCTTCAATGCGCCACCATTCCCCTAAAACACCGCCGATAAGGACGCTGAACATGGGAATAAGGATGTTCTGAGAGGACGCTGCCATCTCAAAGCCGATGACCAAAACCACCAGCCCCACAGCAGCCATGACCGTCTCGCGGATTTTATCCGGCAAACGCGCGCCCAAGACCGTCCCCAGGGTGCCCCCAATGAGGACCGTAATGACGTTTATAACGGTGCCAGTCATGCCCTTGTCCTCCTCGATTATCTTGGCGTAAAGGAAAGGTCCTCCCTTTTGAAGGGAAGGTACATGCCGGGGTTTTGTCGGACAATTAGTCCGGTTAGCCGGATATTACACCATCTGTATCGTAATGAGTAAACCGGTATTGTGTGGAGTGTATCGCTTCACATGGGCCTCTCTCGGCGTTACACGTTGAAGCGGCTGTATCTTCAACCAAGGAGACAAGAGTGCACCCACCTGCGGACACGACGACCACCGAGCGGGGGAGAAACATTGTGGGAGGAAAGATTCGCTCTGGGCGCAAAGACGTCAGCAGATGGCGGATGGATGCATCACTTACACATCTTCACCCACCCCACATAGGACGTCTCTGTCTTATACGAGTAGCCCTTGCGCCGAATAACGTGCCGGACCTGGTCCAAGAGTTTGGGTTTCTGATGCTGTTGGGAATTGTGCATAGGGCTTGACAGGCCTCCCAGAGTTTGCTATACTTCTCTTGACAATGGACTCTCTTGATGTTAGAGGGTATTCTACCGGAGGATAATTCCCGTGTCAAGGATATTATCCGTCAAAAATGTCGCCCCTTTTCTCTTATCCGTCATTTTTGACGGATAATCCCCGGCCCACGGTGTGTTATCCGTCAGATCGGTCGGATAATATCCCGTTATCGGGTATT
>CAYPUG010000163.1:0-3816 GCA_964413905.1 uncultured Anaerolineae bacterium | reverse complement strand
GGCGTCAAGGTCAGTGCAATTTCTTTAGGCGCGTGGTTGACTTATGGGGAAACTGTGGACTTTGATACGGCGGCCACCTGCATTCGGACGGCCATCGAACACGGTATCAACTTCATCGACACGGCGGATGTGTATGCCCGGGGCCGCGCCGAGGAAGTGGTCGGGAAAATCATCAAGGATTTCAAGCGCAGCGACCTGGTTATCAGCAGCAAGGTCTTCTGGCCCATGAGCGATAATGTCAATGACCGGGGTCTGAGCCGCAAACACATTATGGAATCCATCCACAAAACCCTCAAACGGCTGGGGACCGATTATCTGGATATCTATTTCTGCCACCGTTACGATCCGGAAACCCCGGTGGAGGAAGTGGTGCGTGCGATGGATGACTTGGTTCATCAGGGAAAGATCCTCTACTGGGGAACCAGTGTGTGGTCGGCTGCCCAATTGGAGAACGCGGTGGGCATTGCCCGGCAGTATAACTTGTATCTCCCCCAAGTGGAGCAACCTCGCTATAACATGTTGGACCGGCATATTGAAGAGGAAATCATGCCCACCGCGGCCAAGTACGGCATAGGTCTGACGGTATTTAGTCCACTGGCCCAGGGGATCCTCACGGGCAAGTACAATGAGGGCATTCCAGAGGACAGTCGTGCCGCGAAGTACGAATGGGTACGTAACACCCTGACCGAGGAGGTATTGACTAAGGTGCGGAAGTTGACCGATTTAGCGCACGAGATGGGCGTCACCATGTCTCAACTGGCCTTAGCGTGGGTTTTGCGCCGCCCGGAGGTGAGCAGCGCGATCATTGGTGCGTCGAAGCCACAGCAGATCATCGAAAATGTCAAAGCCGTGGACGTTGTTTTGGACGAGGAGGTGTTAGAGCGTATCGAGGCGATTTTGGGGAATGCCCCGAACAGGTGAGCCCCAGAAGGGGAATTCTCCTTCTACTTTCTAAGCCAAGATCCATTCCGGCGTTTTGTCAATCGATCAGCGTTCAGCACTACAACCTGAGGAAGGAAATCCGCGGTGGGCATGGAGTCAACTTCTCCGGCTCTTTCGGCTATTGCGATTGCCACACGGTTTAACCGTCTTCTGTTATTGCGCGGTCCCCGCGCACTCTGGTCCGAAGCCCTGCCATGGCTTATGGATGTTTGTCACGCGGATGGTGTAAGTTTGGTGTACTTCAACGCGGGATATCTCCGAGTGCGCGAGGGACAAATCCCCCCCGATGTGATGCCCCATCTTGCCGAGTGGGAGGACCAATGGACGCCTGACATGCAACACCACGGCTTGCCTCTTCACTCGCGGTTGGCCGTCATTCAGGAGCGCACCACTCCATCCGGCCGCCGGCTTTTCCACTTTCCCCTGATAGCCGAAGGACGCCCTTTGGGAACTTTAACGTTCATCTATCTCCACCCCGAACGTGGGGAATACGCCCGTCATCCCGTCGTCCAGGCTGTAGTGCGCAGCGTGACCTCCCTGGCCTACCTACAGGACGCGCTCCAATACAGTCAGGAGCGCTTGGAGCAGGTGTCCCTGTTCTACCAAATCGGACAGAACCTCGCGTCCAGTTTAGATCTGAACCAAGTGTTACGCGATACCATCGAGTTGACCATGGTGATTCTGGACGCGGAAGCGGCTACCCTGTTCCTTTTGGATGAGGAGCGTCAGGAACTGGTGTTCGCCATCCCCACCGGTGAAAAGGGGGAAGAACTCAAGGAGTTGCGCATTGCCGTCGGGGAGGGCATTGCCGGGTGGGTCGTTCAAACCGGCCAGAGTGAGTTGGTGAACGATGTGCAAAACGATCCCCGGTTTCTACGCCAGGTGGATTCCCAAACGGGTTTTACTACTCGGAATCTCCTGTGTGTGCCCTTGCAGTATCAGGGACGCATCATTGGCGCGCTGGAGACGATTAACAAGCGGAGCGCGACCGGCTTCACCCAGGAAGATTTACAGTGGTTGACGACGTTAGCGACCCAAGCGGCCATCGCCATTGAGAACGCGCGGCTGTATGAAAGTCTTCGCCAGGAACGGGATCGCATCATCGCGGTACAGGAGGATGTTCGGCACCGTTTGGCCCGTGCGCTCCACGACGGACCGGCCCAAGATCTGGCTCGCTTGATCCTGGACATCGATTACGCGCGCAAGTTGTTGGAGAAACGTCCGGAGGCCCTCCCGGAAGTTCTGGATGAGATGGAATCCATTGCCCGCCGTGCGAACCGTACGGTGCGCCAATTCCTCTTCGAGTTGCGGCCGATTATTTTAGAAACCCGGGGATTGGTGGCCGCGTTACAGGCTTATGTGGACCAATGGCAGAGCAGCGAGGATATTCGGTGTTCCCTGGAGGTAGAGGATTTCCCTTCAGACTTGGATACGGCTGCCGCGGGCACGCTGTTCGGCATCATCCAAGAAGCATTCAACAACATGCGTAAGCACGCTCAAGCGAAGAACGCGTGGGTTCGCCTGCGACGTTCCGGTGATATGTTAGAGGTTGAAATCGAGGATGACGGCGTGGGCTTCGACGTGGCCTCCGTTTTAGAGTCCTATGAGGAACGGAACAGTTTTGGTCTGCTGAACATGCGGGAGCAGGCCGAGTTGTTGGAAGGTCAACTCATTGTTCATTCCCCTTCTCCTCGGTTGGAACGAGGAACCCAGATCTTGGTACGTGTTCCCTATCAACGGGTACGGCGTAAACCATCAACGGAATGAAAAATTTGTGTCCATCGACATCCGTGGGGGACATCTCAACAGTTTAATTAGGGGAGAATAAGGGACCCTTTTCTCATTGTGTGGTCGTCTTCGTGACAATAATATAGAGGCAGAGGGAGTTGAGGCGCTCTGGGTCCCTGAGGTGTAGTCTTCGGCCGACAATGTCGCTTACATCGCGTAGGAAGGAGAACGGAATATGATAGGGAACGCCCTTGCCACGTTGTTAATCGGGCATTTGATAGCGGACTTTCCGTTGCAGACAAATAAGATATACGCGTGGAAGAAAGCAGGTTGGCCGGGATTGGCCCTACATGCGTTCATCCACATGGGGGTGACAGCGGCCCTCTTGATCCACCCGTGGCAGTATGGGGGAGTCCTCCTCACGTTGGGGGTGCTCCACATGTTGACCGACTGGGGGAAATTACACATTAAGTCTCGTTGGGAAACCGTAGGGTTTTTGGTCGATCAGGCCGTACACATCGGCGTGTTGTATTTTCTGTCCGGGCTCGTTCGGCCTGGGGATGTGATATTTCCCCCTCCGGTATTATTTGCCATTCTAGCGTACACCACGTTGCCTGCGCTTCTTACGTTTGCCAATGTTTTACGGCGTGATATGCGGCGTGTGAGCACGCGTGAGTGGGGATGGGTGAGTTCCGAGGATGGTGTGTTGCGTTTGGCTCAGATGATGGGATGGCCGTTGGTGGTGATTTTGTTGCTCGTTTGGATTGGACGCTAAACGGAAGCCAGAGGACCGTCGTGTCTTTCGCACACCGAAAGACACGACGGTCCTCTTCTCATTTGTTCTCTCCTACCCCTTTGCTTCTTCTTTCTCCTTCCGGGCCTGCTCAATGATTTTTTCTGCAATGTTATGGGGTACGATTTCATAGTGGGAGAATTCCATGCGGAACACACCACGGCCTTGGGTAATGGAGCGGAGGTCCGTGGCGTAACGTTGCATTTCGGCCAACGGCACTAAGGCTTTAATGATAGCCCGACCTCGTTCCTGGGTCATGCCTTGCACAATGGCCCGGCGGGTGTTCAAATCGCTGATGATGTCGCCCACATATTCGTCGGGCACGATGACTTCCACCTTCATAATAGGTTCCA
>CAYPUG010000162.1:0-3881 GCA_964413905.1 uncultured Anaerolineae bacterium | reverse complement strand
CCGGCCGAAATGGCGTTCACACGGATATTCCTGGGGCCTAGGTCGTATGCCAGGTAACGCACGCTGGCTTCCAACGCGGCTTTGGCCACTCCCATGACGTTGTAGTGAGGGGCGACTTTCTCGGCCCCATAGTACGTCATCGCGACGATGCTGCCTCCTTCGGGCATGAGTGGAACGGCCGCGCGCGTCAGGGCGACCAGGCTGTACACGCTCACATCCATCGCTACGTGGAATCCTTCCCTGCTCGTATCCACGTACTGGCCGTCCAGGTCTTCACGCTGGGCATACGCGATCGCGTGGACCAGGAAGTCAATGGTGCCGAACACCTCTTTGGCTTTGGCAAATGTCCGTTCGATGTCTTCATCTTTGGTGACATCGCATGGTTCGATGAACGGGGCATTTACGCTCTCGGCCAGGGGACGGACACGTTTCTCCAGGACCGGTCCCGCGTAAGAGAAGCCGAGGGTTGCTCCTTCGCGAGCGAGAACTTGGGCGATGCCCCAGGCGATGCTGTACTTGTTGGCTACACCGAAGATTAAGCCCTTTTTGCCGTCAAATAGTCCCATAAATGCGCCTCCTCCACGTGTGGGATGATACGAGGGGATATGTTGGGTCTCTTTGCCTAGGGCCATTATACACAAGGAAGGAGAGGTTACAAGTTCTATGTCCTTTGACTGGACGGTTTTCTGAGAGAATATACAAGGGCGGAGAAATTTGAGAGATGTTCGTCACCCAAAGCAACGAACATCTCTCAAATCTGCGTTTTTGTTAGGTCACTCGCTCATTTCTTCACTTCCACGAAGTGAACCCACTCATCGCCGTCATTATTGCAACTCAGGTAGAAGTCCGCACCGCCCGCCCCTACAGGCAGGCTGTTGTCGAACCGGGCGTGCACGGTGAACTCCGCGGTCTTCCATCTGCCACTGTTTTCTTTCCGGACGCGTCCGGCCTGGTGGACTTTGCCGTCGGGGCCACGGTAGTAAAGGCTCCAGGTATCTTGACCGTGATCCCAGTATGTCACCTCGATGCGAACGGTGTGGTCGCCGCTGAGGAAATCGCCGGAGACGTCGAAGAACATGTAGGGGTTCCCCGATGCTTGGTCGGTGCGTCGGACGACCCATGCTTCTTTGCCGGGAGGGAGTTCCGGGTTGTACGGGTGGGTGTTATTCCCCAGGGTCCTCACCCGGCGGTCGTTGGTTTCAGGCACGGTCCGGCCACCCGGGAGGTCATTCCGTTGGTCCATGAAGAAGCCGTAGTTTCCCCATTGAGGGTTGTGGTGAGGCGCTGCCGTGTAACTTCCCTGACACTGGAGAGGTAGCCACGGATCCCGGTGCTCACGTAGAGCAACCCACGCGCTGGGAGAGGTCTTCGCGGTCACGCCCAGGAAGCGGGCGGCCCAACGGAAGGGTTCCAGGTTCTGCCAGCGCGGAGCGCCCGATGTGGTGCGCACCAACGGGGCGGCCACGCGCAGGTACACGGGATGTTTGTTCAGCACGTTGTACACGCCCCACCAGATCAAGGTGGGCGTACACGTTTGTTGTTCATACGCTTCCCACGCTGTGGGTATCACATTCCAGTACAAGAGCGGGTAATCGTACCATCCGCACATGGGACATGCGGGGTGGTTCAGGTATAGGACGCCTTCTCCATCCGGGTACATGAGGTTGAGGGAGAGCCCTTCGCCCAGGTTCAGAGCGTGACGGCTGATTTCTCGGCGCTCCGCAGGGGAGAAGGTGGTGGCGCCGGTTTGCTGCATAAGGGCTTTCAGCAGGTGTCCTTTGCCGTCGGAGAACGCTTCGGCGTACCAGGTACCGACTTTGTTCACGTAATCGATCCACAAGTCACTGGTCAGCCCGGCATCCCGCAGGATGGCCAGGTCCGCGCTTTCGGCTGCGGCTCTCGTTTCCCCGTAAATACCTGTGCCGATGGCCACAAACTCCACTCTTGGGTCGTTTTTGTACTTTTCGCCCAGGGCGTATATCAGTCGGCGGTAGCGTTCCTGGAAGTAGGGGCTGATATAGTTGGGTATGGCTTTCCACGTGCGTCCTGTGCCAGGGCATCGATAGCCCAGGTTGCGGATAAGCACGGCGCGCGTGTCATCGCGCAGGTAATCGGGAAGATCTCGGTCACCTGCACAGCCACCTTCAAACACGCTGACAAAGAAGGCACCTTTTAATCCATACGCTTGAAGTTTTGAGAGCCAGTTGTCGATGATGCCAAATGTGTAATGGTCTTTTTCGTTCTCCAACTGGGCCCAATGGAACGAGGCGAGAGAGCCCACGGTCCCAAATGAGGATCGGTTGTGACCTTGATAATCGTACGCGAGGTATACGCCGGGATGCCGCACGCCTTGCCAACTGTCCGCTCCGGGGGTAAGTATGCGTGTGGGAATGGGTGTGGCCGTTGGCGCGGGGGGTATAGGGGTGGGGGTCGGTCGCGGTGTGTGGCCGGGACGGGTGGGCGTGGGTTGCGGGTTGGGTGTGGCCACGGGTGGGGTCAACGTGGGCGGCTGGTAGGTGATCTCCAGGACAGGCCGTAGGGTGATGTTTGGGTATTCACTGCTGGTAAATCGGTATTGGCTTTGGACACCGCCTGCTGCGCTAAAGCCTTGGATAATCAGACCGTGATTGCTCTGCGGGTCGTCAAGCCATTGGCGTACTGCGTTGGTGACGTCGATGCTCACCCAGCGGTACACTTCATTGAAGGTGACTTCGCCCACGGGATTTGTGGACCGGTCTTCGATGCCGAACGCGCCCGGTTCCATCCACTCTTCGGATGCTGAAGCCATGTACCACGTGGTTTCCAGTTCTTCCCAGGGACGTTTCAGCATGTATGCTTTTAGGAGGATGGGCGCGTTGCGGTTTCGAGAGGCACAGTAGAGTTTGAGCCGGGCTTGGAGGATGCGTGAAAGGGCCGGAATGCGTCCTTGGATGTCGAAGGCGATGAGCAGTTCATGGGTTGGACCGTAAGCGTCTTGAGTACGGACGATGATGAAGGCGTCGTTGCCGAAGTTGCGGGTTTTGTACCAGCGGCTGATGTATGTGTCCGTGGTGTTCTTCTCGGATTGGGCTTGGATTTGTAAGGTTTCCGGCGCACCATAGTAAAAGGGTGTCGGTGACGGTGTAAACGTCGGTGTCGGTGTTGGCGTATCTGTGGGGGTGGGGCTGGGTGTGTATGTGGGGGTGGGCGTCGGTGTCCCCACCGGGGTGGGAGTAGGCAGGGGCGAATCGGGCGCGGTCGGTGTCGGTGTGGGGGTCGGTAGGATGATGGGTTCTCGGTATGTGATGTCTAGCCGCGGTCGGAGGTCCGGTCGCGGGTATTCGCTGCTCAGGAAGGTGTGTTGCACTTGGGTGCCCAGGCTAAAGCCTTGCACTATCAGGCCGAAGTTGGTATCCGGTTGGGTTTGCCACGCCCGCACCGCGTCGGTGACGTCGAGTTCTACCCAGGTGTGGGTACGGTCCACCAGGATTTCACCCACCGAGGTTGTGTCCCGATCGTCCGGGCCGAACGCGCCCGGTTCTTGCCACTCCACGTCTCTGTCGGCCTGATACCAGTTGGTTTGTTGTTCGTCCCACGGGCGGAGCAAGCGGTAGGCTTTCAGTTGCATGGGAGCGTTACGGTTTCGGGACGCAGAGTAGAGGTGCAACGTGGCGTGGGTGATTTGTGCGTTCTCAGGAATGGGCGGCAGGTGGAAGAAAAAGAGTCCTTCATGGGTGGGACCGCTGCTGTCCTCGGTGCGAATGAAGATGAAGGGGTGTTGCCCGAAGTTTTGGGTTTTGTACCAACGGCTGATGTATGTGTCCGCGGCGATGTCGTTACCTTCGGTTTCCTGAACGCTGACGGTGACGGGCGTGCCGTAGGTAATGGGGGTCGGTGTGGGG
>CAYPUG010000161.1:0-3890 GCA_964413905.1 uncultured Anaerolineae bacterium | reverse complement strand
TCTTCCGGACGATCGAGCTGCTCCTCGGTCTACCGCCGATCAACAAGAACACGCCTACCCCCAAGAAAGCACGCCCTACCCACGGAATCGACATCCACGTCCACGGTAGGGGGGCGGCTTGGTGCACTTGCTGCATGACTTGGTCGGCAAAATCCGCAGGCACCGAAAACGCGGTCATCTGCCGTAACGCATGCTCCGCCTGACGGAGGTGTTCTAATCGTTGGCGGCATTCCGCGCACGTGAGGACGTGTTCTCTTACCCGTTGCCGCTCGTCCCAGGAGAGGTCCTGGTCCAGGTAACGATGTAATACCTCATCGTTCAGGTGGCCGTTCATGGCAGAATTCCCTTCTCCGTCAAGGCGGATTTCAATATGTTCCGGGCCCGATGAATGTGCGTCTTGACCGTGCCCATGGGTATGCCTAAAATCTCGGATATTTCCTTATAAGATAAATGTTCCAAGTACCGCAATGTGAGCACCGCCCGATACTGTGGGGGCAAAGTGGCCACCAGGGTCTCCACAGTGTGTTGAATTTCGCTCTGAAGGACTTGATCCTCTGGGTCCAATGTGCGATCTGTGCTCCACGTTCGGATGGGGATCTCCTCCTCACTGATGACCATTCGTTCTCGTCCCAGGCGGCGTAGATAATCATAGCAGTGATTGGTGGCAATACGGTATAACCAGGGTTTGAAAGGCCGTTGTGTGTCAAACGTGTGAAGCCTTTGGTAGACTTTTACAAATATGTCCTGTGAGAGATCTAACGCGGTGTCCCAATCGCCGACCAGACGGTAGGCCAAATTCACGACCCCTTTCTGATAACGCTCAACTAATGCTGAAAACGCGTCCATATCTCCCCGCTGTGCACGTCGGGCCAGATCTTCATCAGACGTGGCTTCGGATGGTACCTGATGGTTCCTCGCGGTCAAGGCGAGAGCCTCGGTAACGACCATGGTTTCACCTGGAGAGTGGGCAGGGTAATACCGGAAGCATCACCCTGCCCGGATTGTACTTCATTTTGAATGTCCGGCCTTACCGGTTCCACCGGTTTGGAAAAGAAGGTGGGAAGGAATGTCTAAAGCGAGGACCTTGTACCGGTTTGCGGCCGATCCGGACGGCTGGTTTTCGGACATCTGTGCCACAAAAGCGCTTTAGGAAGGAGTTTTTCGCGGTAGGGCCCCAATACCCTTTGTCCAAGCCCTCGAGGAGCCAGTCTGCTTCCTCTTGGCTAATGCGTTTGTTGGTCACGGCTTTGGCAATAGCGTCCCGGATGGGTTTCTCACATGCTCGCCGGACCGCCGTGTACACGTCCTTTAAGTCCACTCCCTTTTCTTCGGCCAATTCGGCCAGCGTGCGTCCTCCCCAGAGTTGGATGCGGAGATCCTCGCTGCTCATACCCAGCGCCTTGGCCGCGGCTTCAAACCCCGCACGTCCGCACATGTGGGGAGCCGGTGCCCGGTTGACCGATGCATTTAGTTCCATTTCTGTTCCGCTCGGATTTCGCTCGGGCATCGTTCCGAAGGCCAGGACGGATCCGGCCACTGCCAGGACAAGCACCAGGACCATCGCGACGACGGTCATCACTCTTTTGTGCTCTTTCATGGTTAACCCTCCCGGTTTTGAAAGTTAAATGCTCGGCTGCCGGTTGACCGATATGGCGTTTATGTCTGTCAATCAGGCTCTCGTTCGGTAATACGCTTGTCCATTCGGATATGTTTCAACTCCCACAGGGAAACGAACCGGTGGCGTTTGCGAATCCTTTGCGCCTTACGTACAATCCATCTACATACCGAGATGTGTTGATAGGTCTGTTGCTCAGAGTATATCCCTGTGGGATGCTTCAGAGTCTCATAAATTTAAGGAGGTCATTGCCCGTTATGCGCATCTATGTCAACGAGAAAAAGGTTCGATTCCGCAAGCGTGTGGCTCAAATTGCCAGTTTTGTGGGAATCGTCGTGCTCATTATCGGCATGGTGATCACCTTGCGCATTCGCCCGGAGAACCCTCGGTACATGATTTGGTTGGCCGTTGCCTTGGGGGCGCTTATTTTGGGGTTTATCGCGGCCCAAATCGGCAATTACAACCTACGGCATTTTGCCAAACGGCCGCGCATGGATGAGGTGCTTGACCGTTCTCTGAAGGGATTTGATGATAAATACGAGATGTACCACTGGCTGTTGCCCGCGGATCACGTGTTGTTAGGTCCGGCGGGGGTATTTGTCTTTGTGTTACGCGACACCAAAGCACCGGTGAAGGCAATAGGGGCCCGCTGGAAGCAGCCCTTTAGCATTACGCGCGCTTTGGGCTTGTTTGGACAGGAGGGTCTGGGGGACCCCGTCGGCGAAGCCTTGTCTCAAGCCGAGCGGCTTCAAACCTGGATTCACGAGATGCTTCCCGAAGAAGATGTGACCGTCGAGCCCGTTGTTTTCTTTACAGAGATGATCCAAATTACTAAGGAAGCCCCGGTTGTGCCCCCGTTATTGCCTAAGGATGTGAAGAAGTACCTGCGAACCCGTCAGAAAGACGCCCGGTTGTCGGAGCGTGTGCGCAAAGCGTTGAGCGACCTTTTCCGCAAGGAAGCAAAGCGGCGCACGGGAACCGGATAAGTCAAAATGCGATGTTTATCCAAATCCCAAACCTCGTTCTTTCAAACTGACCCAGCGCCCCAACCCGATGACAATGTGATCTAAGAGCGGAATCTCCAATAACTGACCGGCCTCGTAAAGCAATCGGGTCAAAGATACATCCTGGGGCGAAGGCGTGGGGTCCCCGGAGGGGTGATTGTGTACCGCGATGATGGAGGCCGCGTTATCGCGAATGGCCTCCCTGTACACTTCTCCGACGCGGACGGTCGCCTTGTTTAAGGAACCGCGGTACAGCCGGTGGATTCGGGTCACGCGGTTGCGCGTGTCCAGGTGGAGCACCCAAAATTCCTCTTGCGGGAGAAGCGACATTTCGCTGCCAACCAGATGGGCCACATCCGCAGGGGATTGGACCACAGGTTTTTCTTGAGGGGCGGCCACCAGCAGACGGCGCCCCAATTCCAGCGCGGCCTTAATTTGCGTGATTTTCGCGGGTCCAACCCCCCTGACCTCGCCCAACTCCGCAAAGGACGCCTGGGCAAGTCCGGGGAGGCCGCCGAAGACCGCCAGGAGTCGCTCTGCCAGGTGCACGACGTTTTCACCGCCCACGCCGGTGCGCAAGATGATGGCTAGGAGTTCCGCGGTGGATAGTGCTTGGGCCCCGTAATGACGAAGCCGCTCACGAGGTCGTTCTCCCGGCGGAAGATCTTTGATGGTAGGGGAATAGGTGGAACTCGTGACATTCACTTTATCGTCCATCGTGTAACCTTGCCAGTGATTCGGGTAATGAGCGCTCGTGAAGAAGTGGAGAACCGTTGGTCGCTCTTCGTCAAAGATTCACTCGCATTATATCATATTTATTGCACTCTACGACAATGTGAACAATCACCGCCAAGGCTTTTCAGAGAACCAACACTCCGGTAGGCGGAGGGGACCTCTCGCGGATGTTGACTTATAGATTTGGGCGTCGTATTGAGGGGAAGTATAATCGTCGAGTATGTCATACTCATTGGCCTGTTTGAGCCCGAGTCCATTGGGGCACGCGTTGAGGCCGAGCGAGCACGCCATGTTCAAGATGGGGAGAGAGCGCGTATGTCTCCGGAATTCATAAATCGTATCGCGGTGTTCGTTGAAATTGCCGTCATCATCCTGGCAGCGTTTGCTGTGGCCTTTTGGTTAGGTTTCGCGGTCTGGACGTTTCGAGACATTCGGAGCCGGACTCGCGATCCCATTGCCGTGGTGTTGGCCACGTTGCTGAGTTTAGCTTTTGGGCCGGTGGGCACCCTGCTCTATTTGCTTTTACGCCCCAAGGA
>CAYPUG010000160.1:0-3893 GCA_964413905.1 uncultured Anaerolineae bacterium | reverse complement strand
GGGCGGTGTCGTTCCAGGGCATGGTGGTGCCGTCGTTGCCGTGGTAGATGTAGCGCACGTCCCCGGTCTCCCGGTCCACCCGCTTGAAGACCACCGCCGCGTCGGTGCGGTCGTAGTAGTGGTCCTCCAGGTAGATGCCTATCCGCGGGTTCCAGGAGAGGTCGGGACCGTTGAAGGTGTAGGAGGGAAAGGGGGGCTCGGGCACGGAGATGAACCAATCCGGGTGTTCCATCACCCAGATGGAGTCAATGCCCATGTGGTTGGGCACCATGTCCGACGCGATGCGGATGCCCCGTTGCCAGGCGCGGGCCTGAAGGTCGTTCATGGCCTCCTCGCCGCCCAGATCTCGGGCCAGGAAGTAGTCGAGGAGCGCGTACGCGGACGCGATGGCATCGGGATTGCCGGTCATGTGCTTGATTTTCGCGGACGCGGGGCTCCGCTCCCACACGCCAATGAGCCACAGGCCGGTGAAGCCCCAGCGGGCCAGGGTGTCCAACTCCTCATCGGGAATCTGGTCCAGGCGGGTGATGGAGCGACCGTACTTTTTGGAGAGTTGGTTCAGCCAGACGTAAGTGTTCTTGGCCAGGAGGACCAGGTTGGGCATCCAGTCCCGGTCCGGGCTGTAGCGCTCGGGGAGGTCTCCCGGGCCGTAGATGGGCACTTCCGCGGGACCCCGACCGCCCGGTGGCGCGCCCTTGCGCTCTTCCTTCATGACATCCAGGACGGTGAGGAGGTGCCGCAACAGGTCGCCTAAGAGATCGCCCCAGTGGGTGCGCACGTAGTCCAGTTGCCCTTCCAGGGAATAGGGAGACGCGGCAATGGGCGCGCGCAGCATGTCCAGCAGGTTTTGGTTCTCGGGCCCAAAGGGGGGCTGGGTGTCAAAGAACGCGTGCAGTTCCCCCAGCGCGCGCAAGTAGGGCGTATTTGCGCGTAGAGATGTGTCATCGAACAAGTCCCGGTAGGGTGCCCGGGCCGGGTTGTCATTGGCCAGCCAGAGGAGGATGAGCACTTCCAGCGCGTCTTCGGCCGCGAAGGGTGTTGCCCCCGCGAACTCCCGGTTCAGCGCGTCGAGGAGGCGTCGGGTTTCCTCCGGACCCAGGTGTTCCTCCAGCCAAGTCAAGGCACGGGCCCGGACCCTGGGCGCGCGTTGCTGTTCGTAGAGGCGGATGACGTGGTCGAAGATGGTGTCCAGCAGAGCCTGGGCCGTGATCTCCCCCGCGTGCGCGGGGTTGTCCGGCGGTCGAACCGTGTTCAGGCGTTGGGCCATCTCCCGCGCGGCGCGGATGTCCAGGGGCAACCGCGAGAGCGAGAGGGTATAGCGTTGTCGGGCGGGTATGGCAATGGGTAACGTCATGGCTCGTTCCCTTTTCTTCAAGATTTGCAGTTGAGGATAGCATAGCAAAGGTGTGGACGCCGGGCAAATGGAAAATCCCACAGGACCTTACGCGTAAAGGAGAACACATTCTCGGCATTGGAGGCGCCGAGAATGTGTTGGATTTCTCCCATCATTATTCATTTGACTAAGTAGAAGGGCACAGAGGTGAGGATACGGAAACGCCCCTGCCAGTTTCTTCGGTAAAGTAAAGCGATTCGCAATGCCCACGCGGTTTGGTTGTGCAGGAAGTTATGCCACCACTTCGCGGGTACAAATTCGGGGATGACCACAGTCACGTAATGGCCTTCCTCCTGGATGTGAGAGTCGATAAAGTCGATGAGGGGGCCGATGACCGAACGGTACGGAGAGGGTAAGATAATGAGTTCCACATCAGGGAAGTACTTTTCCCACTTTTGCTTGACCCGTTGGGTGCGTTCGGGGGAGATGTCGATGAA
The DNA here is from genome assembly GCA_964413905.1 of uncultured Anaerolineae bacterium. GTDB lineage: Bacteria > Chloroflexota > Anaerolineae > JAADDB01 > JAADDB01 > CAYPUG01. Next base: position 2,063 of record CAYPUG010000160.1, on the reverse strand, counting down.
CACGGGCTTAAGTGTTCCCCCCAAGGCTTGGGCGTAGTACATGGCTTTAAGCACGCCCCGGTGCACATCTCCGATGGGTACAATGACCGTGTGCTGTTTGACGGGCGCGGGAGGCCGTTTTTCCACGGTCAGTTGTTCGGCTACGTGGTCATAGTGCTCGCGAATGGCGAGGAACATGCGTACAAGAAGGGGGATGAGCGCGAGCACAATCCACGCGCCGTGGATAAACTTGGTGGCCGCGATGACCACCAGGACAATGCCTGTGGCCAGGGCGCCGATCCCGTTGAAGAATGCCCGCACCTGCCAGCCCGGGGTGCGTAGGGTGAACCACCGGCGTACCATGCTTGTCTGTGACAGGGTGAAGGAGATGAACACACCTACCGCGTACAGCGGAATCAGCGCGTGGGTGCTGGCCCCGAAGAGAATGATGAGGAGCGAGGCCAATACGCCCAGGGCGACAATACCGTTAGAGTAGACCAGGCGGTCGCCCAGGTTCGCGAACTGACGGGGCAGGAAGCCATCCCGCGCCATCCACATGGACAGGCGAGGAAAGTCCGAGTAACTGGTGTTCGCGGCCAGGAGCAGGATAAGCGCGGTGGCGAACTGGACCAAATAGTAAATAGGGGAACCGTCGAACACGATGCGCGCAATCTGGGAGACCACGGTCTCGCCCTCGCGCGGGAGCACCATGAAATGGTGGGCCAGGAAGGTGATGCCCAGGAAGATGCTGGAGAGAATGGTCACCATGATGAGCAACGTCTTGCCCGCGTTGTCCGCCTCCGGCGGCTTGAAGATAGGCACACCGTCCGCGATGGCCTCGATACCTGTCAGCGCGGTACAGCCTGAGGCAAACGCGCGCAGGATGAGGAACAGAGTGAGGCCTTGGGTGACATTCTCTGCCGTCGCCCGTTGGATTTGGGGCTCGGGCACATTACCCGTTACTACCCGATAAATGCCCACGATAATGAGCAAGTACATGATGCCGATGAAGAAATAGGTGGGCAGTGCGAAGACCTTGCCTGTTTCCCGCACACCGCGCAGGTTCACAATAGTGATAAACGCGACCATGAGGAGGGCAATTTCCACCCGCTCCGGGTACAGGAAGGGAAACGCGGAGGTGATGGCCGCGACTCCGGCCGATATACTTACTGCGACCGTGAGAACGTAATCGATGAGAAGCGCGGCGCCGGCGATGAGGCTGGGGAACTTGCCCAGATTGTCTTTGGTTACCAGGTACGCGCCCCCACCCCCGGGATAGGCGTGGACGGTTTGATAATAGGAACTCGCCACAATGAACAGGAGGGTCGAAATAGCGATAGCAATAGGAATGGAGAGACGTGTTGCTCCGGTGCCCGCCAGGACCAGGATGAGGAGGATTTCCTCGGTCGCGTATGCGGTCGAAGAAAGAGCGTCCGAAGAAAGAACGGCCAACGCCTGGGCTTTTCCCAGGCGTTCATGTCGCATACGTTCCGTCGGCAAGGGTGGACCGATAAGCCAACGTCGTAAACCGTTTAACATGCAGTCTCGCCTCCTTACTCATGGTGGAAAGATGGCAAAACACGGAGCAATGGTACAGCACTTTGCCATTCCATGCCATCCGTGGCACACTCATGGTGCAGGCGTGTTCTTATAAGCCAACGTGCGCGCTACTCAGGCTCTATACGTTTCATCCTGATTGCTTGACAAATATTGGAGCAAGAAGGAGGCTCCTTGAGGGGCTCAGGGCCCATTTCCATGAAGTTTCTCCGGCCGCCCCTTCTCCCTTTTTGTTATTCTATCTCAAATACTTATAGGAGGTTTCCATGACAGCCCATCGTGATATGGCTCTTGAATACGCTCGATCCCATCAAACGCATTTCTTGGAGGGAACCAAGGAGTTTCTGTCCATTCCTTCGGTGTCCACAGACCCCGCCCACAAAGAGGATATTCGGCGGGCCGCGCAATGGGTTGCGGAACGTCTGAGGGTGCTAGGCGCGAAAGAGGAGGCCAACTTGCCCACGGAAGGGCACCCGGTGGTTTACGGGGTAATCCCTGCGGCGAACGAAAACGCCACCACCGTGCTC
>CAYPUG010000159.1:0-3963 GCA_964413905.1 uncultured Anaerolineae bacterium | reverse complement strand
TGATGGAGTCTCTTGAAAGAGGGAGACGTCGGAGTGGTTTCACTTTTGCACCTGAGGCGGCTACCGATCGCCTGCGCGATGTGATTAATAAGCCCATTCCTACAGATGAGTTGCTGGCAGTTGTAGAGGAAGTATACCGCCGCGGGTGGACGACGATAAAGTTGTATTTTATGATCGGTCATCCAACACAAACGTGGGAGGATGTCCAGGCAATTGTGGATTTGGCCCGGCAAGTACTGCGCATTGGGCGGCAGCATTTGGGGCGAAAGGCGAACGTGCGCATCGGGGTGAGTACGTTAGTGCCGAAACCTCACACGCCGTTTCAGTGGGTGCCTTTGGAGAGTGAGGAGAACATTTGGGCTCAAATTCGGATTCTACAGCGTGGCATTCGTGGCCCTGGGATGTATCTTTCGTGGAATAACCCAAAGGAAACGTTTATCGAAGCGGTGCTGAGTCGGGGAGATAGACGTTTGGCCGATGTCATCGAGCGGGCTTGGCAATTGGGCGCGAAATTCGACGCGTGGGGGGATCAGTTCCGCTATGATGCCTGGATGCAGGCTTTCGCCGATGTAGGCCTTGATCCGGAGTGGTATGCCCGTCGTGAACGGTCCTTGGATGAGGTGTTGCCCTGGGATCATATCAGTGTGGGGGTGAAGAAGCGGTTTTTGCAGCAGGAATACAAACATGCGTTGCTCGGGGCCGTTATTGATGATTGCCGGGAGTTCTGTTATTCGTGCGGGATTCTCACGTACTTCCGGGAGTTACGCCGCCGGGTCCCTGATGACGCGTGGGGATGCCCGCCGTTGGGGCGGGGGAAGAAGCGTCAACCGGTCGCCCCTGGACCGGTACCCATGTACGTGAACGAGGAAATGAGCCCTGAGTTCGCACGTCAATATGGCCCTCGTCGGCTACAGCGCCGGCGCCGTGAGGAGGCAGAATGAACATAACAAGAAGGGGGCACACTCGATGTGCCCCCTTCTTATTTTAGGTTACGGAACGCGTTTGGCTTTTTTCAGGTCGGGCGGGATTTTATCCGCGGACCAATGGCGTTCTATTTTGGCTTCGGCCCGCCGTTTGGCCAGCCATTCCTCGAAGCATTGCTGTTTGTCTCTCTGGATGTCTGCTTCATCCCGTGGATGGTTGGGGTCCCGTTCTAGGACTTGAATAATGTGGTACCCAAAAGCGGTTTTTACAGGTTCGCTGATTTGCCCGGGTTCCAAAGAGAAGGCTGCCTCTTCAAATTCAGGCACCATTTTGCCCCGAGTAAACCACCCCAAGTCACCTCCTTGGTCTTTAGAGCCCGGATCTTCGGAGTATTCTTTGGCCAATTCCGCGAAATCTGCACCTGCATCTAACTTGGCCTTGATGTCTTGGGCCAGTTTTAGAGCTTCCTCTTCGGCTCGTTTGACTTTCTCCGGATCCGGGGTGGGGGTAGGTGTACCTTCTCCTACAGGTTCCGGCGTAGGTGTCTTAATGCGGATAAGGATATGACGGGCATGAACCGCTTCTTCGGTCGTAGGAACGTTATCGCATATTTGGTCCTGGAGTTTCTCGCGCAGGACGTCTGTTTCGAAGAGGGCGCGGAATTCTTGTTCGCTAAATCCCAGGGCTTGATTTTGCAGCGTTTGGAGATAGGTAGTGTACAGTTTCTGGAAACCCTCTTCGGTCATGGGCGTCGGTGTGGGGGTGATGTTGGCAGTGTCGGTTATGGGTTCTGTGGGCGTTTCCGATGCGGCTTTGGCCGCTTCCCGGTCGAAACCAAAGTACTGGTCAATGCGGGCTTGGACTTCCTCCGGGGACGCGGTGATGCCCCGCTTTTGAGCCTCCTCACGAATGAGGGTTTCGTCTATCATCTTGTCTAAGACCTGGAGGCTTAGACCTTCTAAGTCGTTGATCTGGGCGGTCAATTGTTGGATTTGTTGGGTGAAGAAGGGGTTTTCGCCTTTCGGGTCGAACTGCATCTGGAATTGTTGCCAACTCCGGAGGCGTTGTTGCAAGGCAAAGCGTTCGTACGCTAAACGTCGTTGATACGCATCGGTCGGAATCGGCGTGCCGTCAACCACAGCGACCGGTTGCCGGGGGGCTAACACATACTGTTGAAGTGCGCCCCACACGAGGATGGCAACAATCACAATGCCTAAGATGGTCAACCCAATGACGATGCGTCGTTGCTGGATTTCTTCCCGACGCCGCATTCGCGCTTGGCGACGTGTTTCTCGCTTTTCTTTTGGTGTTTTTTTGGCCATGTACGTACCTCGGATTGCCGTATGCTGGTGGATGACAGGGAATGGCCCGGCAATGCCGGGCCACTCGGAAGATGACAATGGATATCTGAACATCAAGACGAGGGTTAACCGAGTTCGGTTCCCCGTAAGTGCTCCGGCGCGAAGGGCAGGAGAGCCAAATGGCGTGCCCGTTTGATGGCAACGGCCAGACGACGTTGGTGTTTGGCGCACACACCGGTCTTGCGTCGCCCCTGAATTTTGCCTAATTCGTCCAAATAAGGGCGAAGTGCATCGGGGTTCTTATAATCGATGTACTTCACGCCTTCCATACAGAACGGACACACTTTTCGTCGGTATCGCGGCCGACGCACTCGCGAAGCCGTTTGCGTCGTGCGTTGAGCGTTGTTTGCCATTTTCGTACATCCTCCTTATTGCAATTGCCAAATTGCTGAGTCCCCGGCTTTAGTATGCAAGATCATCCTCTTCGTACACCTCTTCATTGGCCGGAGGTTCCCCCGAACGGTTGTCCAGGATAATCATCTCACTGGCCACCAGCTCCGTGCGGTAGTGACGGTGTCCATCCGCGTCTTCCCAGGTTCGGGTTTGAAGGTGGCCTTCCACATACACTCGAGAGCCTTTGCGCAGGTACTGGTTGCAGATCTCCGCCAGGTTCCCCCAGGCGACCACATTAAACCATTCTGTCGCTTCTCGGCGTTGGCCATCTGAAGTCACCCACGTGCGGCTGGTTGCCACAGGGAAATGAGTGACGGGTTTTCCACTCGGGGTGTATCGCATTTCCGGATCACGCCCTAAGTTGCCGATAACCATGACCTTGTTCAGTCCTCTGGACATCGCTCCACTCCCCTTCTCAATCAACCCAAAATCGTCAACACGGTTGTACAACCTTATTTTTCAGGAATACGGACGATCAGGTGGCGGATGATCTGATCGATAAAGCGGACGCTGCGGTCGAATTCGGCCACGTAATCCGGGGCCATTCGAGCACGCATGAGGAAGTACACGCCTTCGCGCTCTTTGGCAATAGGATAGGCCAAAGTGCGTTTGCCCCAAACGTCGGTTTCGAGGACTTCGCCATTTTCGTTGATGAGATTCTGCAAGCGTTCAATCAGAGCCTGCAAGGCTTCCCCTTCGACGCTGGGGCGTGCAATAAATACCATCTCGTACTCGCGCACCGATCCATACCTCCTTTCTATGGGATTGCCTTCGGTCAAGCCTAAAGGCGGCCAAAGGCAGAAAGGACACCGACCCTACTTCTTACTTGTCCTTTTATGCAAATGGGGCGGGTGGGACTCGAACCCACACGGGGGGAACCCCAGAGGATTTTAAGTCCCCTGCGTCTGCCAATTCCGCCACCGCCCCACAGCACCGGGTATATTACCACTCTCTTTTCCAACCTCAAAATTTGGGGACGTCAAAGAGAGGACATCTTTGACGTTATGTAGAGTTTTGTCGGTCCATCAAGTCGCGCGGCTGGATTTTTGACAATTTGGGAAAACGCGATTACAAGTAGGACATCATAGGACGTTTGTGTTGGACCTTCGCACATCCCACATCGGTTGAACCACAAATTGGGCAATTGAGGTTCATAAAATGACTAAACGATTTTGGCTCCTTTTCCTTGTGGTGGTCGGCAGCATTGTATTATTTACACCATACAATGACGCTTCTTCCTCTTCTCCGGAAACCGCACGTGTTGTCGCGAACTATACCCCCCAAC
>CAYPUG010000158.1:0-3993 GCA_964413905.1 uncultured Anaerolineae bacterium | reverse complement strand
TATACCAGGCGTTTTCGTCTGAACGTCAATGCGAATTTTATCGTTAAAAATGGTAATCTCGTATTTCAGTAACTCCTCCGCAGAAATGAACGTAGCCGTACCAAAACCTACTTCAATTAATGCATCCAACAGGTGTTGTGCGTTATCAATAGTTGCCTCGATGAGAATGTCCAGGTCAAATGTAACTCGCGGCACGCCGTACAGTACAGCTGCTACACCGCCGATGATGAGATATTTGACGTTATGTTTTTGAAATGATGCGAATATGCTTTGCAGTTGAGTCAACATGAACGTTTTGTCTCGCCACGCGCGGGTTTATACTCAAAATCATGTCCATAAATTCACCCCAAACCTGCAACCTTTCTTCCATGGATAACGACTGAAACCAGCGAGTTTTTGCCTCTATGGATTCGTCATTCCAGGCATGCAAGAGAGTCCCAAGAGACGACCTACCCTTTTCTACATCCCGGCGCTTCTCTTCTTTAACGCGGAGAACCTTCCCACGCATACCCAACCCCCGTCTCAAAGACGCGATGCATACATGTGATGCGTGATACGTGACACGTGACATCACGCATCACGTATCACGCATTGAGTCCCGTTTTCGTCTTAGATTCCTTTATCTGCCATGTATTTCGCCAAGTCGGCCACACGTACCGAGTAGCCCCACTCGTTGTCGTACCAGGAGAGGACTTTCACCATGTTGCCGCCGTACACCTTGGTGGACAGCGCGTCAATGATGCTGGAACGCTCGTCGCCCTTGAAGTCCGAGGAGACCAGCGGCTCTTCGCTGACGCCGAGAATGCCCTTCATGGGGCCTTCGGCCGCGGCCCGGAACGCGTCCAGCAGTTCCTCAGTGGTGGTTTCCTTCTCGATCAGCGCGACGAAGTCCACGATGGAGACGGTGGACACGGGCACGCGCATGGCCATGCCGTCGAACTTGCCTTCCAGTTCGGGGATGACCAGGGCCAACGCCTTGGCCGCGCCCGTGGTGGTGGGAATGATGTTCATGGCCGCGGCTCGGGCCCGGCGCAGGTCCTTGTGGGGGAGATCTAGAATGCGCTGGTCATTGGTGTACGCGTGGACCGTGGTCATCACCCCGCGCACAATGCCGAAGTTCTCGTGTACGACCTTAGCCGCGGGTGCCAAGCAGTTGGTGGTGCAGGACGCGTTGGAAATGATGTGATGCTGGGCCGGGTCGTACTTCTCGTGGTTCACACCCAGCACAATGGTGATGTCCGGACCCTTCGCGGGCGCGGAGATGATAACTTTCTTGGCCCCTGCTTCTAGGTGCATGGCCGCTTTTTCCCGCTCCCGGAACACACCGGTGGACTCCACCACAATGTCAATGCCCAGGTCGCCCCAGGGGAGTTGCGACGGATCGCGCTGGGCAAAGACCTTGATTTCCTTCCCGTTGACGACCAGGTTCCCATTCTTGACCTCCACCGTACCGGGATAGCGGCCGTAGTTCGTGTCGTACTTCAGCAGGTGCGCGTTCATTTCCGCACTAAAAAGATCGTTGATGGCAACGACTTCCAGAGTATCCGCGTACTTCTCCTGAATGGCCTTGAACACCTGCCGTCCAATGCGCCCAAATCCGTTGATGGCGATTCGTGTGGTCATGGCATTATCCTCCTTATGTTTTATGCTTACTTTACGGTTATCGCTGCTTTTCTCATCTGCCCGATCATACGAAGACCAGGCGTCTTTCCTGAATGATGGCCATCACATGTTCTGCCAATTTTTGCGGATCATGTCGCCACGGGGTGCGCTCATCCACCAAGTCCGCGCCGATGAGCTCCCATGGACCTCCCTCTTTTTCCGAGGGGCGTACCCATTCCACCCCGGGTGGAAGGGGGGGCTCGTAATTCGTATTGTACAGGACCATCTGAAACAGATCCAACCCTATGTGTTCGTGCAATACCCGTACGTGATCTTCAAGCGTATAGCCGTCCGTCTCTCCCCTTTGGCTGGTGAGGTTGGCAATGTATACCTTGGGAGATTGGGTAACACGCAGCGCCTCTACAATCTCCTTGACCAACAAATTCGGTAAGACGCTGGTATACAGGCTGCCCGGCCCTGCGACGATCAAATCCGCTTCTAGTATAGCACGAAGGACTTCAGGATAGGCATGAGTGACCTCAGGTTCCAGGTATACCCGCATGATCCGCCCGCCACTCTTGGGGATATTCGATTCCCCGACAACGCGTTCCCAACCGATTAACTCACCGTTCTCAAAGTGCGCGACCTCCGCGCACAGGGTCACCGTTTCCAGGGTGGCCGGGAGCACGCGGCCGCGTACGGCCAGCACGCGGCTGGATTCTTCCAGTCCTTTCTCAAAGCTCCCGGTGACGCCGACCATCGCCGCGATGAAAAGATTGCCAAAACTGTGTCCGCCCAGCCCCGTGTGGGGGCCGGCAAAACGGTATTGGAGCAAGCGGGTCATCAAATCCTCGGCTTCGGATAGCGCGGCCATACAGTTTCGGAAATCCCCCGGCGGTAAGATGCCTAATTCCCGCCGTAGCCGTCCTGAACTTCCCCCGTCATCGGCCACGGTGACAATGGCCGTAATGTTCCCCGTGTGCTCTTTGAGCCCTCGAAGCAACGTGGACAGTCCGTGTCCCCCGCCGATGGCCACAATCTTCGGCCCTCGTTCCTGACGATGGTAGCGGTACAAAACCTCGATCGCGTTGTGCCCCTCGGGGACAAAGGGGCGCAACAGCGTGCGGTTTAACTCCACGATGCCTAATACGACTAATCCTACTCCCACACCGGCGAACAAAGGGATCCGAACCGTTCGGGGGAGAAAAAGCAGGAAAAGATAGTACATCCAACGAGGGTACGCTTGGCCTATGTACAATGTGCGTAAGACATACGTCAATCCAATGGCGATGAGTGCCACGCCCACAGAGATGGTCAGGATCCAACGCTTGAGCCCCACACCAGGAGACAGCCACCAGGTGGAGCGCATATGTTTTGGCAACATGCGACCTCCGCGATCTTCCAGCACGCCGTCCCCCCTTTCGACGCGCACTGCCCCCGTGCGCAGGGCCAAAGATGATCTCCGACTAATTGTACCCAATTTATGCTTCAAGGTATAATCCCGATAACTCTTCGCAGCACTACAAACAAGGTCAAACGGCTTAGCCGATGGATCACCAAAACTCCGCAATATGGGTGTTGGCCGAAGAAGAGAACATCGCCCTTTCTTTATGCCACAGTGCATAAAACGCGATGTGTCGGTCAATGAGCCGGAAGTATCCCATCCGTGCAGGGGCGAACATGATTATCATTGATGGCAGTTATGGGGAGGGAGGAGGCCAAATCCTGCGCTCGGCGCTCAGTTTGTCCATTATCACAGGGACGCCCTTTCGCATGGAACGCATCCGGGCCCGTCGGAGTAAGCCCGGACTGCGCCCTCAGCACCTGACGGCCGTCCGAGCTGCCGCCGCTTTGTGTGATGCCCGGGTGGAAGGTGATCAAGTGGGCAGCCAAACTCTAACTTTTGTCCCCACTCGATCTCCTCGTGCGGGGAGTTACCGCTTTGATGTGGGCACTGCAGGGTCGGTTACTCTGATTTTGCAAACGCTCATCCCGCCTCTTGCGGAGTTGGACACACCGTCCTGGGTGACGGTCACCGGGGGAACGCACGTGCCCATGAGCCCCACGTATCACTACCTGGCCCACGTCTTTCAACCGGCGATGCGGGTTCTCGGCTGGGATATGACCATGGACATCAAACGCTGGGGGTGGTATCCTCGCGGTGGGGGACGGGTGACGGTCACAACGCGTCCTCCGGCGCATCCGCCTGCAGCGGTCAACTGGGTAGAACGGGGGGAATTGAAGGATCTGTGGGTGCTTTCGGCCAGTAGTAATCTTCCCAAACACATCCGGGAACGACAGGCTAAACGGGCCGTGCAGAAATTGCGAGAAGCAGGACTCCCGCCTCACCGGGTGGACGTTGTGGACGCGCCCAGTCCCGGTGTGGGGACA
>CAYPUG010000157.1:0-4016 GCA_964413905.1 uncultured Anaerolineae bacterium | reverse complement strand
TTTCTACTTCTTCTTTACGCCAAGGTACATGAAACGCGATGTGTCAGCCAATCAGTATCCGGCGACGAAAATTACACAAATTTCTATCCTTTATCTACATCGAGGTACATATCACTCAGATATAAATTATAGTCAAGAGGACCGTATTCAAACCTTACAGGTTGCTGACAAATCATTGCCTTTTACCCCTCTCTGCCCAGACGTCCTATCCTTTCTAGCCTCCCTTGTTTTCACCTTCACGCCATACGCATTACAATGAGAAAACACCAGCCGAATCTCAGCACACACAAATGACGGTAATTTATTCCCATGCGACACAGAACACGCTCTCAAATCTATGCGTACCTTTTTCTCCTCGCCTTGGTCCTCCTCTACTTCTGGCGACTGATCACGCCCTTCGCCCGGGACCGGGCTATCTTTGTGAACAGTGACTTTAACCTCCAGTTCTACCCCTGGCTGAAGTACGTGTACGAACAATGGCAGCACGGTCACCTTCCTCTGTGGAATCCGTACATTAACGGCGGACAACCCGGCCTGGCCGATATCCAGATGGCCGCGCTGTACCCGGTGAATCTGCTGGTGTTCGCGGTGTTGGCCCTGGCCGGCCAGCCCTTTACCCCGGACGCCCTGATAGCCATCACCCTTCTCCACTTCTGGTTGGCCGCGGTGTTCACCTATCTCCTGGGCCGACATATTACGGGCAGTGACTTGGGGGGCATGGTGGCCGCGGTGGTGTACACGTTCAGCGGTTACATGGTGCTCTTCGCGTCCATCCAACTCAGCGTGCTGCAGACCGCCACCTGGTTGCCCGCGGTGTGGCTCCTAGCCGACCGCGCGTTCCGGGAGGGAGGACGGCGAAATGCGCTGGGGTTGGGCGTCCTCCTGGCCGTGGTCATGCTGGCCGGCCACCCGCAGATGTTCCTGTACACAGTGTACGCGGTGTTGGGGCTGGTGCTGGTCCGCTGGTATGAGAAGAGGACTTTATATGGCAACGAAAATGTACCTTGGCTCGGATCTTTACTCTTCCCGCCAAGGTGCATCTTTATCAAACGGCTGGGCACTGCATTCGCCGTAGCGCTTGGCCTCTCCGCGGTGCAATGGGTGCCCACGGCCGAGCTCTTTCTTCACTCCCACCGGGCGGAACAGTTGAATTTCCATTACACCTCAGCCGGGCTTCCGCCCGAGCAGTGGCCCGGCTTCTTTCTGCCCGGTGGGGTGAGCGATGCGATTTTCTTCGTGGGGATAACGGCCCTCCTCCTCGCCACGTGGGGCATATGGCGACGCTGGCCCGACGCGCGTGCCTGGGTGGTGCTAGGGGGCATCGCGCTGCTGTTGACGATGGGAGGGCACACCTTCCTGTACGCGCTGTTCTACACCCTGGTGCCGGGCTTCGCACTCTTTCGAGAGCAGTACCGGATCGTGTACGTGGTGGTGCTGGCCATGGCCCTCCTCGCGGGTTTGGGCGCCACCCGTCTCGCCCAGGACTGGCAACAGGATGCGGTGCCGGAGCAAGGACGACGTTGGGTGGTGAGGATGGCTCTGGGGTGGGTTATCGTGGGACTTATCCTTCACCTGGGCCGCCCTCTATTCCCCACCAACGCGGGATTGGCCGCGATCAGTGGCGGCTGGGCCTATGGGGAGATGGCCCTGGTCGCGCTGGCCTTGCTGATGACGGGTGTGAGGGCAAAACGGGTGAACGCGCGTACCGCATCGGTTCTCCTGGTCGGCGTGCTCATGCTGGAATTGTTCAGTCCCATCTGGCAACGACCCTTACGTGACCGCCCCCCGGAGGGGCTGTATCCGGTGACGCCCCTGGTTCAGGCGATGGTCCAGGATCCGGCCCGTCCCTTCCGTATCAGCAGCGAAGGGTTATTGCCGGGAGGCCCTAACTCCGCGATCGTGTACGGGCTGGAGGACATTCTCGGGTACACGCCTTTGGGCTTGGGATACGTGGCAAGGCTGGCGTATCTGCCGGAGACCAAACGGTGGGGGATGCTGAATGTGCGCTATGTGCTCACCACGCGCGATTTCAGCGGCGACGGTCGGTTTGCCCTGATCGCTCAGGAGGGGGAAAAGCGCCTGTACCGCTTTGGCGGTGGGGAATGGGTGCCGCGGGTGTTTTTGGTCCACCGGGTAGAGGTGGTGTCCCCCCACGAGGTGTGGGATCGCTTGGCATCCGCGGATGTGCGTCAGGTGGTCCTCCTGGAGGAGCGTCCGACCGTGTGGCCAACGGAGGGCGCGTCCGGAGATCAGGTCCGCCTGGTCACGTACAGCGCCACACGGACGGTGGTGCAAGTGGACGCGTCCGCATCAGGGATGCTGGTGTTCAGCGAGATGTTTTACCCGGGCTGGCGCGCGTATGTGGACGGACGGCGGGTGCCGGTGTATCGGGCGGACGGGGTGTTGCGGGCTGTCCCGGTTCCTGCCGGGGAGCACCGGGTGGAGATGGTGTACCGCCCGTGGTCGTTTTACGTCGGAGCCCTGGTTTCCTTGCTCACGCTGGTGGGATTGGCCGGCGCCACGGTGGGGGCTCTGTTGAAGCAGGACGACTTGCGAACGGGCTCTGAACACGCTACCAACGATCATCCTGCAAAATCGAGGTGAGGTCCTTTGGGCAACAGGCGCGACGTGGCCGTGATTCGGCTGCAACATGGCAAGGTAAACGCGATTGACGAGGGGTTCCTGAACGCGTTAAACCGGGCGTTGGATGCGGTCTCCCCGAGTACCGGCCTTGTGTTCACCGGACGGGGGAATTTTTTCTCGGTGGGGTTGAACTTGCGGTATGTGTACCCACTCTCCCGGGAAGAGATGGCCGCGTTTATGGCTCGCTTTATCGCCACTCTGCAACGGGTGTTGACGTGGCCGGCACCGACGGTGGCCGCGTTGAACGGGCACACGCTGGGAGGGGGATTTCTCTTGGCGCTGGTCTGCGACCGACGAGTGATTTTGCCGGGTCTTCAAGCCCGTATTGGATTCCCCGATGTGGAGAAACAGGTGCCTTTGTCTTACTCCTTGCGCTTGATGGCCCGACATGCTTTACCTGCATCCTTGAAATCTTTGGCCGACGGGCAGGGAGTGAACTTCTCGCCGGAGGAGGCGATAGCCCACGGCATCGCGGAACGGGTGAACGAGGATGTCCATCTCGTGCCGCTGGGGCGTCCGCGGGAAGAAGGTGCTGAACAGGCATATTCGCGTCTGGTGGCGGCTGCGATGGCATGGATTGCCCACCAGCCGGAGGGGTACGCGGCCCAAAAAGCTGCCCAACAGGCCGATCTCGTTGCTCGTCTTCACGCGTTAGGAACAGAGGATATAGAATATTTCTTGGACCAATGGTTTGCACCGGACACACGGCGAGCGTTCGGGCGAATGTGGGAGCGATTGAATCGCCCGGTACTGATTGACTGACAAAACTCTGCGAATGTCCCTTGGCTTAAAAGAAGAAGGGAAATTCGTGTGATTTTTGCCGCCTTCGGCGGCAAAAATCACACGAATTTCTACTCCCTCTTTACGCCAAGGTACATAAAACGAGATATGTCAGTCGATCAGCGCCCGGTATCTTAAATTCAGCACAAATACAAACAAGGAGGATCCACACATGGCGCGACGTATTATCCGTAAAGCAGCGGTTATCGGGGCAGGAACGATGGGCGCGGCCATCGCGGCCCATCTGGCCAACGCCGGCATTCCTGTGTACTTGCTGGACATCGTACCCAGGTCCCTGACCCCCGAAGAAGAGGCGAAGGGACTCACCCTGGACGATCCCCAAGTGCGCAACCGCATCGTCATGCAGGGCCTGGAGCGGATGAAGAAGAGCAAGCCCGCGGCCCTGTTCAGTGAAGACCGCCTGGCCCTGATCACCCCGGGCAACATGGAGGATAACTTCGACTGGGTGGGGGAGGCGGACTGGATCATCGAAGCCGTCGTCGAACGCCTGGACATCAAACAACAGGTGATGGCCCGCATCGAAGCGGTGCGCAAGCCCGACGCCATTGTCAGCACCAACACTTCGGGTATCC
>CAYPUG010000156.1:0-4026 GCA_964413905.1 uncultured Anaerolineae bacterium | reverse complement strand
AGAATTTGTGCATTAACCACTGTCGGTAACGGGCTTCGATGCTGTGGCGAATGGAATGACCGGCCGTGTAAGAGTATTCCAGAGAGAAACAGGAATCCCATTTTCGTCTGCGTTCCGCGTAGGTACCGCTCAAGTCGGTGACATCCTCAACGGTGAAGCAGAAGCAGGTAGGGCACACCATCGTGCAGTTTCCACAAGCCAGACAGATCTTCGCGATGTTCTCCCAATGGGGATGTTCCAACGTCGCGCATAACAGGGAAGGCACACGGCCCACATCTACATGGACACGCCGTCCCATCTGCTCTGTGGCCGCGGCCAAAAGGCGATCGCGGCGGGCCAAGAGCTCATCACCGGCCAATTCGTGAGGAACCTGGGCCAGGATTTCCCCACCACGGGAAGTCCCCGCCTCGGCTAGGAACACATCTTCCAATTCCGTCAGGAGGATATCATAGTGGTCCCGCACCTCTGGTCCGGTACCCAAAGAGGCACAAAAACACGTGCCTCCGGCACGCGTGCAGTTCACGGCCACGATGAAGGATTGCTCACGCCGTGCTTTGTACCGAACATCCACCACCGGCCCTTCCATGAAAACCCGGTCTTGGACGAGAATGGCCGCCAGTTCGCACGCGCGCACGCCCACGAACGCGTAACGGGGGACGTCATCGTCGGAGTGGACAAACACCATCTGGCCATCAACACGCTCCACCCGCCACAAACGCTCTTCCGGCGGGAAAAGAAACGTCTTCCAAGATTGAGGCCCGGTAGTAAACGCGAAGTATGTGCGTTCACCCGTTTGGTGCAAACGATAAGTGCCGGATTCCTGTTCCTCGACGATGCCCACAGGAAGAGCGTCAGGGCCGGACAATTCGTCAATGACAACGGCGCCATCACGCACCGTGGGCCCTACAACCGTATACCCGCGCTCTTGCAACGCGCGAAAAAGATCGTCCAGCGCGTCTTTGGAAAAGACTACAGGCACATGAGGGGCCAACGGCACAGTACCCATTGCATCTGCGTCCAATCGCATTCACAGCCTCCTTCCAAAGAGGTCATCCTCGCGGTGGTTACTTGAATCCGGGTATCCACGGCGTATATGGCCTAATATCCCCTCACCCACGGGTAAAGAACCGGCCACACTCCCTTCTCTCTTCGACAACGGGCACCTGATTGACCGACAAAACTCTGCTTTCTACTCTTTCTTTATGCCAAGGTGCATGAAACGCGATGTGTCAGTCAATCAGCAACGGGCACACGAAACACTCATTTCTTGCCACCGCTTATAGGTTAAATGAATAAAAGGGGACAATCTATGACCAAGATCAGCGCAATAAAAGCAGTTTATTTCCATTGCTTATAAGTTTAATTTATCAAAACGGCGGCAGGTCACCGCATTCCAAAAACGCCCGCATTTTCTGAAAAAGGTGCCTTGCACACCGAGGGAGTTAAACGTGATGGGTCTTTCCAATCAGGGGAAAGGTAAACAGCGAGGATTTATGGTACAATATCCCATCGCCTTGGAGGATAAATGAAACACCATGGCTCTAATGTCCTTCTTCCCGGAAACGTATGACGAGGCAATCCGGAGAACGCGCACGTGGTTGGCCTCCGTACAGGAGATACGGCCTCAAGCCCGAGAGCAACGCGCTCTCCTCTATCCAGAGGAGAATTTGGACTTCACCTGGATCGAAGGGACATCGCCTAAGGCATCTCGCGCCTTGCTGCTTACGGCCGGGCTCCACGGCATTGAGGGTTATGCAGGGATTGCGCTCTTGGATCTGTTTGTCAACGAGTACCTCTCGCGGGTGGAGCCCTCTACCGACGTGTACATTGTCCCGGTCATTAACCCTTGGGGCCTGAAACACGAGCGACGCGTGAACCCTAATAACGTAGATCTCAACCGAAATTTCCTAGATGCTGCTGATTTTTCCCAGGACCTCAACCCGGAATACGCCCGGCTTGCCTCTTTTCTGCACCCCGAACGGCCGGTGTCCCCCCGAGACCGCTACCTGTTTTACCTCCAGACCCTCTGGTGCATCCGCAAGTGCGGGCAGGAGACCTTGCGCCGCGTGTACCCACAGGGCCAAAACCGTTTTCCCCGCGGGTTGCACTACGCGGGGCAAGAACGGCAGCCGGAAACGCAATACCTTCTGGACCTGGTTCACACCATCGCCCGGGAACACGAATCCATCATCCACCTCGACATGCACACCGGGTTCGGCCCCAAAAACACCTTAACCCTGGTCTTCCCCGCATCGGAATCCCGCAGCGTAGAGACATTGCGCGATATGTTGAAATTTCCCCACATCACTAAAGTCGCCGCCGCCGATTTCTATCCCATCCAGGGCGATCTAAGCGAATACCTACACCAGACTCTGCCTGCTCGAACCTCTACCCAAGTACTTACCTTCGCGCTGGAGTACGGCACCATAGGCCACCGATTGGCCAGCCTTCGAGCCATCGTGCTGGAGAACCGCCTGTACTGGCATGGAGCAACCAGCCCGCGGGTTGCCCGATGGGTTCGCCACGAATTCCGGGAGCTTTTCTATCCTCACGCGCCTACCTGGCGCGCCCAAGTCATTGCCCAAGCTCGCAAGGTATTTCAAAGCATTGTCGAGGGCCGTGGGTAGCACTTATCCCATCACCTCGACCTGAGACCCCGGCGCAGAGACTGAGGTGCCGTGACGGGGATGCAGGCGGATTTCTCCTTGCTGGTGAGGATACTTCCCGGTCACCCCCGCGTAAAACGCTCGGATAAATGCAAAGTCCGCCTCAATATCGCCCGAAGGAACAAAACTGGGCCCAAATCCACACACCTTGTTCCCATAATCCAGAAAAGCGAGTACAACGGGCACGTTCGCCTTAAGCGCGATGTAATAAAACCCTGTGCGCCAACGCGGAGACTTCCGACGCGTGCCCTCAGGAGAAATACCGATGATCAGCGACTCATGTCGGTTGAACAGATCTACGACCTGGTCGACTAAATTGTTCCGCTGACTTCGATCCACGGGGATGGCATTCAACGATCGCATCAACACCCCCACCGGCCCGCGAAACAAGGAGGACTTGCCCAACAACCGAATGGGCACCCCTTCGGCCAGCATAAATAACAATGTGACGATAAAATCCCAGTTGGACGTGTGCGGGTATCCGATGACCACGTACTTGGACGTGCCCGGATCCTGCATTTCAATGCGCCAGCCCATGCGTTCAAGGAGGAAACGAGCAAACGCGCGTATCCATGCCTGCCCTTGCAGCCTTTCTATGAGCGACATAAATCCTATCCTTCCTTCTGACAAAGTTGTCCCATTCTACTTCCCATCGCGTGTTCCCCCAATTTTCATGCCCCTTCTAAAAACCGCGCCCCATACACATTCGTACATTTTGCCGAAAGCACGGTTGGGGGTATAATATTGAGCGCAAAGGCACGGTAGAAGACCGCGGAGGGGTCGCATAGTCCGGCCGAGTGCGGGCGACTCGAAATCGCCTGGGGCCTTGTGCCCCCGTGGGTTCAAATCCCACCCCCTCCGCCTGAGACAAACGCACATCCGAGGAGGGGTCGCATAGTCCGGCCTAGTGCGCGCGCCTGGAGAGCGCGTGGGGCGTTCCGCCCCCGTGGGTTCAAATCCCACCCCCTCCGCCTACAAGAAGGGGCACTTTCTGCCGTGCCCCTTCTTTATTTCCTTACCCAAGGCCACACCATGTACTCATTGCGCGGTTTCGTCCTAACCATCACCGTTATCCTAAGTCTCGTCCTGGCCGCGTGTGGCCCCACGCCCGCGGCGCCGGTGGTGCACACCCAACAGTTAGCCCGGTACACGGCTCGCGTCGTTGTCCGGTGCCCCAAGACCGGGGAGACACACACAGGGAGCGGAGTGGTCATCTCTCCGGACGGCGCGATTCTAACCGCTTACCACGTGGTCCGGGCCGTTGAAGAGGAACCTACGTGTACTATTGCTGTGGGCACGGCCACTCGGATCAACCGCCCCGTGCCGTTAACTTACACGGCCTCACTCATCGACCGGGATC
>CAYPUG010000155.1:0-4479 GCA_964413905.1 uncultured Anaerolineae bacterium | reverse complement strand
TGGGCCCGAAGGGCGGCCAATGCCGCATCCGCCTCCTCCGGGGGCACGATGGCGACGAAGACACCTTCATTGGCTACATACAACGGGTCTAATCCCAGCAGTTCACACAGGGAACGGGCTGCTTCATTTACAGGAATGGCTTCCTCGCGCACGAACATTCCCACTTGTGAGGCTTGCGCCAGTTCATTCAGAGCGGTCGCCAGTCCCCCTCGGGTCGCATCTCGCATGGCATGGACGTGCGGGGCTGCCCTCAGCAGGTCGGCGACAATACCGTTCAGGGGGGCGGTGTCACTTTGTAGATCGCCCTCAAACGTTAGCCCCTCTCGCAGGGACATAATGGTCATGCCGTGAGCGGCGATAGGCGCATTGATGAGAATGATGTCACCTGGTTGGGCGTTTCCCGCGTCTACCTCCACATTTGAGGGGATTATCCCGACGCCGGCCACACTGATGTACACCCCGTCCCCTTTGCCCCGCTCTACCACCTTTGTATCCCCGGCCACTAACCACACTCCTGCTTCTTGGGCTGCGCGCGCCATAGAATCGGCAATGCGCCGCAAGTCGCTCATGGGAAGGCCTTCTTCGATGATAAAGGATGCAGCCAACCAGAGCGGACGGGCTCCCATCATAGCGAGATCGTTCACGGTGCCGAACACGGCGATTTCGCCTATATCACCACCGGGGAAAAATAGCGGACTCACCACGTGACCGTCGATGGAGAAGGCCAAGCGTCCTTCACCACTTGCTTCCAACACGGCCGCATCGTTCATCCGGTCCAAAATAGGGTTTTGGAACCGTTTACCAAAGACCTGTCGAATAAGTTGTTGGGTCATTCGGCCGCCGGACCCATGTGCCAGGGTTACACGTTGGTCACTCATGGCCTTCTACCTCACTCAATGGGGGTCTGATACAGGAAGTACGCTGAACAGGCGCCTTCATCGGAAACCATACACGGTCCCTTGGGCCGATCGGGGGTGCACGCTTTGCCGAACAAGGGACATTCGGGGGGCTCGATGACCCCGCGCAACACGTCCCCGCAGCGACATCCCGGCGGTTCTCGGGAGGGAACTTCGGGCAAGGTGAAGCGCGCCTCTGCGTCATATCGCCGATACGCTTCGCGGATGGCCATCCCGCTGGTCGGGATGATCCCAAAACCCCGCCAATCCGCGTCGGCCGGTTCAAAAACCCGCTCCATGATGGAAAGGGCTGTGCGGTTGCCTTCCTCCGTGACCGAACGATTATATGCGTTGACCGCCCGGGCTTCGCCGGTGGCCGCTAATCGCAATAGGTCCCGAATGGCCAGGAGGATGTCCACCGGTTCAAATCCGGCCACCACGACAGGGATTCCGTATTCCTCCGGCAGGAAGCGCCACCATCGTAAGCCGGTAATACTGGATACGTGTCCTGGGCCGATGACGCCGTTGAGGCGTACTTCTCCTGCGTCCAAAATGGCCCGCATGCCCGGTGGAGTGTACTTGTGCATAGAGAATACCGAGTAGTTCTGAACTCCTTGTGCCTCTGCAGCGAGAATAGACGCGGCCACACCCGGAGCCGTCGTTTCAAATCCAACACCTAAGAAAATCACGTCCTTTTCCGGATGTTCTCGCGCGTATTGAACCGCGTCCAAGGGGGAATATACGATGCGTACGTCCGAGCCGGAGGCCGCGGCTTCTTGGAGTGTGAATTGGGTACCCGGTACCCGAACCATGTCACCAAAAGTAGTAATGACCACATTAGGGAGTTGGGAGAGCGCGATGGCCCGATCGATGTCCCGTTGTGATGTGACACACACCGGACATCCGGGGCCGGATAGAAGGCGGACATTGGGCGGCATGAGTTGCCGGATGCCATGTTGCATGATGGCGTGAGTATGTCCACCGCAGAATTCCATAAAAGCGAACGGGCGATCTCCCGCAATTTCGTGAATTTCGGCGATTAACTTGCGAGCGAGTTGGGGGTCGCGAAATCGCTCCACAATGCGCATGGTTATCCTCACCTATGGTGTCCTGTCCGGACGCACCGGTCGCATCTCGTTCGGGTCCAAAGGCTCTAGGTCACCCATTTGTTCCAACAGTTCCAATGTTAACTTTGCCTCTTCCGGATCGATAATACTGATAGCGAAGCCCGTGTGTACAAGGACGTAGTCTCCCACCTTGGCTTCTGGGAGTAACTGGACGCTGATCACCCGGCGTACAGGGCCGAATTCTACTTCCGCCTGAACGCCATCGATTGCGAGAATGCGAGCAGGTACGGCAAGGCACATGGCTTTTCCTTTCTTTCAAATCAAAATGTGCTTCATCCTGATTGATTGAGGCCATGCTGCAGTCAATCAGGTCCTCCACCTAATACTGTGATGCACGTTAAGAACGTACCGTTAAGGCGGCAATGACGGCTTGACCTAATGAGAGTCCGCCGTCATTGGTTGGAACTTGGTGATGTGTGTACACAGCGAATCCTGCTTCCCTCAGGGCTCGGCTTAACCCTTCCAGGAGCAAGCGATTTTGAAAACATCCTCCGCTCAGGGCGATTTGACGGAGGTGATGGTCGCGCTCCACGGTTTGAGTCATGTGTACTAACGCTTGGATAACGGTGGCGTGGAATCGGGCCGCGATTTCAGCTCGCGGGACTCCCCGTAATACGTCCTTAACGATGGCCCGGAAAACTTCTTCGGTGGGAAGTTCCCACAAGCCTTCCTGGTGGTACACACCGACGTTGTACGGAGGTGCCGGAAAGGCCGAGGTCGCGAGGGTTTCCAGTTCAATGGCGGCCTGACCTTCATAAGTCACCTCATCCCGCACTCCCAGCAAGGCCGCGACCGCGTCAAACAGCCGACCACACGCGGATGTCCAGGGCGTGTTCACTTTGCGTTCTATCTGCCAGGCGACAACATCGCGTACTGCCTCAGGCGTGCGGGCCCAAAGATCCAACTTTTCCACAGGGATGTCGCCCATACGCATCAATAAGCCCAGGGCAATGCGCACGGGATGCCGAATGGCCGCTTCGCCTCCCGGGAGGGGGAAGGGGTGCCACCGTCCTATACGATGATAAGCCGCTCCATCAACCCAAAGGATTTCACCTCCCCACACGGTGCCGTCTGGGCCGTATCCGGTGCCGTCCAAGGCGATACCGATGGTCGGGCCATGTATGCCGTTCTCTGCCATACAGGCCACAATGTGGGCGTGATGGTGTTGAACCGGGATGATTTGTGCATTGGGCACTAAATCGGCCAGCGATTGGGTCGCGTTGAGGGTGAAGTCTGGGTGCATGTCGTGGGCAATAATGCGGGGGCGAATGTTGAACAGTTCTTGATACCTGCACACGCTTTCGGTAAAGAAATTCCAGGTTTCGAGGTGGCTCATCTCACCGATGTGTTGGCTGAGTAGGGCTTGCCGTCCTGTGAATAAGCAGAAAGTGTTTTTCATTTCACTGCCTGTGGCCAGGATAGGTTCCGGTGCCTCGTGCTCCAATTCAATGGGCTGGGGGACGTAGCCTCGGGCTCGACGGATGGGCATAGTCCCCTCCGCGGTGACCATCCACACACTGTCGTCCACCCGGTTGTGAATGGGGCGGTTATGCCATAAAAAGGCGTCTACCAAAGAAGTCAATCGTTCGCGAGCCTCAGCGTGAGTGCGGGCAATCGGCTCGTCCTTGCGGTTGCCGCTCGTCATTACTAATGGACGATGGATGTCGTGTAGCAACATATGGTGCAGCGGTGTGTATGGCAGCATCACTCCCAGGCGTTGCTGTCTCGGGGCGATGTGAGCGGAGAGGTTTGTGTTCGGGAGGGGCTCTAACAGCACGATAGGGGCGGCCGGTGATGTCAGGAGGGCTTCTTCCTGAGCCGTGAGACGACAATACGCTCGCACCATATCCAAATCGCGCATCATTAGGGCCAGCGGTTTGTGGGGGCGTGTTTTGCGGCGTCGCAGTTCGCGCACGGCTGTGTCGTTGGTGGCATCACACGCGAGGTGGAAGCCGCCCAGCCCCTTGATGGCTAGGATTTTGCCCTCGGAAAGCCAACGGACGGCCGTCTCTAACGCTTTGGGTTCGGATAGGACGGTGCATGAACGATCGGTGGCCTCGAACCAGACATGGGGTCCGCACTCAGGACAGGCGTTGGGTTGTGCGTGGAAGCGACGGTCCAGCGGGTTTTCGTACTCTGCTTGACATGTAGGACACATGACAAAGGCGGCCATCGTTGTGTTAGGTCGGTCGTAAGGTAACGCTCGAATGATACTGAAACGGGGGCCGCAGTTCGTGCAGTTAATAAACGGATAGCGATAGCGGCGGTCTGAGGGGTCAAACAGTTCCCGTAAGCAATCGGGACAGGTCGCCACGTCAGGAGGAACCAGTGTAAAGCCTTCTTCTTCCTGGCTGTGGAGGATACGAAACTCGCCACCGAAGTCGTTTTCGGGGATGGGGTGCCGTGTTACCCGGCGAATACGGGCAAGCGGTGGGGCTTCCTCTTGTAGGGCCTGG
>CAYPUG010000154.1:0-4536 GCA_964413905.1 uncultured Anaerolineae bacterium | reverse complement strand
GCGGGATTAGGGAGCGTGTTCCCCCCGAAAATTGTCATTGGACAGGTAGTAGCCGTTCAACGGCACGATTATGACCTCTTCCAGCGGGCAGAAATTCGTCCCACGGTGGACTTTCGTCGCCTGGAAGAAGTGCTGGTTTTAACGCATTTTGCTCCCAATCAAGAAGTACGGGATGTATTAAAAGCACTCAACGAAGGGAAAGAAACGCCGTGAAACATCGCCGATCGGCTAAAGGAGTGCTCATTATTCCCCTCCTTCTCATCATGATAGGTGTCGATATGGTGCAAATCTCCTTGGCACCGTGGCTCACGTGGGCCGGTGCCCCCCCCGATTTCATGCTGGCCACAACAGTCGTGTTCGCCTTAGTGTTCGGCCCTTGGGTTGGGAGTATGTGGGGCATCGGTTTGGGAACCCTGGCGGACGTTCTGGCAACCCACCGTGTGGGATTGTTAGCGTTCCCCTTGATGATCATCGGATATGTGGCCGGATTGGCTCACCATCGCGTGCTCGAAAGTCGGGTGATCATTCCGGCCGGGGTGGGGGCTCTTGCCGGCGTAGGCTATCTCATCCTACAAGGAGGCATTGCCATCCTGTTGGGCTATCCGGTAATGTGGCGTTCTCTGTTTGGAGGGACGTTTTGGCAAGGTGTTATTTATACCACCCTGTGGACATGGCTCATCTTCCAAGGGATGCTTTGGTTACATGCACGACAGCGGGGACAGACGTGATGGGGAAGAGGGTGCGAGAGGATGTATAACACCGACCAAACACAGCATAACGAACGCATCTATTTCATCTGGTTGGGCGTGATTATCGCGTTTCTCATCGCGGTTGGTCAATTGGCGCGATTACAATTGGGCCAGCGCAATGCCTACCAAATGCAATCTCGAGAAAACGCGGTCCGCATTGTTCCGGTACCTGCGCCCCGAGGCGTCATTTATGACCGTGCACACCGCATCCTCGCCCGCAACCGTCCCCTCTTCCAAGTCAGCGTGATTCCATCCCACTTACCGGAGGACGAAACTCAAGGCATAGCCGTGATCCGACAGGCCCTGAACATCATCCGCCATCCCCCACCGGCAGCCACCTCACCTATCACGCGCACCGACGAAACCGTCATCCTGTTCGATGACCCGCAAGCAGTGTGGGATCGCGTCCGAGAGGAGCGCTTGGGTGCCGCGTATCGGCCTATTCTATTGGCGACCAAGGTCCCTCGCCAAGTTGCTTTCCTCCTGGAAGAGATGAGCGTCGAGTTACCGGGCGTCCACGTCCAGGCGGAACCGGTACGGGAATACCCCAGCGGCCCCTTAACCGCACACATCATCGGTTACATGGGCGCCATCCCTCCCCATCTGCAGAACGAATACGCGGCGCGAGGGTATCGAAGCGATCAGAAAATCGGACTTGCCGGCGTCGAAGCGACTTACGAAGAACTCCTCCGGGGAACCGATGGAGAACAAGAGATCGTGGTGGATGTGCGTGGAAACGTGGTCTCCACCCTTGGAGAACGCCCCCCTATTCCAGGCAACAGCCTGATACTGACCATCGACCTGGATTTACAACGCAAGGTGACGGACATTCTTCGACGCCACCTCGAAAAAGTGGGTTCTCACTCCGGGGTGGTCATCTTAGAAGATGTGCGCACCGGCGCCATCCTCAGCATGGTGAGTTTGCCCACTTATGATAACAACCTGTTTGCCCGAGGCATCACAGGAGACCAATATCGTGATCTGTTACAGGACATGTGGCATCCCCTGGTCAACCACGCGATCAGCGGCATCTATCCTCCGGGCTCCACGTTCAAACTAGTCACGGCCTCTGCCGCGTTGGAAGAAGGGATTATCACGCCCCGTACTCGCATTATGACGGAGGGGGAACTCTGGCTGCCCAACAAGTACTTCCCCGACGATCCTACACAAGCGCAACAATTCGTGTGCTGGATTCACAAGTACGGCGGAAAACACGGACTTATCAACGTGGCCGAGGCGCTGGAAGTCTCCTGTGACATTTTTTTCTACATCGTGGGGGGCGGATACAAGGACTTTCCCGGCTTAGGCAACGACCTCCTCGCGTACTACGCGCATCAATTCGGATACGGAGAAAAATCAGGGATTGCCCTCCCGGGGGAACATCCCGGGCTGATACCAACCTCCAAGTGGAAGCGATTAAACTACGCGGAATCTTGGACCACGGGAGACACATATAACATGGCGATCGGCCAGGGATATGTGTTGGCTACGCCCTTGCAAGTAGTCAACGCGACGGCCGCAGTGGCGAACGGGGGTATCCTTTATCAGCCACAAATCGTCTACCAAATTGTAGATGCGAAAGGGCACCTTATTAGAGACTTTGAACCCCACGTGATACGAAAACTCCCTATACGCCCGGAATTCTTACAGGTTGTACGCTATGGCATGTATCGAGCCGTATACGGTCCCCGGGGAACAGCCCGCCTGGTGGCCTTACCGGGTATCACTATTGCCGGGAAGACCGGTACTGCTGAATTTGCCGCGGACCTGGACGGAGACGGACGCATTGATCGGGACGAGGAGGGGAACCTACCCACTCATGCCTGGTTTACCGCGTTTGCCCCATATGAGCAACCCGAAGTCGCTATTGTCGTCTTCGTATTCGGTGGCGGTGAAGGCTCGGCCACTGCCGTGCCCATAGCCCGAGAGGTGTTGGCTGCGTACTTCAACGTGCCGGCCAACGCATTGCAAACGGCCAGTCCAGAAGGAGGCGATTGACATGTCCAGCGCGGTACGTGTCCGCGGTACAAAAGAGGGCGTCACCATTACCTTTGGATTCGGTGAATGGAACGATTTGCTCCAAGAGCTAGACGCGTACTTAAACCGCGTCCCCCACTTTTTCCGCGGGGGACGCGTGGCCGTCTCCGTTGGACTGCGCCAACTCTCCCCAGAGGACATCCACGCCCTTGGTGATCTCCTCAGCAAATATGACATGACTTTATGGGCCATTTGGTCCACATCGGAGGATACCCAACGTGAAGCCGCGGCGTTAGGGTTAGAAACAGGATTAGATGATTTTCGATCCGACAACGCACGACGTTCAGATGTGCTCTCTGAAGTTGAAAAGGGTAAAATTGTCATGGGGCCGGTCCGATCGGGGCAACGCATCCAGTACGAAGGTTCCATCGTGGTCCTGGGCGATGTGCACCCCGGCGCAGAAATTATTGCGGATGGACACATCATCGTATGGGGCCACTTGGCAGGAATCGCTCACGCCGGAGCATCGGGCCGGGTGGACACCATTATATGTGCTTTGAACTTCAATCCAACGCAAGTACGTATTGGCCCCTACGTCGCCCAAGGTGGGGCTCAGGAAACTCCCGGTGTTCCGGAGATGGCACATGTGGTAGAAGGCTACATCGTTGTTGAACCTTGGACAGGGAAGAGGAGGCCTATATGAGCGGTGAGGTCATCACAATTACGTCGGGCAAAGGTGGGGTAGGAAAGACAACGACCACCGCAAACTTAAGCATGGCCCTTGCCCAATTGGGTAAACGCGTGGTCGCCGTAGATGCGGATATCGGCTTGAGAAATCTCGACGTGATTCTAGGCCTGGAAAACCGGGTGGTGTACGACCTAGTAGACGTGGTCGAAGGGGCGTGTGGCCTTCGTCAGGCCCTGGTGAAGGATAAACGAGTCGAAGGATTGTACTTGCTCCCTGCAGCGCAAACCCGCGACAAAACCGCAGTCAACCCCGCCCAGATGGTGGCACTGTGCAAACAACTGCGTCAGGATTTTGATTTCGTACTCATCGACTCTCCTGCAGGGATTGAACTGGGCTTCCAAAATGCCATTGCACCGGCCGACCGCGTCATCGTGGTGACCACACCGGAAGTCGCGGCCGTACGAGACGCAGACCGTGTGATAGGGCTTCTAGAAGCAGAAAACAAACAAGAAGTGCTGCTCCTGCTCAACCGCATTAACCCCCACATGGTTCGCCGAGGCGACATGATGAGCGTGGAGGATGTGCTGGACATTCTCGCTATCCGCCTCATCGGTGTGGTGCCCGAAGATGAGGCGATCCTCATTTCCAGCAACCGAGGCGTTCCTGTGGTGTTAGATGACCACTCTATCACCGGACGAGCCTTTCGGAATATTGCCCGCCGTCTCTTAGGAGAAGAAGTGCCTCTTACCGCATTTCGACAACCATCGCAAGGTTTATTAGGCTGGCTGGGAAAATTGTGGGGACGCGATTGAGGGCCCCACGGCACGAGCGGGGTCATGCCTTTACCCCGCTCGTGCCATTGCTTAATGAACACGTTCCATCTTGTTGATTAAAGCGCCCTGGGTATAAGCCTGGACAGCCTCCTTTATGGAACGCACATCCGTCACAATCACCTTTAAACCCGCCGCCGTCATAGCCTGATAGGCCCCAAGGCCCATCCCCCCTGCAATCAAAACGTCACAATCGCGCAGTTGCTCCACCATGGCCGCATGACGGCGTCCCGCATGTTGTCCAAAGCCACGTGGACCGTCGCCATGATGGTGATGATCATGGTGATGATGG
>CAYPUG010000153.1:0-4548 GCA_964413905.1 uncultured Anaerolineae bacterium | reverse complement strand
GACGTACGCACCCTCCGCGGTAAGTTCTGCCCAGATGGGGTAAAGGGTCTTAAGCCATTGAAACAGATTTGCATTCTGGGCCTGGGGCACGGCGCGCGTCAGGGTTTGGTATAAGTGATGATGAGTGTTCACCAGCCCGGGCAAAACGATCATGCCTCGCGCGTTAATAATAGTATCCGCATCATCAGGCAAATCCTCAGTCTTACCCACCTGTTGAATGACATTATCCCGCACGAAAATGGCGCCGTCCTCGATGACCCGCCGTTCCGGGGCGGGATCCATAGTGATGAGAATATCCGCATGACGTAAAAGGAGCGTTCCCATTGTTCTTCCTCCTCCCATATTCTCCACCGGACCGAAAAGTCGGCCGGTTCGATGATAATTCACACACGCGTGTCCGCGTGAACAGGGAAAGGGCATTCTCCAGCCTTTTCCCCATGTTCCTGAAATTATCGTTATCAAAGCGGCGACCTGTGGCCGCACTCCCAAAATGCTATCAAATGGGGAATTTTCTCAATCCCTTCTCAAATTAGCGAAAGAAGTGTTCTCCGCCAGGCCTATGGAGGATAACGTGTCAGTCTATGCTCAGACGCACCTGAACGGTTCTCTCTCCTCGAACGGTGAAGTAGAGTCCCACCACATCGTCGGTGACTTTGCTGACCTCCACATCTTTCGGGACCTCTACGAGGTGCCACTTTGCCAGTCCCAACAGCACAGCACCATCGCCCACTCGTCCCAGAACCACGCGGAACCGAAGGGTGGGAGGATCCCACACCCACTCTTGGATTTCGCCTCCCATACTGATATGGAACGTGGAACCGGCCAAATGGGGTACATCTAACACGGGTTTGACGCCCAACAGGTATCCGCTGTGAGGAGAAATGTTGGTAAACACTCGATACCCTTCCGTGATGCGGGCGTACAAACCACTCCAAAAGTCCAGCAGGTGATGCGGCGCGTGCCAATCCAAGCCCAGAACGCCTAACTGAAGAGTGCGGGTACGGGGTTCATCCTGCCAGTTGAACAGCCCGACGGTTACTCCGTGTCCCCACGCGCGGTTCAGGTACAAGGCAATGGTTTCCGGGACGGTGTGATCCAACAGGTCCAACGGACGGCCAACCTCAGGCTGGGGAGGGAGCAACGTCGCGATCCAGCGTCTCCGTTCTGCTGGCAACGCGTCCAGATCATCGCCAAGGGTGATCATGCCGCCACTCAGCCCCACCACAGAAAGCCAGCTCTGAACTTCCTTCGGGGAAAGGCGGGAGTCGTAAACCCGGGCAATAACGCTATCCGGGTCATTCCACCACAAACGACGGTGATAGGCGGATCGGGTCAGGGTGTTTCGGATGGCATTTATAGCCGCGGGATAGGATACTTTTTTCTTCCACGGTCGCGAGAGACCGTACAGCCTGGGATACCAGTGCGGTGCAATGTCGGGACCAATGCGCATGGCATCCACCAATCCAACGGCCGGGCCCAGAGGACACCCACATCCGAGGAGGAATACATCCTCACCGGCGGTCTCCCGAATGAGGCGTAAGCCTTCTCGCAGCACCTGAGGGCGGGTTCGCCCCGGAACAGAGTGGACACCGGGTAACGCGGCCGCGTACAGGAAATCTAACTTCAGGAAGGTGTACCCCCACCGGTGGACGACCGTGTGGATAAGATCCCGGATGTAGTCCTGTACCTCAGGATGCGTGAGGTCCAACGCCCGCGTGAACGATCCCCACAGAAACCCTGCGTTCACCGGTTTCCCCCGGGCATTTTTGAGCAGCCAATCGGGATGTTCACGGGCCAGGCGTGAACGAGGAGAGACGATAAACGGCGCTAACCACAGTCCCGGCTGAAACCCGTGCGCACGAATCTCCCTCGCGAGCACATCCAAGGCGTCGCCGAACAGGGGCCGCATTGTGAGCCAATCCCCTACCGCGCTCTCATATCCATCATCGATCTGCACCAGGGAAACGGGCAGCAAATTCCTCGCCTCCTCCAGAAGCAACACATTCCGCTTCACGGCCTCTGCGGTCACATCGTGAAAGAAATGGTACCAGGTGGTCCAGCCCACAGGCACATCTTGGGGCACCCGGGCCTCGCCTAGAGTGCCCACGGCTTCGGCAAAGGACCCCATCGGATCCGGATCGCGAGGCATGGTGAACTGAACCAACAAGGGCTCTGACCAAGTGGGTTTGTCCGGTTCCAGGGGAAGGTGATCACCATCGGCCCAGGCCCACAAACTGGGCTCCGGGCCTGGAGCCCGGTTGATCTCCACCAGTCCCACGTAATCCCATTGCCGTGCCCAGCCTACCAACAGGGAGGGCGTACGGCCATGCCGTCCTGTGAGAATGCCCACAGTGTGAGCAAGGAAATGCCCGCGTTCCCGTGGAGGTGGATGCGCTATATCGTAAGACATAGGTCCGTCGAAACGAGCCAACCGGGACGCGGGCTGACGTTGGTTATCGGCCAGCGTGCCGGTAAAGGACCAAGAATGCCACCCGTCCATAAAGAAGGTCCAATGGGCGCCCAATCCCTCCATGAGGATGTAGCCGCGAGGGGGCTCAATGGCTAAGGGCATCCACTTTTCCAGGCGGTAGCCGGGGCGGGAGGGGATGATTCCCACCTGCAGGAGAATATAAGGGTGTTCGTGCAGAACCTGCACCTTCCACAGAAGGCGCATACCTTCCCGCGTGGGCCGGTGAACCACAGAAAGGGTGTGGGCAGGCCCCAACAAGGTCTCCTCTTCGGCCCGATCCACCCGTTCTACGGCCAGGTGCGTGGAGAAGAGATCCACCGGCTCGCCCGCGGGTGTGACCAAGCGCACACTCCAATATGCCCGGCTAATCCGGGCCGTGGGGCCGACGCGAGTATGCAAACTCCATGTAGCATCAGAGTACAGGGTAAACGTGACCGTCGAATTCTTCAATGTCGCCAGAATATGATAGACGCGTTGCGCCATAAAGATCATCCTCACTTAAGGCACTTCACCTGATTGACCGATAAAACGCTGCGAATGGACCAGTCCTCAACCAGCACCCCACTTCAGAGGCACCTATCAGCATTCACATCTCCCATAATAGCACGAGTAGAACAAAACGCCCTATCCTGGAAACCTGATGGCTAATTGACTGACAAAACTCTGCGAATGCACCTTGGCCTAGAAAGAGGTTTTCTACTTCTTCTTTACGCCGAGGTACATGAAACGCAATGTGTCAGTCAATCAGAACCTGATGGATTGACAAAACACCGTGCATAAAGCGTGATATCCCCGTCAACCAGGATGTTGGTCCATCAAAACCTGTTATCGTTCTTGCGTCATACGTGGAGCATGGATGAAAATGATAGTCGTGGTTGTGGATGCCACTTACGTGATCGGACATTCTTTATTCTACCTCAGAGGGAGAAAAAGGGGTGGATGCTCTTGACCTACTTGACGAACGCGTCGCGACGGTCATCCGAGAACTGGAGGCACAGGATGCGAGAGAACGCAACTTGCGCTTGCCGCCCGAGCAACGGGCTCGTGCCCTTCACCCGGAAAGCGCCCGTTTTCTTCACCTGCTCATCTTGACAGGAAGATACCGTCGCCTGTTGGAAATCGGCGGTGGGATTGGGTACTCCACCCTTTGGTTGGCGGAGGCTGCCCATCGCAACGGGGGAACGCTCATCACCTGCGAAATTGAGATCGCGCGCGTGGAAACAAATCGGATGAACATCCGTCGGGCCGGACTGCACGGGGTGGTTACCTATCAAGTGGGCGATGCCCGTCAAACTGTAGCCGAACTGCCCGGTCCCTTTGACTTTGTGCTCATTGATACAAACAAAGCCGATTATATCACGTACTTTGAACTCCTTATCCCCAAGATGCTCCCCAATGGCCTGGTAGTCGCAGACAATGTGATCTCGCACGCGAAAGCCCTGTACCAGTATTTGCACCGGGTGAAAGACCACCCACTGTACGAATCCGTGACCGTGCCCATCGGCAAAGGGTTGGAGATTAGCCGTCGCGTGCGGTGAGGAGGACGAGTTTATGGAACTCAAACGCTTGTGGCGTATTATCAGACGACGTTGGTGGCTTCCCGCGGTGATGGTGGGCCTTGTCCTTATCTCCATAGGGTTGCGACCTAGTCCCCCGCCCACGTATGTGGCGAGTGTACGCTTTCTCGTGGGGGTTCAACCTGAACCCCTCAATCCGGATGTGTACGGCTATGACCGGTATTACACCTGGTTGACCAGTGAATACCTCATCGACGATTTTGCAGAGGTGGTGCGTGGCTCTGCGTTTGCGGCACGGGTGAGCGCCCGGCTGAAAGATCAGGGCATCACCGTCCCGCCGGGCGCCATCCAAGGCAGCACGCAGACGGGAAAACTCCACCGGCTGGTGACAATCACCGTAACGTGGAGCAATCCCGAGGAATTGAAGGCCATCGCGAACGCGGTGATCACCACAGTGCAAGAGGATGGCTCTCAATTTTTCCCGCAGACGTTTGGCTACGGTGTCACAGCCATCTTGGTGGACGGCCCCCACATTGGGCCCACGGTGCCCGGTTTGCGGGC
>CAYPUG010000152.1:0-4554 GCA_964413905.1 uncultured Anaerolineae bacterium | reverse complement strand
AAAGGGCATGTAAGCCTGACCACCAGCAATCTCGACCAACGGGTCCTTCAAGGAGAACGGGTGGTTGTGCCTGATGTCACCCAGGAACCGGGGTTCCAGTATAGGGAAGCCGCAGAAGCAGAAGGGTTGAAGGGGTTAATAGCGGTTCCGCTCATGGTGCGCGATCGTGCGATGGGGGTGCTGCGCGTGTACGTGGATGACACAAACGCGCTGTCTGAAGCGGATATCATGCTGGTAGACGCGCTGGCCGATTTAGCAGCCCTTGTGTTAGAGAAAGTGCGCTTACACCAGAGTTTGTATCGCATCACTCAGGCCCTGAACAGTTCCTTGGAATTACAGCCCATGTTACAGCACGTATTAGAAGCCACGGTCAAGGAAATGGGGTTAAAAGCCGCGGTCATTCGTTTACTGGACCCCGAGCGCGGTGTCTTGCGGTTAGTGGCATCCTACGGGCTGAGTGAAACGTATCTGACGAAGGGGGAGATCCACGTGGAGCGAAGCCCGGTGGATCAGAAAGCACTGCGGGGTGAGACTGTGGTGTTGTACGATGTGGGGGCAGAGCCGGGTTTTGAGTACCCGGAAGAAGCGGTCGCGGAGGGCATTCGTTCCGTGTTGGTAGTGCCCTTGAAGTTGCAAGACCGCATTTTGGGGGTCATGCGTGTCTATTCCGCGCGGCCGCGTCATTTCAGCCCGGTAGGTGCCCAGTTCCTGAGCGCGGTAGCACACTTGGTGGCCCTGGCTATTGAAAAAGCACAACTCTACGCGGCTTTGCAGGAGCGATATGAGGACCTCAAGGTGGATTTGACAGAACTCTATCGGTTCCTCGCCTTGGGGTAAGAGGAGGGGTTGGTGCTGGTTATTGTTGGATTATTTGTGACGGGAATTTTGGCCGGTGTATTGGGTGCCTTATTGGGACTAGGTGGGGGGATTTTCCTGGTCCCGGCTCTTACCTTGCTCTTCCACTTGCCCATTCGTGTCGCGGTGGGAACAAGCCTGGTCGGCGTGATTGCCACTTCGGCCGGGGTGGCCGCGATGATGCCCCCCGGCCGCGGCGCGGATGTTGCTCTGGCCTTGCGGTTGGAGATGGCGACGACGGCCGGCGCGATAGCGGGCGGATTGCTGGCCGGGTACATCAGCGCCCGCACGCTAGGACTGCTGTTCGCGTTGGCCGTGTTCTTGACCGCGGCCAATACCGTGTACAAAGCCCGGCGACAGGTAAAGGCGATGGTCGCGGAGAAACTGTTCTCCCGAACATACCACATTCATCACTGGCCTCTGGGCTTGGTGATGTCCTTCATGGCCGGCATGGCCTCGGGGTTGCTCGGTGTCGGTGGTGGATTCATCAAGGTCCCCATCATGTATTCCATTATGGGCGTCCCGCTGGGCATTGCCACGGCCACCAGTAACTTTATGGTCGGCATCACGGCCGCAGCCAGTGTGTTCGTGTATTACGGTCGCGGAGATGTGCATCCCCTGGTGGTGATTCCCACCGCGTTGGGTATTTTCGGGGGGGCTATGATCGGTGTGCGGGTCATGCCTCGCTTGCGGGCCTCGTGGCTCCGAACCGCGTTGGTGGTGCTGATGCTTGTTATCGGTGTCCAGATGCTCTTACACAGTTTGGGGTGAACCATGGTTGACCTAACCGAGACCCAACAACTCGAGGTGACCATGCGTCGCGTGTCCACGGTCATTTCGTTTGTCGCGGTGCTGCTCATGGGGGTGGGATTTATGGGCACGTTTGTGTTCGGCACCTTACCGGCCCTCCCGGGGGAGGCCGCGCTCTCTCCTCACCGTTTGGTGACCTTTGCTCACACTTCTTGGGGCCTGTGGGCGATGAGCGCGGGCATCCTACTCCTCGCCTTGTTGCCCGCCTTACGTGTGTTGTTGGCCATTATTCTCTTCTTCTACAAGAAAGATTATTTGGACGTGGGGACCGGGCTTATCGTGCTTCTGGAATTAGTCGTTAGCATGCACATGGGTGGACATTGATTTTATGCGTCCGGCCAACGTGCCTATCCGTACAATTACGGAGGGCAGAAGTTTCACATCGATAAATCTGCCGGCTTGAAGAAGGCATGTCCCCTTTTCAAGCCCATGGGCATACGTGGCCGTTCGGCGGTCAATGAGGAAGAGAGAGCATGTACGATAGGGCAAAGATTTACGTTAAAGGTGGAGATGGAGGTAACGGTGCCGTCGCGTTCCGCCGGGAGAAGTACGTTCCTCGGGGAGGGCCCGCAGGAGGCAACGGCGGGAAGGGGGGGGACGTATACCTGGTGGTGGACCCGCGATTAAATACCCTTCTTCCCTTCCGCTACAAGGTGCATTTCAAAGCGGAGCGGGGTGGGCACGGCAAGGGGAAGAATCAGCACGGACGTTCGGGAAAGGATGTGTACATTTCGGTGCCCCCGGGCACGCTGGTGTACGATGCGGAAACGGGCGAACTCCTCGCGGACCTGACCGAACCCGGCCAAAAAGTCCTCGTCGCTCGGGGCGGCCGAGGAGGGCGGGGGAATGCCGCGTTCAAGAGCAGCATACGCCAGGCCCCGCGCATCGCGGAGAAAGGTGAGCCCGGTGAAGAACGATGGCTCCGCCTGGAACTGAAACTTATCGCCGATGTGGGCATTGTGGGGATGCCAAACGCGGGGAAGTCCACCCTCCTTTCTCGCATCAGTAATGCCCGGCCCAAGATAGCCGATTATCCGTTTACCACCTTGGAACCCCATTTGGGGCTGGTGGTCGTGGATAATCGGGATATGGTGGTCGCGGATATCCCCGGGCTTATTGAGGGGGCCCACGCGGGGGCCGGGTTGGGCCACGAATTCCTTCGGCACGTGGAGCGGTGTCGGGTGCTGATTCACCTGCTCAACGGAGAAAGTCCTGACCCGATGGGGGATTTCGACGCCATTAACCAGGAGTTGGCCTTATTCAACCCTCAACTGGCGGAGAAGCCCCAAGTCGTGGTGTACAACAAGATGGACCTGCCCCACGTTCGGGAGCGTTGGCCTGAAATCCGGCGGGCCCTGCAGGAACGAGGTGTAAGGGAGCCCTTTGCCATCTCCGCGGTCACCGGAGAAGGGGTGCAAGAGATGCTGCGTTATGTGCGGGCCACGTTGGATCGGACCCCTGAGCCCTCCCTGGTTCAGCCGGCACCGGCGCGGGTATGGCGCCTGGAGGAAGATGAGAATGCCTTTACCGTGGACCGGGACGCGGAGACGGGCGATTGGATTGTGCGGGGGAAGCGCATTGAGCGGGTGGCCCGCATGACGAATTGGGATTACTACGACGCGATTCTCCGATTCCAACGCATCCTCGACCGCATGGGCATTACGGAAGCGTTAGAGAAAGCAGGGGTTCAGGAGGGAGATACCGTTCGCATCGGCGATGTGGAACTGGTGTGGACATATGAGGAGGGGCCCCGTTGAAACGAATACGCCGGGTGGGTATTCTGGGGGGGACGTTTGATCCCCCCCATATGGGACACCTGATTCTTGCAGAGGAGGCACGGGATCAATTACATCTGGACCAAGTGCTCTTTGTCCCCGCAGGGGACCCACCCCACAAGCGTGATCGCCGTCTGACACCGGTGGAACACCGCCTGGCCATGGTGACTCTGGCCATCGCGGATAACCCGGCTTTCTTTTTGAGCCGGGTGGATGCCGACCGACCCGGACCGCATTACACCGTGGATATGGTGCGCCTTATTCGGGACCAGTATCCTCCTGACGTGGAGTTATACTTTCTCATGGGATTTGACTCCCTGGCCGATTTGCCCAATTGGTATAAACCCCAGGAGCTTTTGTCCATGTGTCAACTGGTCGCCTTGACCCGGTTCGATGTGGAACTGGACTGGGATTACCTGGAATCCCGGCTTCCCGGTGTTCGGCAACGGGTGCGCATCCTGGACATGCCGGAGTTGGAACTCGCGTCTCATGTCATCCAGGCACGAGTTCGGGCCCACCGCACCATCCGATACCAGCTCCCCCCGGCCGTCGAGGCGTACATCTACAAACATCGGCTTTACCTCCCCGATGATGAAGAGTTCGATCCTCAACCGTAATCCTGATTGACCGACATATCGCGATTCATGTACCTCGGCGTAAAGGAGAAGTAGAAATTCGAGGGATTTTCACCGCCGCAGGCGGCGAAAATCCCTCGAATTTCCCTTCCTCTTTCTAGGCCAAGGTGCATTTGCAGAGTTTTGTCAGTCAATCAGACCGTAATCTCCAAAACCGATATTAAAGCGGTGCCGGGGTGCCGTATTCCAAAGGTATTAAAGCGGTGACAGGTCACCGCATTCCAAAGAGATTCCAAGGCGGCGAAGGATATGGTCATTTTCAGCCTTCGCTGATGCGCAGTACCGCGGATCCTTTGAGTTCACTGTGCTTGAGTTGGCGTAAAGCCTCGTTCGCTTCTTCCAGAGCGAAGAGGTGCGTGTCCGTGTGGATGGGGATCTCCGCGGCCAATTGGAGCAGTTCTCGCGCGTCATCGCGCGTTGCGTTGGCCGTGCTGCGCAATGTGTGTTCCCAGTAGAGCAGGTCGTAATCCAGTTCGGGA
>CAYPUG010000151.1:0-4772 GCA_964413905.1 uncultured Anaerolineae bacterium | reverse complement strand
GGGTAGGCGAAGGCAGTGCCTTCGCCTACCCAATTGTCACAGCGATTCATCCATCATTCCACGATTGACGGAGTACTAGCAAAGCTCAAATAAAAAGACCCCCTTCCGCCGGGGAAGGGGGTCTTCGTCGAGCCCTGGGGTGAGATGCGCTCCGTTACGCCCTCACTCGCCTCCCCGCGCGGGCTGCCGCCGGGACCAAAACGACGATCCCGCGCAATATAATGAGGCTAATGAGGACAACAACGAGCGCTACAATCACCATCCACAAACTCCTACACTGCGCACATGATTAACGGCCACATCATGAAGGCCGAATATCAAGACTCGGCAACAGTATACATATCCCCAGGGAGATGTCAAATTCCACGAGAAAACACCGTAACGATTGGGGGCTCTCTTCATATACCTCGGCATAAAGAGGGGGCAGAAATTCTTCTTTTAAGCCAAGGGTTTTAAGCCAAGGGACATTCGCAAAGTTTTATCCGTCGATCAGGACTATGTACTAAACATTGCCATGGCCAAAATCCAGGGTAGACGACGGCAATGCCGTCGTCTACCCTATCCACCATTTCATGGTTGACGGAGTACTACGCCCTTAGTCTTCGACGACTTTGGCCAATACATCATCCGCGTTGAGAATAAGGTATTCCTGATCGTCTACCCGCACCTCTGTGCCGCTGTACTTAGGGAAGATCACCACATCACCAACCTCCAGGGACAATTCCTCTTCCGCCTCCTCCCCAATGGCGATCACGCGTGCTTGCTGCGGTTTCTCCTTCGCGGTTTCCGGCAGATAAATTCCTCCCTTTGTGCGTTCCTCTTGCTCCAAGATCTGAACCAGCACGCGGTTGCCTAGAGGTTCCAACTTGGCCATGATTCTACCCTCCTTACCCTAAATTTGTTTGCTATTGCTAACGCAGAAATTTGTGCGATTTCGTCACCCAAGGCGACGGAAATCGCACAAATTTTTCATCCCATCACTTAAGTCCCAGGAGTTTGTCGATCTTTGGCTTATCGAACCCCACGACAAACTTGCTGCCGATTCGAACTACCGGAACACCCATCTGGCCGGTCCAGCGGACCAAATCCTTAGCTGCAGCCGGATCCCGGGAGACATCCACTTCCTTAAAGCGAATGCCTCGCTCCCGCAAGTACTTCTTTGTGCGGCGGCACCAGGGACAATTCGGCGTTGTAAAAATCAGCACACGCGGATGCCGACGCTTTTCCTTGGTCTTCTTATCTTTTGTTGCCTTCACTGCTGTTTCTGCCATTGTGCAAACTCCTCTACACCGTCAAGAATTTCGGATATTTCTCACAGTCGGCCCCTCCCCAAGCCGGCTGTGTTCATTCTCGAGCCCGACAAACACATCACCTGTTGTTGGATGCATTCCGTGTTTTCAGCGTTACACGCCATTAGCCCACCGTTTTCAGCGGGATGGGGGTAAAGAGCAAGACGAAGATGATGAGCATTATCGCGGCCAACACCTTATCCCGACCCGACGGTTCGGTAATGGCATCCAAAGGCTCCACTTCATAGCGAGAGAACAGGAAGATGATTAATGCCCAAATACCCCACCCCGTCCACAGCGGTGTCAAGGCCAGCAAGGCCACAATCATCCCATACGTTAACAAACGTCCCCCCCGCGGTCCGAGCAACGCACGTGCCACATGCCCACCATCTAACTGGGCCGCGGGAATTAGGTTCAACGCGGTGACCAGAAGGCCAGCCCAGCCGGCCCAGGCCATCGGGTGCAAAAACACATCCTCGCCTCCCGAGGGCAACCATTTATGAAAGATCACGAATTTCATCCACGCGTAGAGCAAGGAATTCCCTTCCATAATGTAGCCCCCATGCGGAGGCAAAGGTTCCACGTGGGAAAGCAGCAACCCCAGAAAAGTCAACGGCAACGCGAACACCAGACCCGCTAGCGGACCGGCCGCGGCAATGTGCAACCACTGGCGCCGATTGCGAGGCGGCGCGACCATGCGAATAAACGCTCCCATTGTGCCAAACAAGAACAGGGGCATCGGGATGAAATACGGCAGGCTCATTTCTGTTCCATAAAAGCGCCCCACAATGTAATGTCCCATCTCGTGAGCCGCCAGGATAACGATTAAGGGCACGGCGAAGAAGAACGCGTCCATAAGCGCCTGGGGCCACGGCTTGCCCAAGGAAGGCCACAATCCCGCCCAAAACACCGAAAGCCCTGTCAAAGCAAAAAGAACCAGCGCTAACCCCACACGTTGTTTGGCGCGAGGCAACTCGCCCAACGCGACATAGATGACATGATCCTCGCCCTCTTTACGGAAGAGGGGCACGGCCGGGACACGGTGTAGCCGGCGGTATAGGTAGGCGTAAGCATGTTCCGAATCCACCAGCAAGCGGCCCCGGAACTTCAGACGACCACTATCAACCACCGTCACGTCATAGATGTTGAACACCTCGGCAACGAGCGGGGTGATCTCTTCAGCCCATACCCACGCCCTTTGCGTCTCAAACGCGGGATTAAAGGTCATCTACACGTCCTCTCCCCTCGCGGGATACACACAAAAGGGGGCAGGCAAAACGCCGCGCCCCTCCTTTATTGCAATCATAGAAGACAATCGGCCCCCCGTCAAGAGGATGAAGGTTAGAGGGGTGTTAGAGGATCGTGGATTACTCGTTCCAACGGGCCAACCGACGCCGAAGGTGGTCCATCAACCCGGCCTGCACGGCCCGGTAAGCGTGTGCAATTCCCGCGGCCACCGCGTCACGACGCGAACGTCCGTGACCGATGAAGATCAAGCCGTTCACCCCCAAGAGCGGCGCCGCACCGATGCGCGCGTAACTGTTCTCCTCTTGCAACGCGCGGATGGCCTCTCGCACAGCCTCCGCGGAGGCCCCGGCTACTCGCGTGGCCCGTTCGGCCGCGCGTTCCAACAACACGTCCACCAGGCCCTCCGTCAATTTCAGGACCACATTCCCCACATATCCCCCGTGAACCACCACATCGACCCGCCCATGAGCCACATCCAACCCCTCAATGCTCCCCACGAAATTCAAAGGACTGGCTTCCAGCAACTCATAGGCATCTTGAACCACCAACGCTCCCTTGCGGGGTTCCGTACCCACGGTCAGCAATCCCACGCGCGGTCGTTCCACCCCGAACACAGATTCTGCATAGGCAACCCCCATCCACGCGAACTGGAGCAAGTGCTGGGGCCGCACGTCCGTGTTCGCTCCCACATCGATGAGGACCATGCGCGGGTGCAGGGCAAGGTAGGGCACAGGTACCGCAGGACGTTCAATGTGAGGAAGCATCCCGAACGCGAACCGGGCGGCGATAAACGCGGCGCCCGTGTGTCCCATGGTGACCACGACATCCGCGTCGCCGTTCCGCACCAAACGACACGCAACGTTGATGGACGCGTCACGTTTGGTCCGCACCGCGTGGACGGGCTTTTCGTCCATCCGGATCCACTCGGGGGTATGGTGAACCCA
Source organism: uncultured Anaerolineae bacterium (assembly GCA_964413905.1). Lineage (GTDB taxonomy): Bacteria > Chloroflexota > Anaerolineae > JAADDB01 > JAADDB01 > CAYPUG01. Next base: position 1,291 of record CAYPUG010000151.1, on the reverse strand, counting down.
CACGTTCTCCGGAAACTCAGTCCGCCTTAACATGTCTTCAGGCCCTACCAATGTCAACACCGCGTCCGGCAAGTTCCTGGACGCGAGCAACGTGCCCTGAACGATCTCCTCAGGCGCGTGATCTCCCCCCATCGCATCTATCGCAATGCGAATGGCCATCACCTCACTCCCAGTACGCGGCGATACCTAAGAGACCGGGGCCAAAGTGGACGGCCAACGCGGGGCCGAAGTCCACCACCGTCACCTCGCCATCGTACCCGAACGCGGCTTTCACCTCTTGGGCAAACGACGCGGCCTTTTCCGGAATGTTCCCGTTCACCACCCCCAGTCCCTTGAGAGGACGACCGCCCAAGGCCTCTCGAGTCATGGCAATGACCTTGGCAAGCGCGGCCTTCTGAGTGCGCTCCGTCGCCACAGCCTGGGGAACCCCGTCCTTCAACGTGACGATGGGCTTCACCTTCACCGCGGCCTGCGCTGCCTTATCCGCGCCTACCGTCCGTCCGCTGTGCACCAAGTGCTCCACCTCGGTCACGGTGAAGATGAGGCTGTTATTTGCTTTGACCTTCTCAATAGCAGCCAGGGCTTCTTCCACGCTTCCGCCGGATTCTAGAACTTTGGCGGCCTCCACCAGCATCCAGGCCATAGGCAACGACGTGGTGGCCGAATCAACCACGTGGACCGTGAGGTCCTCGACCATTTCCGCGGCCATCTGAGCGGACCGACAGGTACCGCTGGCTTTGGCCGTGACGTACACACCGATAACCGTATCCGCGCCTTGCGCTTTCGCCTTTTGATACGCCTCGGCAAAGTCTGCGGGCGTGGGTTGGGATGTTTTCGGCATCTCTTTCGCTTCCGACAAGCGCCGGTAGAACTCCTCGGGAGGCATCTCCACGTAGTCCTTGTACGAACGATCGCCAAACGTCACGTATACGGGTACAATGTAAATCCCATAACGTTCGGCCCATTCTCGGGGCATGTTGCTGGTTGTATCCGTCATCAGAGCAACCCGTGCCATAATACCGACCTCCTGGGGGGATTTGTATCTCACGTTTTATATGCCTGCACCTTCTGTCTCTATTAAAACACCGGCCATGCGCGAAAGATACGTACTGATCAGGATGTTTTCCCTGACCGTTGCCCTCCTTGTGACCCCCTACAAGTATTGAACGAGTTCAATACTCTAACACGCGAAGGCGCTGTATCGGCGGTTGAGTCATCGTAAGGCCGTCGGGGGGTAGGCGACGGCAATGCCGTCGCCTATCCTGCCGTCGTTTATCCGTTTGCCCCTGAG
>CAYPUG010000150.1:0-4777 GCA_964413905.1 uncultured Anaerolineae bacterium | reverse complement strand
TCAATCAGCCCTGATGGACTGACACATCGCGTTTCATGCACCTTGGCATAGAGAGTAGAAATTCGTGGGATTTTGTCAGTCAATCAGCAATCAGCCCATGATTTTGGAGGCCTGTTGCTATGAGTTATGCACTCTACGTGCGCAATTTGCGCAAAGCGTATGCCACGGTCCAGGCGGTGGACGGCATCAGTTTGGAAGTTGCCCCGGGGGAGATCTTTGGTCTCCTGGGCCCCAACGGTGCCGGTAAGACCACCACTATTCGGATTATCATGGACATCCTGCCCGCGGACTCGGGCGAAGTGCGCGTTTTGGGCCAACACCCACGCGACGTCCGGGAACGGGTCGGGTACCTGCCGGAGGAACGTGGCCTGTATCCCAACATGCGCGTGCTCGATCTCCTGGTGTACCTGGCCCAGTTGAAAGGCCGTTCCGCGTCCTGGGCCCGCCCCCGGGCCTTGGCATACCTGGAACAAGTGGGCCTTGCCGATCGGCGCCACGCTAAAGTTCGGGAACTGAGTCGGGGGATGCAGCAAAAAGTCCAGTTCTTGGCGGCCCTCGTGCATGACCCCGACCTTCTCATTCTGGACGAGCCCTTTCAGGGGTTGGACCCGGTGAATGTCCAGGTGGTGAAAGACCTGATGCTGGAATTTCAGGCTCAGGGCAAAACCATTGTCCTCAGCACGCATCAGATGAACCGGGTGGAAGCGTTGTGTAGCCGCATCGCGCTCATCAACCGAGGCCGATTGGTCCTCTACGGCGCTCTGGATGAAATTAAGCGAGAGTACTCCCCAAATGTCGTGCTTTTACGGACTCCTTCCTCCTTGCCTGACATGACGTCAATGGCCCAGATATCTCAACGGGATGGCACGTACTATCTGGAGTTAAACGAAAGCGTATCTCCCCAGGACGTGCTGAAGCACCTGGTGGACGCGGGGGTTCCCATTGAGGCTTTTGAAGTGGGGCGGCTCCCCTTAGAAGACATTTTCGTGCGTGTGGTTCAGGAGGCCGGCTATGAATCTGCGTAAAGTGTGGACCATCGCTTACCACGAGTACACAACAAACATCCGCCGGACCGGATTCATTGTGATGACGCTCATCGTGCCCGCGGTGGGTGTGCTCGCCCTTCTCGTTGCGACTTTTGCGGGCAAGGCCGCGCTGAGATCGATTGAACATGTCTTCAGCAGCTTTGAGAAGCCCTACGCGGTGGTGGACGAATGCGGCTGCTTCCATCCCATCCTGCCCGAATTTCAAAAGGACTTCGTCCTCTACTCCGATCAAGCATCCGCGCAAAAGGCTGTAGACCAGAAGGAAGCCCAAGCCGCTCTTATCATCCCAAAGGACTTCTTGAAAACGCGCGAAGTGCACGTGTACAGTCCCAACACGTCGGTTACGCTGGCGAATTTGAACGATTCCGATCGCGTTCAGGCCTTTTTTGCCGTCCATTTAGTACACCCTTACGTGCCGCCGGAGGTGGAACGCCTTCTGGCGGCGGGGAGACCCCAATTCAAACCCATCAACCATCCCCAACCCACATCGCCGGTGGGTGAGGTCGCGAGTTTTATGATTCCATACGTGATGGCTATTTTGATGATCATGAGCATTTTCATCAGTTCGGGGTATCTCTTGCAAGGGGTCGGAGAGGAGAAAGAAAACCGGCTGGTGGAGATTATTCTCTCCTCGGTGACCCCTCAGGAGTGGTTTTTGGGAAAGGTGGCCGGCCTGGGCGCGGTGGGCTTGACCCAATTGCTGGTGTGGTTGGCGACCATGATGCTCCTTTCCGGCGGCAGCCTTCTCATGCTGGCCCTGTTCATCCCCTCATGGCCTATCCAGAAGGTTCTCCTCCTTATTCTCTTCTACCTGCTAGGCTACACTTTGTACGCGACGTTGTACGCGGGGTTGGGCGCGCTGGGAGCGAACACGCGGGAATCCCAGCAGGTCGCCGGGGTGCTCTCTTTTCTCGCGGCTGTACCCTTTATGGTGTCCGGCCTCCTGTTCACCAACCCAAACGCGACCATCATCCGCATCATCAGCCTTTTCCCTCTCACGGCCCCCACCATGATGATGATGCGCCTCTCCATGGTTAGCATCCCCACCTTGGATTTGGTCGCCAGCCTTCTTCTCCTCCTTATCTCTATTCCCTTCGCGCTCTGGCTGGGCGGTAAACTTTTCCGCTTCGGCATTCTGATATACGGCAAGCGCCCGGACTTAAAGACTATTTGGCAGGCGTTGCGAACTGCATGACGCACGTCCACGCGTTGAACGGAGGCTTATCATGTACGGCGAACTCGCGGTCTTCTCCGGCACGGCCAACCGTCCCCTGGCCGAATCCGTAGCCGATTACCTGGGCATTGAACTCAACGAAGCCGATGTGTTCCAGTTCCCCAACACCAACACGTTTTGTCGCTTGCGTTCCAGTGTGCGCGGCAAGGACGTGTTTCTCATCCAACCCACCAGTCCTCCAACCAATGACAATCTCATGGAACTCCTGGTCTTCCTGGACACATTTCGGCGGGATTCCGCGGCGCGCATCACCGCAGTCATCCCCTATTACGGGTACGGTCGCACAGACAAGAAGGACCAACCGCGGGTCCCCATCACCGGTCGCCTTGTCGCCGACCTGATCACTGTAGCCGGAGCCAACCGAGTCCTTACCTTTGATCTGCATGCAGGTCAGATCCAGGGATTTTTCACCATCCCTGTGGACGAACTGAGTGCGATTCCCATCTTGGTGGAATACGTCCAGCAACAGCAATGGTCCAACCTGGTCGTGGTGGCACCGGACATCGGGGCCGTACGACGCAGCCGCACCTTTGCCGAACGGCTGGGGGCCCCCCTGGCCATCATTGAGAAGCGTCGTGCTTTGAGCGGCGACCACACGACCATTTACAATCTCATCGGTGACGTGCGGGGGGCGAACGCACTCCTGGTGGACGACGAGATCGACACCGCGGGGACGATCGTCAACGCAGCGGAATTTCTTATGGACCAGGGGGCCGAGCGCGTGTTTGCCTGTGCTACCCACCCCATCTTCTCTCCCCCCGCGCCCGAACGTCTCCACAACAGCCCGCTGGAAAGGATCATTGTCTCCAACACGGTGTTCGTTCAAGACCATGTGCGGGAGATGCTGGGCGACCGCCTGGTAATTCTCAACGTGGGCGACCTGTTGGGCGAGGTCATTCGTCGCATCCATGTGGGCATTTCTGTGGGAGCCCTGTTCAGCGAGTGGGGATTTCGGAGGCATTGGGGGTAAATGCGTCCGAAAAACATGTGGGAATAAATCCACCATCATTTAATACCCTTGCAAAGGAGAACAACTTATGGCGTCTCGTGATGATACCCGCCTTCTTCGGCCGTACGGCCTGTGGGACAGTCCGATCACTCCACGCATGCTAGCGCAAGGAATGCGCCTCAACGATGTTCAGTGGACCGAGGACGGGCGCACGTTGGTCTGGTTAGAGGGCCGATCCGGTCATAATATCTTGGTCGCGCAGACGGACGATGACGCGGCCCAAGATGTGATCCTGGAGCACTCTCCCCGAGGGGGATTGGCCTACGGCGGAGGGGAATTCACCCTAAAGGGAGATGCTCTCTTCTTCGTGCAGCAGGGTCGCGTATACCGCCTCTCCCTGTCCGGTGGGTTGCCCCGGGCCATCACGCCCCAGTTCGGTGCTTTAGCCTCGCCGGCCGTCTCTCCTGACGGACGTTGGGTGGTGTACGCGTATTCGTACGAGGATGTGGATGGCCTGGCCATAGTGGATTCCGAGGGCGTACAGTGGCCCCAGCGTCTGGTTTGGGGGGCGGATTTTTACATGACTCCGGTGTGGCATCCGTCCGGGGAATACCTGGCCTGGCTGGAGTGGGATCATCCCCACATGCCTTGGGATGGCACTCGCTTGTATCTCGCCCGGGTGGAGGAGACACCGCCGCGGATAAAACAACGTACCTTCATTGCGGGAGGGGATGATGTGCCCGTCTTCCAACCGGCATTCTCCCCGGATGGCCGATACCTGAGTTACATTGTCACCGAGGACGAATGGGATACGTTGGTCCTGTACGAAGTGAACACCGGAGAATTCCGCACGCTCTTGGAAGGCGATGGCTTGGTGCTTGCCGCGCCCGCGTGGATTCACGGCTTGCGCACCTACGGGTGGACCGGCGATGGCCGCTTTATTTACGTTCGTCAAAACGATCGCGGGTTTGCGAAGTTGTTACGCGTGCACGTGGAAACCGGTCGCGTGGAGACGGTCTCTTTGGCCGCGTACACGTGGTTGAATCAGGTCACTCCCGCTCCGGATCGGGATGCCGTTGCGTTCATTGCGTCCGCATCCCGCATACCCGACCGGATCGTCACCCGGCGCAAGGATGTCCTGCGCGTGCGTCGGCGCAGCATGCCGGAGATTCTCCCCGCCGTGGACATGTCCGAGCCCGTGCCTATCTCCTGGCGCGCGGAAAACGGCACAACCGTCCACGCGCTGTACTATCCTCCCACCAACAGCCGCTTCTACAGTGAGGGCAAACCACCGGCCATTATCAACGTCCACGGGGGCCCCACATCCCAACGAGTGGCGAACTTCAACAGCGATGCCCAATTCTTCACCAGTCGGGGGTGGGCCTACGTGGAAGTGAATTACCGAGGCAGCACAGGGTACGGCAAGTCGTACATGAAAGCCCTTTACGGTCATTGGGGGGAATATGACGTGGAGGACACGGTCGGTGCGGCCCGGGCCGTCGCCGAACAAGGGCTGGCCGACCCGAACCGCTTGGTGGTCAAGGGGGG
>CAYPUG010000149.1:0-4857 GCA_964413905.1 uncultured Anaerolineae bacterium | reverse complement strand
GTTTGTTCCGTGGATTACGATCGTAAGAAGGCCTTGGACAACGCACGCAAGTTAGTCACCCAATATTTGGGTCAGCAGCCGCACATTATGAAGGCCAGTGGGGTGGATCCCGAACTCATTGAGGAGATCAACCGTATTCTGGATTGGCCGGCCACTGAAGAACAGGTCGAGAAGGCGATGGAACTGGTCCCTGATGATGTCGTCCAGATGATCACGGCCAGCGGAACCCCAGAGGAAGTTCGGGCCAAAGTGCGCGAGTACTGTGAAACCGGCTGTACGTGTCCTGTGCTTTATCCCCTGGGAGATGATGTCAAACTGATGATCGACACATTTGCCGATGGGTTCTAGTGCGTGGTAGGGAAGATGCCGGAGAAGAGCGGGGTGCACGACCGTATCTCGGGGCAGAGCATTACCGCCCTGAATGTGGACGTCCTGTCCCGAGCGTTACGTGATCATCGCCTGGGATGGCCTATTCGGTACGTTGAGAGCGTTTCCTCTACTCAGGATGTGGTCAGGGAGGAGGCCCTGGGTGGGGCAGATGAAGGATTGTTAGTGTTGGCGGATCTCCAGACCGCGGGGCGGGGCCGAGCCGGTCGGTCTTGGTGGGCGCCTTGGGGCACCGCGGTCCTGTCCTCCCTTCTTCTGCGCCCCGTTCTTCCCCCCGAACGTCTGAGTTACGTGGGGATGATCGCGGGGTTAGCCGTAGTGGATGCCCTCCGGTCGGTGGGTTCCATCTCTGCTTGCCTGAAATGGCCCAACGATGTGCTGGTACAGGGGAAAAAAGTCGCCGGCATTCTCGTTGAAGTCCTGTGGGAGGGCACTCAGGTGCACTCCGTTATTTTGGGTGTAGGTATCAACGTGCGAGGGCACATCCCTGCGGACTTGCCTTTTGCTCAGGAGGCGACCACCCTGCACGATGCCGGATATGAAGTGGCACGGGAGGACCTTATCATCTCTTACATCCTCGCACTGGAACAATATTATAATCGGGTAACCGCAGGATGGTCCCCTGTGCGAGCGTGGACTCGTCGCCTACATACGTTGGGAAAGCGCGTGCGCGTGGAGGATGTAGGAACCACGTGGGAAGGCGTGGCCGAGGATGTCACCGAGGAAGGTGCGCTTCGGGTGCGCGTGGGAAAGGACATACGTGTAATCCGCGTAGGAGACGTGCGGGTACGGACAGTAGAGGACGACGAGTGATGCGGATAGGCCGCGCGCTGAGTTCTACATGGCTACTTTTCTTGCTGGTAGGTGAATTACTGGCCCGGTGGCGGCATGGAGGGGATTTGCCCCCCGCGACAGTGCGTCCTCGGGGCCTGGTGGTCGATCCCGGGACTGAATGCCCTGTCCTGGTCGTCCTGGGGGATAGCATTCCCGCGGGGTACGGCTTGGGTGATCCTCAAACCTCTTGGCCGGTTCATTTGGGCCATCTCCTCGCGCGGGGTGGCACTCCGTACCGCGTAGTGGACGCGGGTATCCCCGGGGAGACGTCGGTGCAAGGTTGGGCCCGGTGGCATCGGGATGTCTCTCCTTGGCATCCGCGCTATGTTCTCATCGCGTTCGGTCTGAATGACGGTCATTTGGCCCATACTTCCGTGGATGATTGGCGTTGGGCTCATCTGCCCCAGGGCATAGGTCGTTATGTTCGTCTGATTCACCTGTGGCGGGTTCACCGTCTTCCGTTACCGCGGGAGGATGCACGTACTTTGGCTCCACGCCTTACGCCGGCCCAGACGGCCCAGGTCATGCACTTGTTGATCCATCGTGCGCGAAGAAGTGGTGCGATGCCTGTGCTCCTTACCCCCACCCCGATCACCGATCTCTTCCACCCGGAGTGGCCCGACGCGATCCGAGCGTACCAGCGAGACGTGTACTCACGCACAGCCGCCGCCATCCGACAGGTGGCCCGCCGTGAAGCCGTTCCTCTGGCGGATATGAACAAGCTGATGTGCCCCCCGCAGGAGGCATGGTATCAACCTGACGGGATTCATTTAAGCCCTGAAGGGCACGCGCATTACGCAGAAAGGGTGTATACTCACCTGTTTGCTCAAAAGTACGCCTGGAGGTTTCCATGACGCACGTGGTCATTTGTGGCGCGGGTATTGCCGGCATCAGCGCGGCCTATGCTCTGAGTGTTCGTTACGGCCTGTCCCATGTGACGGTCGTCGATCCCCTGCCGCCCCTTACGCTGACCAGTGACAAATCCACTGAGGCCTACCGGAACTTCTGGCCGGGTCCAGACGACAGCATGATTCAATTGATGAACGCGAGCATTGCGTTGATGGAGGAGCTGGCCCGTCGCACGGACAATCGTTTTCTGCTCAACCGGCGGGGATACATGTACGCGACCGCTCGCCAGGACGTGGCCGACGCGTTGGTGGAGGCCGCCCATCGGGCTGCCGCTATGGGGGCCGGTCCGGTACGAGAGCATCGGGACGGGAGAGAATATGTGCCTTCTCCGGCCGAAGGCTTTGAGAACGTGCCTGAGGGGCTAGATGTGTTGGCCGACCCCCACACGATTCGCGAACACTTCCCTTACTTGTCTCCAGATACCCGATTGGTGTTGCACGTGCGTAAGGCAGGATGGCTGAGCGCCCAACAATTGGGGATGGTGATGTGGGAAGAGGCCCGAGAGCACGGTGTCCGTCTTTTACAAGGGGAAGTCGTAGGTGTGGATATTCGCGCGGGCCAGGTAGCGTACGTGTGGGTGCGCACGCGGCAGGGGGAGCAATCGCTTCCTGCGGATGTGTTCGTCAACGCGGCCGGTCCTTTTGTGGACCGGGTAGCTGCGTTGGCCGGCGGGGATCTCCCCATCGTGTGGGAACGCCATTTGAAGGTGGCGTTTCAGGATCACTTGGGGATTCTTCCTCGACATGCGCCGCTACTCATTTGGAACGATCCTCAGTTCATCCCATGGGACGAGGAAGAACGGGCGTTCCTCCAGGAAATCGAGGGAGGTCAACGTTTGCTGGAAGAATTCCCACCGGGGGTTCACACACGTCCTGAGGGGGCAGGTGGGAGCACGGTTGTGCTGGGCTTGTGGGATTATGAGGTCCAAGTTGAGCAGCCCAGCTTCCCCATTGATCTGGATCCGGTGTACCCGGATGTGGTGTTGCGGGGGTTGACGAGGATGATACCCGGATTGCGTGTATATTGGGATCGGGCGCCTCGTCCTCGTGTGGATGGGGGATATTACACGAAGACGCGGGAAAATTTGCCTTTGATCGGCCCGGTGGGGTGGAAGGGTGCGTACGTCATCGGAGCGTTGTCCGGCTTCGGGATTATGGCTTCATGCGCGGCAGGTGACCTGTTAGCCCGTTATGTGGTCGGCCTGGATGTGCCCGAATACGCACGGGCTTTCCATCCGAGACGACATGCCGACCCGGCGTGGTATCCCCACCTGAAAGCGTGGGGGAGTCAATGGCAGTTGTGATAAAGATGGGCGTGTGCATCCGGTAGGTTTCGTCCACCGGATGCACACACTTCACCTCCTCACGTGATTACTTCCCCAATCGTTTCTTCGCTTCCTCGGTGAGCGCGGGCACAATCTTAAAGAGATCGTCCACAATGCCGTAATTCGCTATCTGGAAGATGGGTGCTTCGGGATCTTTGTTGATGGCCACGATAATTTTGGATTCCCGCATCCCTGCTTGGTGCTGAATGGCGCCGGAAATGCCGCAGGCGATGTAGAGATCCGGCCGCACCGTCTTGCCCGTCTGCCCCACCTGGTGGTCGTAGGAGATCCACCCGGCGTCCACGGCCGCGCGGGATGCCCCGATGGCCGCGCCCAGTACTTTAGCCAATTCGCGCAAGGGCTCGAAGCCCTCTGGTCCTTTAACGCCGCGCCCACCGGAGACGATGATACGCGCGTCGGTTAGGCTAATTTCCCCTGTTGCCGTTTCCTCGAAGCCTACCACCTTGGTGGGAATCTCATCTTCGCTCATCAGCGCGCCCTTCTTCACGATCTCCCCGGTGCGGGATGTATCGGCCTCGGGCATAGGCGCGGTGCGCGGCCGTAGGGACACCACTGCGGGAGTGGTGTGGATTTCCACGGTGGCGATCATGTTGCCCGAGTACACAGGGCGTTCGGCGACGACGGTACCGTCCTCGAAGCGCACGTCCTGCGCGTCCGGGGCCAGGCCCAAGTCCGCGTTGCAGGCAAAATATGCGCTGAAATCTCTTCCGCGTGTGGTGGCGGGGAAAAGCACCAAGTTCGGGTTCTCTCCTTGCATCGCGTCCTTCATGGCTGCGGTGTACGGTTCAAAGCGGAAATCCGCGTACACCGCGTCGTCATATAGCATAACGGCATCCGCGCCGTAGTGGATGGCACGTTCCGCGACGGCATCCGCATCCTGGCCCATGACCACCGCGACCACCCGGTCCGCTAGGGATCGGGCCTTGCCCAGGGCTTCCCAGGATGCAGGCTGCACATTCCCTTGACGGTGATCTATCCAAACAAGTATGGTCATTGCCCATGCCTCCATCTGTCAGGTGTGGTTTCCAATTGCGTAATCGCTGTCAAGGATGACGCGTTACGCGATCGCGTTCATATCACCTTCTCCACATCCATCAAATAATCCAGCAACTTGCGCGCTTTCTCCTCGGGCGTCTCGCCCTCGATAATGATCACTTCGCGCTTCTTGGGTTCGGGCTTGATCAGCTCACGCCAGGTGACCTTGGCCGCGGCTTTACCCACCTGATCTGGGGCGATGCCCAAATCGGCCGCGCTGAGCACGGGGATCTTCGCTCGTGAAGCTTTGCGGATGCGGATAAAGGTAGGATAGCGCGGCTCATTAATTTCCTTGACCACGGAGACCACTGCAGGAAGCGGCGCGGTCACGGTTTCACGCCCCTCGT
>CAYPUG010000148.1:0-5042 GCA_964413905.1 uncultured Anaerolineae bacterium | reverse complement strand
AACGGATTTGAGGTGTCGACCTCGGGCCTTACCTCCGATAACTCGCATAGGGTGATCCTTAAGGGGCCGGGGTGACCATGCGTCGCCCCAACACGGTGATGTGATAATGATCCACCGGCCCACCGAACAGTTGAATTTCCATGTGAAAGGTGGTTTGCGAGAGGGCCGGAATGACATTATGTCGCGGGGCACCGGCCCTCAGGCCGATAACCCGACCCAACGCGTCGTACAAGGTCGCGATCAGTGTAACCCCTACCGCGTCTTCACTGCCCACATTACGCACGGTTCCATCCAAGAAGTACGTGTGGTACCCCTCACTTTCGCCCTTCACGTTCTCCACCTGCACGTCGAGATAGTACGCACCCAGGAAACCGGGCAAGGCCTGCATCACATCCACTTGGTACGAAGCGAAGTGTTCTGGCGCGTCTCGAAAGCGCAACGCAAAGGGGGCACGCTCTCCCTTGGGCAGGAAGGTGAGTATGACAGGCGTAGAGGCGGTAGAGACCACTCGCGCCTGATCGTCCAGAAGGGCTCCTCCCACTATGACCTGTTCTACATGGGTGCCGCTGTCATTGATCACCTCGCCCAAGATCCACACATCTCCCATGCGTGTGGGATATATGTACAGCCCCCGCACGGTCAGAGGAATGGGCGTGGGGGTGGGGGTGGGCGTTCCTTTCACCTCCCCGCCTACGGGGATGATAAGAGGCTGCCCGATTTGCAGCCGCCGTGGGTCCACAATGCCGTTAATGTCTTGCAAGGCTCGAGCGCTCACGCCGAAACGCTTGGCAATGCCCAGAAGGGTATCTCCCTGTTGAACGGTGTAGATGAGTGGGGTAGGCGTCGCGGTAGGTGTCGGTGTCGGGGGCGGCGTATACGGCCGTGGGGTGGGAGGCGCCTGCCGTAGCCTGGGCGTGGAAGTGGGGGTCGGCGTCCCTGTAGGGGGAATGGGCGTGGGCGTGGGTCGGGTGATCAACCGACCGCAGGCGCTCATGTTCAGCAGCCCAACAGTCACCATGAGCATCAAGATCCAGATGATGGGTGAGGGGAATCCCTCACTTCTCGCGTGGGTCCGGGAAGTGAGGGATTCATGTTGATCGTGCCGTGTCTCCATTACAGTCGTTTCCCGATAACCAGTTTCATAATTTCCGTCGTGCCTTCGCCAATGCTCATCAGTCGGGCATCGCGGTACATGCGTTCCACTTCATATTCTCGACTGTATCCGTAACCTCCGTGTATCTGAATGGCCTCCCGGGTGACGAATTCCGCGGTTTCCGTCGCGAGATATTTGGCCATCGCCCCTTCTTTTGTGTAGGGCCGACCTTGATCTTTCAGCCACGCAGCATAATAGATCATCCAGCGGGCCGCTTCAATACGGGTGGCCATGTCTACAAGTTTATTTTGGATGGCCTGATGTTCAAAGATCGGGCGGCCAAAGGCCTTGCGTTCCTTGGCATAGGCTAATGCTCGCTCGTAGGCCTCTCGGGCCAGACCGAGCGCCAAGGCGGCAATGGCAATGCGTCCGCCGTCCAGGACGGTAAGCGTTTGATGCAGGCCGCGACCTTCTTCGCCCAGGAGATTATCCAGAGGAACCCGCACATTGTCAATACTGACCGCGTGGCTCCACGCGCCGTGAAGGCCCATTTTCTTCTCCGGCGGCCCCACTTCGAACCCCGGGGTGTCAGTAGGCACGATGATTTGACTCAGGCTGTGGGATCCCCCCTTCGGGTCGGTGCGCACCAAAAGGACGACATAGTCCGCCACGCCCGCGTTGGTCAGCCACATTTTGGCCCCATTGATGACCCACTCGTTGCCGTCTTTGCGCGCGGTGGTGCGGATGCCTCCCTTCAGGTCGGAGCCCGCACCGGGTTCGGTGAGTCCCAGGCCGGCCAGGCTTTGCCCAGTGGCCAGGGGAACCAGGTATTTTCGCTTTTGCTCTTCATTGCCGAACAAGTTGATGGCCGCCGTGCCCAAACAGAGGTGCGCTTCTGCCACCAGCGCAGTGGACCCACATGCCGCTCCCAGTTCCTCGAACATGATGGCCACGCACATGGCGTCTCCGCCCATGCCCCCGTACTCTTCGGGTACATCAAGCCCTAACAGTCCCAGCTCCCCCATCTTGCGGATGGCCTCCCAAGGGAACTCGCCCGTCTCGTCGATGTGACGGGCTCGCGGTTTGACCTCCTTCTCTGCAAACTCCCGAACCATTTCCTGGAAAAGCCGGTGCTCTTCGTTGAGTGTGAAGTCCATGGGTGCCTCCTCCTGTTGTGAGATGAAAAAGACGACAACCCGGTTGATGCTACATCGCGTTATGCACAGGGAATTACAATATGAAAGGTGGCTCCACGTCCGAGCCCTTCACTCTCCGCCCAGATTCTCCCTTCGTGCAATTCTACAATGTCTCGCACCAAACTCAAGCCGATGCCCAGGCCTTCAAATTGTCGGGAGGGTTTGGCATCTACCTGGTAGAAGCGGTCGAAGATGTGGTCCAAATTCTCTGGGGGGATACCGATGCCGTTATCCCGGATGGTCAAATGCAAGTGATGCCCCTCGCACTTTGCTTGAATGCACACTCGGCCCCCTTCTTGGCTGAACTTGATCGCGTTGGAGATGAGATTATCGATGGCCTGTCGGAAAAGATCGGCGTCTATTTGCACCGCCGGGATCGCCTCCGGGAGGTCCAATTCAAGGGTCACATTTTCCATCGTGGCCTGGTGTTGCCAGTCCTCTACGACTTGACGTAGCCACGATGTGATGTCGACGCGCCGGGTATGCAGGCCGCGGGAGTGAAGGGTGCTCATCAAGATGAGGCGCTCGACCATGAACTGCAGGCGATTCACGTGTCTCTGCATGACGGTGAGCGCCTTCTTCTGTTGCTCGGTCAACGTTCCGAGGGCTTCTTCGTCGAGAAGTTCGAGGTATCCTTTCAGGAGCGTTAATGGGGTGCGCAGTTCGTGGGAGACGTTCTGCAGAACAATTTCGCGCACCTGAAGTGCTCTCTCCAGGAGTGCGTTCATTTCCTGCAAATGCCGAATCAGGCGTATCCGCTCCACGACGATGCTGCTTTCATGGCATATGGCTTCAATCAAGGCGATTTCGTTCTCATCCCAGCGGGTTTTTTGTCGCGATCCTAGGCCGACGGCCCCAACCGGGTGTTCATCGACGAGAATGGGCACAATAAGTAATGTAGTGAGTTGGTGGCGATGTGCCAGGTCTCGTAGCCATGTGTACACCGTGGTGGGTAAGACGTCGTGAGGGGGCCACACTAACGTTCGAGTGGGGACGATATTCAATTGACGGGCACGTAAAATTTCGTCCAAAATGCTTTCCGGGGATATTCCTTTTGTGGATACATGTTCGTCAATCCATATGCCTAATATCTCGGCGGAGGTGATGGCTGCCAACTGAGAGGTGAGCACCTCTAATAATTCTTCCATCTCCGTTACGTGGGCCAGCGCGGCAGTAATGGTGTTCAGGTGTTCGCGAGAGGTGATCAGTTGATGAATCTCCTCCTCTGCTTCCCGTAACGGAGTAATATCTTCCAGGACGATAAGGCTTAAAGTCCGGGGTAGGTTGGGCAGGAAGGATGTCCAGGCGAAAAAATGATGAGTGTGGGCCGTCCCATTTGTTTGTATTTCCAAGGTGACTTCTTGTCGTTCTAATCCTTCGCCCCTCTCGAACGTCTCCGCGACGAGTCGGCGTACCGTGCAGGCCGCGCATGCGGCGGAAAAGCCACACCCCCTCGGATCATCGTGGGCGTGGACGCAGCGGAACGCCTCTCCCACCCGCTGGCCGATTACGGGTTGAGAGACGTTTGGAATAAGGGAGTACACAGCCTTATTGACCCTCCAGATGCGGCGATCCTGGTCCACCAGCATGTAGATGACCGGCGCGGATTCCAAGATCGAGGAAATTTCCAGATCTGTACACGCGATCTCTTGGGCTCCCATACGAATGGTGGACACGTCGATGATGAAAAGGAGGGCATAGACGGGCAGGCCTTCATCGTTGAAGATGGGCGAAGCGTGAATTTCGTATGTGCGGGGGATGGGCCTTTCATCTCTGCGCAGGTGTTCGACGACAACGGCTTTCCCTTCCCGCAGGTTATTTACTAACGGGCAGGGCCGATCTGGGGTATTGCAGGGGCCTTCCGCTCCATACAAGAATTCATAACACGTGGAGGGAAGGGACCGGCCGGCCATAGTATGGGCGGCCGGGTTCGCGTAAAGGATGCGGTATGTACCTACATCCACAATGCACACGGGGTGAGGGATAGCATCCAATGCACGACGCAAAACGTCTTCCCCGTGCTCTGAGTTCTTTTGGGGCATCGTTGACTCCCTTGTCAGACCCCTGCCTTCGATAACGACTTTCCTCTAAGGTGTGATTCTCGCCACCAAAGGGGGCGAAAATCACATAAATTTCTACCCTCTCTTTAAGGCCAATCAGGATACGCGTGTTTTGAGTATAACATAACGATGGTGGCTCGGGAAATCATGCATCCTCAAGGCCACTCGGCCTGTCTCTTGCTTTTCTCCTTATTGATTTAACGTACATTCGCGATGGGGTCGTCTTGGGCCAGATAGCCGGCCAATTGGGCCGCGAAGTGGGCATTCTGGCGGAGGAGTTTCAGGTTGGCTTCCACCGTGTGACCTTGGGTCAGGCGGGCCAGCGCGGCCAGGATGTAGGGAGTCACTGCGGGCCCCTGTATACCTCGTTTGGCGGCTTCGGCCTCGGCCTGGTGGAGCGCAGTCTGCAACTCCTCGTCGGACAATGCGTCCTCCTCCGCGAGGGGCACGGTAACCAACACCCCCGTGTGAAAGCCTGCTTGCCAGTGTGCGGTCACCACGCGCGCGGCCTCCTCCGCGTTTTCCACCCGTGCGTCCACTCGGACCCCTGCGGATCGGGTGTAGAACCCGGGCATCTCATCGGTGCCCACCCCCAGGACGGGCACGCCGTGGGTTTCCAGCCACTCTCGGGTCGCCCACACATCCAGTAGACTTTTCACTCCCGCGCTGACGACGGCTACAGGGATGTGGGCT
>CAYPUG010000147.1:0-5137 GCA_964413905.1 uncultured Anaerolineae bacterium | reverse complement strand
CCAGCGACGAATGCGATAGGACAGAATAGGCGTTCGTGATTGTGCACGCATATCTCACTCCTGTATCGCCCGATGAACACATCTGGACATCATTCGTTCTCCTGAGCGGCCTCTTGCAGCAGGGAGGTGCGGAACACCATGTACCACAGCCAGACAAAGAACATCATGGCCAGCATCATCAGGACGGAGACCGCCGCGCCCAGGCCGAAGAGCCAGTAACGGAAGGATTGGCGCTCAATCGCGGGCATGAGCAGGTCACCCCACTCGCCGGGGAAGCCGCCGCCGTTGCCGAACATCATGATGACGATGTTGTAGCCGAAGAAGGTGAAGATCATGCCCCAGAGGAGGATGATGGCAATGATCGGCTTCAGGTAAGGGATGGTGATGTAGCGGAAGCGCTGGAGCGCGGACGCGCCGTCAATCGCCGCGGCGTCCATCAGGTCCTTGGGCACCTGTTGCAGTCCTGAGAGGAGCATGATGGTGTTGAAGGGCAATTGCCTCCAGATGGTGGGGATAATAATGGCCAGCAATGTGTTCTTGCCGATGAGCCAGAAGGGTTTCCGCGGCAACAGGTGCAGCCAGTCCACCAGGATGACGTTGATGATGCCGCGGTCCCGTAGCCACATCATGCCCCAGAGCATGCCGACCACGTAGGTGGGCACCACCCAAGGCAAGAGCATGAGGGTGCGCGCGATGCCCCGCCAGCGGAATTCCCGATTGAGGAGGAGGGCCAGTACCAAGCCCACACCGATGGTGCCGGTATTCACCGCGATGGCGTACAACACTGTGTTACGGGCCGCGTTTTGGAGGCCGGCGGTAAGCACGTTATTGGCCCCAAAGATCATCTTGTAATTTTTCAGTCCCACAAAGGGCGCGTGCAGGAACTGCCCCAGGGTGTACTGGTTCAGGTCGAGAAAGGACATGTAGATGGCCAGTACAGTAGGGATGAAGTGGACGCTCATCATGGCGATGAGCGTGGGCAGGATGAGCAGATAGGCCAGGCGGTATTTTTTGACACGGGGCCAGAAGCCTTGCCTTTTTTGTTGTACGTTCATTGAGGACTCCTTCTATAAGGAAGTGTAGTGTGATTTCGCCGTCTTCGGCGGCGAAATCACATATCCCCTCCTCTTAGTTCATGGATGAAGCGTGTCATACAGGGTTTTCAACAGCGAGCCCTCGGGCGCGGGAACACCGTGAATGTCTCCACTCAGTTCCCAGAACATGGCGCCACGCAAGCCGTGAGATTTGATGTACTCGGCCTTCCGCGCCACAGTGGCCGGGTCATCATATGAAATGAAGACGTTACCGTTGTACAGCCAGGGGACCTGGGCCTCCGTGTGGAAGAATTTGCTGTACGTCGGAACGTAATTGGTCGCGATGTCCCAGTAGTCCAGTACCCCGTCCTCCCAGGTACCGGGCCCGGCACCACTGGCCGGCTGGTAAAGTCCGTTATTCGTGGACGGTACTCCTTGCCAACTTCGGCCGTAGAAGGGAATCCCCAGCACCAACTTATCCGCGGAAACGCCCGCGGCCATGTAGTTCTGGATGGCCTGATGGACGTTGAAATTCTCCGGATCGACCGATGGGTCGGTGGACGAGGGATAGAGGGGTGCGTTAAAGTTGGTGACGTTCTCCCAGGAGCCGTGAAAATCGTACGTCATCACGTTGATGAATTCCACGTACTGGGCGACGTCGGCTATTTCCGTGTTTTCGAAAATGTATGTGGGGTCGGCTGCCCCGGCAACGGTTAAGAGATAGGGCTGTCCGGTGTCCGCGGACAACGCATCCAACTGAGTTCGGAATTCCTGCAAGAGCAAGGTGAAGTTGTGTTTGTCCTCAGGACGCCCCGGTGTCATCCCTCCGGACACGGGGTACTCCCAGTCAATGTCGATGCCGTCGAAAATGTCGGGATGCGTGCCGTAGGACCCGCCGAACTCGCCTTTGATGAACAGGTCAATGCAGGATTGGACAAAGGCCTGGCGGGAAGCTTCGGTCAGGGCCACGTCGGAGAACTTGCCGGACCAGGTCCAGCCTCCCACGGAAATGAGCACCTTCAGGTGCGGATATTGCTCCTTCAGCAGTTCCAGTTGGTGGAAATTGCCTCGCAGCGCGCCCTCCTCCCACGAGTCGCCGGGATACGCTTTGTCCACGTCCGCGTAGGGGTCCCCCAGGACGCACCGACCGTCATCGGAGATGTTGGCGAACGCGTAGTTGATGTGGGTGAGTTTGGACGCGTCAATGTCGGCGATGTGATAGTCGCGTTCGTACACCGCCCAGGAAGGATAATACCCGACGACGACATAATCCCCTGACGAGGGGGGCGGCGTGGGCGTTGGCGTGAGGGGCGCCGGTGTGGGCGTCGGTGTAGGTGTGGATGTGGGGGTGGGCGTGGGGGTGGGCGATGCGTCTCCAGCCCACAAACGATGGAGCAGAGCCACTTTGTCCTCCCACACGTTCACCCAATCATCCTGGAGGATGCCGCCCGTGTCTCCACTGTTCGGATTCCAGGACCAGTAGAAGGTGCTGCGCATGTTCTTGCCGATGAGGTAATCCACCAGCGCGTCCTGCCACGTTTTATCTCTGGGATCGCCCCCATGCCCATAGCGTCCTCCCCATTCGCCGATGACGACGGGATGATCTTGGGCAAAGCGCCCGAAATGCTGTTCCCAGATGGACGGCATGTTGTTGGGAAAGTCCGGGTCGTCAAAGTAAGGCTGGGGATAGACATCCGGCCCGTACACGTGGGGACTGAGCACCAGTTTCGCCGCGGGGATGTTCAAGGGCGTGCATTCCTGCGGTTCGATGTTCCCTCCCCACCAGTGATTTGTGTTGCTGGAGCAGGTGGGGTTCTCCTGGATGCCTTCCACGAAGATGAGGATGTTCGGGTTGACCGCGAGGATGGCGTCGGCCGCGCGTTCAGCGGCACGGTTCCAGTCCGTGGCCGGGTTCCCCGTCCCCCAGGTGGCCGCACCGTGAGGTTCGTTTTTGAGGTCGATGCCCAGGAAATGGGGGAGATGCGCGTACCGTTGGGCCATGAAGACCAGGTCGTTGATCCAATCCGCCTCGCTGTAGGCATCCGTGTACCACAGTTCGGAGATGGCATTGCAGTCCGGACGATGGTGGTCGAGCAGGATGTAGAAGCCGGCCTGGTCCAAGCCTTCCAGGATGCGATCTAGAATTTGAAGGCTGTCAAGCCCCTGTAAGTCGGGATTCTTGTTGTAATCAATGGCCGACACCGCAGCGCCGTGCAAGGTATCGGGGCACACAGGAATGCGTACGGCGTTGAAGCCCAGGGAGGCCATCTGGGAGATCATGTCCTGCCAGTTACGGGCCCATAAGCCGTGCACCACGTGATTGGACGTCTCGAATCCGAACCAGTTGACCCCCTTGAGCAGGATGGGCGTGTTGTTCCCGTCTACTATCTGATTTCCCACCACGCGGTATCCATTCACCGCGGGTGTGGGCGTAGGACCGCCCGGTGTCGCCGTCGGCGTGGGTGTGGCCGTGGGTGTAGCCGTGGGCGGCACAGGCGTCTCGGTCGGTGTAGGGGTGGGCGTGGCTGTGGGCATCGGTGTATCTGTCGGCGTGGGCGTGTCCGTAGGCGGAGGAGCCTCACCGTTGCAGGGGATGCCGTTGAGCGCGAAGTCGGTGGGTTCATCGTTGGTACCGGAGTAGGCGATGTTGAAGCCGATGGTGACGGAGCCGCCGTGGGCAGGGATGACCGCGTTCCAACTCTCGTTGCTCGCGGAGACGGCCTGGCCCGTCTGGTTGTAGATGGCGTTCCAACCGTCGGTAATCTGCTGGTTGCCGGGGAAGGTCCAGGTCAGGGTCCAGCCGTTGATGTCGGCCGCGTCATTGTTGGTGATGGTGACATCGATGGTGGCGCCGGTGCCCCAGTCATTGCGGATGACGTAGTCCACCTGGCAGAGACCGCTGCCGGAGCCGGGTGTGGGTGTTGCGGTGGGCGGCAGCGGCGTTGGTGTGCTGGTTGGCGGTATCGGTGTGGGCGTGGGGGTGGGGCCGCCCGGTGTGGCTGTCGGTGTTGGTGTGGGAGTTGGCGTTGCGGTGGGCGGCACCGGTGTAGGTGTTGGCGTGGGAGCTTCTCCGTTGCAAGGGATGCCGTTGAGCGCGAAGTCGGTGGGTTCGTCGTTGGTACCGGAGTAGGCGATGTTGAAGCCGATGGTGACGGAGCCGCCGTGGGCAGGGATGACCGCGTTCCAACTCTCGTTGCTCGCGGAGACGGCCTGGCCCGTCTGGTTGTAGATGGCGTTCCAACCGTCGGTAATCTGCTGGTTGCCGGGGAAGGTCCAGGTCAGGGTCCAGCCGTTGATGTCGGCCGCGTCGTTGTTGGTGATGGTGACATCGATGGTGGCGCCGGTGCCCCAATCATTGCGGATGACGTAGTCCACCTGGCAGAGACCGCTGCCAGTGGCGAATGTGGGCGTCGGCGTCGGGGTGGGTGGTACCGGCGTCGCGGTGGGAGTCGCTGTTGGCGTGGGTGTATTTTCGCCGATGGGTTGCGTGGCCGTGGGGGTCGGTGTCGTGGTGGGGGGCACGGGTGTGTCGGTCGGCGTGGGGGTGGGTAAGGGGGTGCCATCCGGTTCCTGGCCCCAAATGCGCACGCCGTCATCGTACATAGGGATGTTCGTGGCCTTTATGAGGTCGTCGCGGGTACTCCCCACCGTCTGGTAGGACCAGTCGTTGGTGGGATCCCACGCGCCCGCGCTGCTGATGCGGAATTGTACTTCCTTTTTGTAGTATTCCTGCCCGCCGGGATAGATGAGGGTTCCGGTGCAGTCCACCACCACGTAGTACACATCTCCACCGTAGGGGAAGGGCCCCTGAGGCGCGTTGCCACACTGGTTGTAGTTGGCGGTAATGGTGATGTCCGAGGGACTCACGCCCGGTTCCAGGGTGAAGAAGTACTTGAGGGAGAGTTTGTTGCTGGCACGGGCCGGCCACCCGGATTTGTTGATGAAGAGCGCGCGAATTTCGGTGAAGTTCGCGCCTTCGGTGTTGATAGACGCGAGGACGTAGAACTCATCGTCATCCCGCGGCTCAGGCGGGGGCACGAAATCTCCCCCGTTGAGGGGAGTGCCGCCAAATTCCTGATACATGCGAGCCAGCGCGGAGGTGA
>CAYPUG010000146.1:0-5152 GCA_964413905.1 uncultured Anaerolineae bacterium | reverse complement strand
GATCACCCGGAAATCCAACTTGGAGGTCACTTCATAGGAAATACGCGCGGGGAAATTGGCCTTGTTCAAGCCGGTCACCACCGCCACGCTGGGCCGCTGTGTGGCCAATACCATGTGAATTCCTGTAGCACGGGCCATCTGTGCCAGTCGAACAATTGAGTGCTCGACTTCGTCAGGGGCAGAAAGCATTAAATCGGCCAACTCGTCCACCACGATGACAATGTAAGGAATCTGCGGCTTGCCTTCGGCCGAGACCTTCTTGTTGTAACGAACAATGTCTCGCACACGAGCCTGCGCGAACATCTCGTAGCGCCGTTCCATCTCCCGCACGGCCCATTGAAGTACAGTGACGACCACTTCCACGTCGGTCAGAACACTACCGATAAGGTGGGGAATCCCTTCGTACACGGTCAACTCCACCCGCTTGGGATCGACCAGAATAAACCGGACCTCGTCGGGCGTGTGAGTAGCCAACAGACAGGAGATGATCGCGTTGATGCACACCGACTTTCCCGAACCCGTGGCCCCGGCGATGAGAAGGTGCGGCATGCGGGCCAGGTCGGCCACCACCGGGCGCCCGGCCACATCCTGTCCTAAAGCGATCTTCAAGCGCCCCTTGAATGTGCGCCACACCTCCGATTCTAGCACGCTGCGCAGGGTCACCAAGGCCGCACGCTTGTTGGGCACTTCGATTCCAACGATGGGCTTGCCCGGAACCGGCGCCTCAATGCGAATAGGGGCTGCGGCCAACGCCAAAGCCAAGTCATTCTGCAGGGAAAGAATGCGGGAAACTTTGACTTTTTCCCGCCGCACGGTGCCCGTCTTGCGGTCCACCTTCTCAATGTAACCGGGCTGAATGCCGAATTGGGTCACCGTGGGCCCACGATTGACCTCCACCACCCGCACGGGAACGCCGAAAGCGGCCAGGGTTTCCTCAATGATCCGACTACGTTGCCGAATCTCCTCTTCGCTGAGATCCCCCTCCTCGCCCTCCTCGAAAATCTCGCGAATGTTCGGCAGTTGCCAAGAACGCCCGGCCACATCATTGCCGATAACAGGCGCAGGGTGGACATCTGCGGCAGACACGGTTGTTGTGGCCGGTCGGGGTGCAGGGCTCGGCGGCGAGGGTTCCGGTTCTTCGTCCACCACCATGGAATGGTCGGCCGGCGTATAGGGACTCACCACGGGGGTTTCTGTCTCCGGCGCTTCACCGATGACACGGGTCGGCAGGGGCTCCGGAGCCGAGGATTTGGCGGTTCGCCATGCCCGTATTCGATGCCACACGCGTTTCCACCACGGCTGATACGCCTCGGCCTCTTCAATAAGAGGGATATCCCACAGATCTTCGGGTTCCTCCTCCTCGCGGGCGGGCTTCCCCCGAACCCAGGTAGTGACGCGATGGAACAGGTGCCATCCATCGCGGGGCGTCAACGCCAACGCAAAAAAGGCGCCGGCCAAGATAATTAAACTCAGGATCAGGGGCGTCAGCCATACACCTAAATTCCGGACCAAAAAGTCGCTGAGCACAAACCCAATAATGCCCCCCCCTCTACCCGCCTGGGCCAGGGCCTGCGGGTCGGGAGAAAAGGCTAATAAGTGGAGGAACGCGGCCAAGCCCACCACCAGCAAGATGAGACCCACGACCCGCCATGTGGGGGGAGCCACGTCCTCCTCTGCATTCTCGTCATCCCCCAACACCGCGTAGCGCAGTAACCACCATGAGGCCGCGATCAAGCCGATGGGCACGAGATAAATCGCGTTCCCTACAAGCAAGCGAAGGTGCCCCCGCCACCAGCGCAGCAACGCGCCCTCCCCTCCGGGAATGAGCGCCCCCACCGTAAGCAAGCCAAAGAAGAACAGAAGGACAGCCCACAAAATGGGATGCAACATCCACGAAAGATCGGGCCACTCTGGGGCACTGTTCTTCTTGCGCTTGCGGGTGGATTTCTTCCCCTTCGTCTTCGTGCTCTTCTTTTTTGGCGAAGATCTCTTGGCCGGACTCATTACACGTTACCCGTTTGCTGAAAGTAGGGCGCAGTTCACCGGCGGTGATGCCAATGACGAATCACCAACAACGTGGTCGCCACCAGCACGGACACCACACCGATAAATTGGGCCGTGGTTAGCGTGCCCACACCTAGACGCCACGCGTCCGGACGGAACATCTCCACCCAAATACGGCCCAAAGGATACCATATGGCGTACAAGAGCATCACATCACCGGGCAACAACTTGTCCTTCCACTTCCGGCTGATCCACATCAGCAGAGCGAACCCCACCAGATTCCACGCGGCCTCATAGAAGAAGGTCGGGTGAAAGCGAGTCGTTTCCACGGGGTACTTCACCAGATCGCGATAAGGTCCAAACCGGTGCGCTGCATCAATTTTGACCCCCCAAGGCAAAGTGGTGGGTGGGCCATACAATTCCTGGTTGATAAAATTACCGACGCGTCCAATGGCCTGGGCGAGGAGCACCCCGGGAGCAGCAATGTCCAGCCAGCGCGGGAAGTTCAGCCGATGCCGCCACGTGTAGAGGGCTACAGCCAACACCCCCCCGATCACCGCGCCGTAAATGCCCAAACCACGGAATCCGCCGTGCCAAAACGCGATGATCTCTATGGGATGCTCCCGATAATAGGGCCATCCGGCAAAATCCCCCGTAGGTTTGGAAAAAACATGGTAAAGCCGGGCGCCGATAATGCCGAAAATCAACACCCACGTGAGCATATCCCAAACGTGATCGGGGTTCTCCCCGTACAAACGCGCCTGTCGTGTGGCAATAAACGCGGCCAGTAAGGCGCCAATAACAATAAGCAAGCCATACCAGTGGACCACAAAGGGGCCAATCTTCAGTGCAATTGGGTTCATCGGATCATCTACCCTTCCTCTTTCAATTAGATATCAACGCTCATATACCAGGTCCACTTGGACCCCCGCATCTCACGGATGATGTCCGTGGTCGAAAGCACCCCCACCGCGCGGCCATCTTTCACCACGAACACCCGATGGATGTGATGCTCCAACATAATCTTAATAGCATCCTCGATCAGATCATCCGGAGAGACGCTGATGACCTTAGGCGTCATCACATCCTTGGCCGTGTACTTTTCCAAATCCTCATTCCAGAACTTGATGACGTCCATATGGGAAATGGTGCCTAACAACTGCCCTTCCTCATGTTCGGCGACGGCCATCCCGTGTACCCCTGTGTCGGCCATGACACGGACTACTTCGTCTAGGGGAGTATCCGGATGACATGTGATCACGCC
This sequence comes from uncultured Anaerolineae bacterium, assembly GCA_964413905.1. Lineage (GTDB taxonomy): Bacteria > Chloroflexota > Anaerolineae > JAADDB01 > JAADDB01 > CAYPUG01. Next base: position 1,884 of record CAYPUG010000146.1, on the reverse strand, counting down.
CTTGTGCATAATGGACCACACATGTGTCTTCTTGGCCATGGCTCTCCTCCCTCTGGGGCTCAAAATGCGTGCACAAACGCTTGAAAACCGCCCTCCATCTACCACCACACCCATTTGTGCGTTGCTCCAAGGCCTTTCCATGATACATCCGATCACGCTCAAGAGCAAACTGGAATTCACCCAAACTGTGAACCTGGGTATAATCACCCGAACACCCACCAAAACTCACATGCGTACGTGGAATGTCAATCGGAAAACTAACTTCAAGATGGGCTGATTCTCCTCAATGTTCAACCATATACCCAGAAAGGAGTATCTCTATGAGACAACACAAAAGATGGATAGTTCTGGGGAGCACTATCTTAAGCCTGGTTGTCCTTTTAGCGCTTGTTATCACACACTCGTGGCTGACCACCCGGGCAGCGCCCAACCTCGAAACAAGAGATCAGATGCACCAACAGGTGACCTCAACGGCCCACGCGTGGAAAGTTCAATGGCGGGCGGATAAGGATTTGTACGCCATCGCGATACTGCCCGGTAACGAGATAGTCTTGGCCGGAGATGGTGGAACAACCTATAAGAGCACAGACGGAGGCACATACTGGCACTACGCATCCCTCCCTGGCAATACAGACGTTCGCGGACTGGCTTTTGCCGACGCGCTCCACGCATGGGCCGTGGGCTCACGCGGACGCATTCTGCACACCCGCAACGGGGGCATCACATGGGAACCGCAACCAAGTGGCGTACTCAAAGACCTGACCGACGTGTGGGCCCTGTCCACAACACAGGCCTTTGTAAGTGGTGGCGGGGGACTTATCCTGCGCACCGATGATGGAGGGAACACCTGGACGCCTGTCAGCTTCCCCACAGGGAACACCCTCCTCGCGCTCTGGTTCGTGAACGCCAACGAAGGCTGGGCCGTGGGGAACAACGGCACCATCCTCCACACCGCAGATGGAGGCCACACGTGGACCGTCAACCGTACCGGCGGCCCAACCCTGCGCGACATCGCGTTCACTGCCGATGGCCAAAAAGGGTACGCAGTAGGGGACAACGGCACCATCTTGCGCACCGAAGATGGAGGTCAAAGTTGGAGTCCAGTTGCTTCCCCCATCTCCCGTCAGTGGAACGCGGTCGCGTTGACTGCAGACGGTCGCGCCTGGATCGCGGGCAACGCAAACTCACTCCTGCGAGAGGAGGAGGATGGCTCGTTTACGGACATCACTTTCCCCAAAGCAAATGCTCACCTCTACGATGTGGCTGTGGACTCCCGAGGACGGGTGTGGGCCGTAGGCCAGTTCGCTCAGGTTATCATGTCCGATGATGAGGGAGCTACTTGGACACAGCCTACCGGCGGCGGCATTCTGCGTTTCTGGGAGGTTACTTTTCCTGATCCCCTTCATGGATGGGTCATTGGTGTGCAAATTGCGCGTCCCTTAAACCCAAGCGACCCCAATTATACCAAATGGCCGGACCAACAGGTTACCCCCACGGGTAACTGTGGAGGACAGCCCTGTGAATATAAGGTCATCCTGCTGCACACCGAAGATGGTGGTAAAACGTGGGCTCGCCAATATTTGCCTGTGCCTCCTGCCGGTCACCTACGGGAAATGGCAGGCCTGGACTTCATCGACATCCAACACGGCGTGGCCACGGGACGCGACGGGCGCAAAGCCTACACATCGGATGGAGGACAAACCTGGACCCTGGCTCCCCTCGGCCCCGAAGGGGACAAGTGGGCCACACGGGTGGACCTCCTACCCGACGGATACGGTTGGGCCGGTGGCGAATTCGGCAAGACCTGGCGCACCACCGATTATGGACACTCCTGGGAGTTCTTCTGCTTCAGCCGCGGGTTACCCGGATGCACAGGAGAGTTCA
>CAYPUG010000145.1:0-5197 GCA_964413905.1 uncultured Anaerolineae bacterium | reverse complement strand
GTGAACCTGACATACATCCTGTTCAACAACGAAGTCTACGGCCTCACCAAGGGCCAGGCCGCACCGACCCTCCCGCTGGGCATGCGCACCAAAGCCATGGCCGCACCAAACATACAAGGCGCGGTCAACGGCTTGATGCTCGCACTGGCCACCGGCTACACATGGATCGGTCGGGGATACGCCTACGACATCCGGGGGCTGGCCGACCTCATGGTCAAAGCCATTGAACCCCAGGGCCTCGCCTTCCTCGATGTCATCCAGCCCTGCCCCACGTACAACGACATTCATACCAAAGAATGGTATGCGGGGAAGGACATCGGACGCCCACGCTTGTACTCCCTCCAGGATGAGGGATACGACCCGGTGATTCCGGAAGGGGCCAGCCAAGAACTAATGAACCAGAAGATGCTTCAATTCCTCCAAAAAGCCGCGGAGTGGGATGACCGCATTCCCATCGGTATCTTCTGGGATAACCACAACATTTCCACGTTTGAGGAGCGTATTGCGGAACGGACTCCGGGGTACTTCGAGAACCCGCCGGGACGCCAACCCATCGCGGATGAGGACGGCACCACCCTGGTGGACCTGACGCCCGTGTTCGAGAAGCTGCTCATGGCCTAAAGGGGAAAGAACATGGCGTGGCATTTCGCCGCCTTCGATGGTGAAATGCCACGCCCTTCCCTTCTTCCCCTCTAATACACGAACTCCCGAATATCGTAATACGATACCTTCACTCCTCGTGTTCGCGCCCAAGGCCGCAGCGCGGAACGGAACCGTTGAATCTCCTGCCAAATTTCATCCTCCCTCATCGGGCGAATGCCCGCTTCCGCCGCGTCGTACACGTAAGGGGCATCCGGTGAGGCCACAAACGGGGACGCGTACACAATATCGTGCTCGTCCAGCGGCATGGACTGAATCAGCGCCACCGTGTCCTTAAAGTGGGGCTCCCGATACGTGTGGCCCCCCACGCCGACCATAAAAATCAATCCCACATTCACCCCACCGGCCTTGATCGTTCGTACCGCGTCCAGCACATCCTGGGCAGTACCCGGCTTCAGAAGGAACTGCCGCAACGAGTCATGTCCGGTTTCCAAGCCCACGTACACCCGCCGCAAGTGGCGTTCCCGCATCTCCACAAAATCCTGCACACTTTTGTGAAGGGCATCGGGCGCGCTGATAAACGCGTACATGCCCCGTACGCTCCCCCCCTCTTTGTCCGCTTTGTCAAAGGGGAAGGCCCGCTGTGCCTTCTCAAGAATGGGGAGCAAAAGATGCTGGGGAATGATCACCGCGTTGGCATCGGCCAAGAACACGGTCCGCCGCATGTAAAGACCTCGCCCCAAGAACGCCTTGACCGCGGCGATGTGTTGAGCGAATTCCTGGGGGCGTTTTATGCGAAAAGGGCGATCGCGGTAGAAAGTGCAAAAGGTGCACTTATTGTACGAACATCCTTCCGTGGCTTGAAGCACCACCGCCATGTACTGATCGGGGGGAAGAATGGGCACCGGTTTATACACCTGCAAAAACCGTTCTCGTTCGGCCTCCAGACGTTCAAGAGTCCAGCCCGTCACGCGTTCGAGCCAAGCGTGGACCTCTTCATGGACGTGGGGAGGAAGCGAGGAGACATCGAGGTGTCCGGCCTGCCAATCCTCGTAAACGTGTCCGGCCAGGGTGTACACGCGCTTCAAGATCGCGTTCCGCTCTTCGGGTTCCAGAAAGCGAAACATTCGACGCCATGGGCGCTGAGGATCTTGACGTTTGGCCAACACCCGATTATCCAACGAACGTCGATAGCGCACCCGGTCCAACCACGCTCCGACAAATCGTCCCTCCCCGTCAAAGGTCAGGTTCGTCTCCCCGGCAAAATTCAACGTGAGCGCGCCATGCGATGTGGACACATAGAGGTAACTCTCCCGGGCAGGCCAACGGAGTAAAAACGTCATACGCTCGTCTGTGACCTCCGTTTACCTCATATCAAGCCTAACTCGCGGGCCCGTAATACGGTGTAAGGCGAGCAAATTCGGCCAAAACTTTATCGGATCGGTGCGCCTCATACGCGAGGAGCGCAGATTCGCCGTCTTCGGCTTCGGCAACAACTTCCGTGTCCGGCTCCAATTCCAGAAGCGTGCGCAACCCATCCCGCATCAGCCGCTGGTCATCCACAATGAGTACACGAATGCGACGTTCTATCGCCATGCTCCAACCACCGAAATCTGCAATCTACGCTTCAGAAGAATAATCCGCAGCCGTGCGCTCGATGGTCACCCCCACGGAACGGGCAAAGCGGATCGCCCCCGGTTTCTCCACCTTCACGACCACCTTAGAGACCTCGAACTCTTGGATACACACCCGGGCAATCTCCTCGGCCAGACGCTCCACCAGAAAAAATCGGGAATCCTCCACCAGACGAATGACTCGCTTCGCCACATCCCGATAATTCAGCGCGTCCTCGATCCGATCCGTTGCCCCTGCCTTGCGGGTATCCGTGTACAAGCGCAGGTTGACAAGGACATTCTGCCGCTCGCGGCGTTCCCAATCGTTAATGCCGATGATGGCCCGAACCAGCAAGTCGTGGATCTCGATGTAATCGCGCATGTTCACCTCGATAGATCGTGCTTCTAATTGACTGACACATCGCGTTTCATGTATCTTGGCGTAAAGAAGGAGTAGAAATTCGTGGGATTTTCGCCGCCTTCGGCGGCGAAAATCCCACGAATTTCTCTTCTTCTTTCTAGGCCAAGGTGCATTCGCAGAGTTTTGTCAGTCGGTCAGGATCGTGCTTAATAGATTGAAGGAAGAGAGGAAATTCACGCATATTTCCACACTCTTGCTACGATGAGACGCAAAACGCGTTAATGCACCAAGTGAGCACCCCCGTCCACCAGGAGGACTTCGCCGGTAATGTAATCATTGCGCAGGAGAAACAGCAGCGCATCGGTAACCTCCTCCAGTCGTGCAGGTCGCCGGGCAGGAATACGCTGAACCAGACGATCCAAGTACGCCTCATCCGCGTTGGGGGGAGGCAACACGGCTCCCAAGGCCAGCGCGTTGACCTGCACATTCGGCGCGAACTCCCTGGCCGCGAACTGAGTCAAGGTGATGAGGGCCGCTTTACTCAGCGTGTAGGCCGCGTATTTACGTCCGGGGTACAGAGCCCGCCAGTCTGTAATATTCACCACCTTGCCCGGTCGGTCCCCCAACGCCTGCACAAAGGATTGAATGAGAAAGAAAGGCGCTCGTAGATTCAAGCGCATGTGTAGAGACCAATTGTCCAAGTCGGTCTCGCGAATCGTGCCGGGAATGAATACGGCCGCGCTGTTCACCAAAATCTGAGGGGGAGCCAACACCTCAGCAGCCCGAGGAATCAAGGATTGTACCTCCCCCATATCTGTGAGGTCAGCAGCCAAAGAGACGGCTCGCACGCCCAACCGCCGCGCGGCCATGACCGTCTCCTCAGCATCGCGAGCCGCGTGTCCGTAGTGGACGACGACATCCATCCCGGCCTTTGCTAAAGACAAAACAAACGCACGCCCTAACCGCCGTGCCCCGCCCGTCACCAACGCCACTTTGCCGTGGAGTTCCATAGTCCGTGTTTCCCCTATGTTCGAGTACAGAGGGCCGCTTTTCCTTTAGACCAAACAACATGAAACACAATGTGTCAGGTGCTCAAGCCAGAATACATAACGCCTTACACTTCGACACGAAAGGTCTCCTAGATTATACTACGGTATCCTAATTTGTTTCACCTTTTCCATCCCGTGTGAAGGAGTAACGCATGGACTCGGATCGCATTCAGGCCCTGGCCGAAGAACTCTCCCGTCACACCACCGCGGAGGTGCGTTTCGACGACGTCTCCCGCGTCCTCTACAGCACCGATGCCAGTATCTACCAAGTAGAACCGCTCGGCGTAGTCATTCCCCGCACGGAAGAGGATGTCATCGCGACGGTGGAACTCGCGTCGCGATTCCGACTTCCCTTACTCCCTCGCGGCGGGGGTAGTAGCCTGGCCGGACAAGCCGTGGGCGAAGCCATCATCATGGATATGAGCAAATATCTGAACCGCATCCTGAGCGTAAATCCTGAGGAACGCACCATCACCGTGCAGCCGGGCGTCTTGCTGGACCACATGAATCGGGCCGCAGGGAAGTACGGTCTCAAGTTTGGCCCGGATCCCGCGTCCGGGGAACGGGCCACCCTGGGCGGCGTCGCGGGCAACAATGCCACCGGCGCGCACTCCATCCTCTACGGCATGACCGTGGACAACATCGTCAGCATGGATGTGGTCCTCTCCGACGGCAGTGTCGCACATTTTGACGCGGTGGACGGCAAAGGGTTGGATGCCCGGGCCCGGGGGACCTCCCTAGAAGCCCTGCTGTACCGGGAGATCCCTCGCATCATCAACGACGTGGCCGACGATATCCGCACCCGGTTCCCTAAGCACTGGCGCCGGGCCAGCGGCTACAATTTGAACTACCTCCTGCGCGGCCTGGAGGAAAACCGCTTTAACCTGGCCCAACTCATTGTGGGTTCCGAGGGCACCCTTGCGGTCATCCGCTCCCTCACCCTGAGCCTGGTGGAAAAGCCCAAACACAAGGGCCTGTGCGTGGTGCACTGTGATGACATTATCCAGGCCATGCACGTGAGTGTGGCCGCGCTGGAACGTCATCCCTCGGCCGTGGAGTTGATGGACCAGATGCTGATTCGCCTGACCCGGGAGACCCCGGGCTACTCTCAGTACCTCTCCTTTGTGCGCGGAGACCCCAAGGCCCTGATGGTGGTGGAGTTCTACGGGGAGAGCGAGGAGGAGGTCATCGCCAAAATTGAGGGGTTGGAGGCTCACCTGCGGCAAAAGGGCCTGGCCGACACGTTCGTGCGCGCGATCACGCCCGAGGAACAGGATCAGGTGTGGGGCGTGCGCAAGATGGGCCTGGGCCTCCTGATGAGCATCCGCGGGGATCACAAGCCCATCGCGTTTATGGAGGATGTGGCTGTGCCGCCGGAGCGGCTGCCCGATTATGTGCGGGACATTCTGGACGTGCTGGAACGGACGAACACCCGGGTGGCCATGTACGCGCACGCGAGCGCGGGCTGTCTGCACATCCGCCCCCTCATCAACTTGAAGGACGCGCGTGAAGTCTCCAAAATGGAGGAGTCCGCGAGCGCGGCCGCGCATCTGGCCCTGAAATACGGTGGCGCG
>CAYPUG010000144.1:0-5303 GCA_964413905.1 uncultured Anaerolineae bacterium | reverse complement strand
GAACGCTAGAGGTATGGCCCGAAGCCGTTACAGAAGTGCAGCAGTGGAAGGTGATTACCGATGAGCACCAGCACGCCTTGCCACTTGTCAGTCTGGCCGATTTGCTCGATGTTCCTGACCATGAACAGACGAATGGGTCCATTCAATATGCCGTTGTTGTCGGGGAAGAACGTCACCGTGTAGGGTTGCTGGTCGGCCGTCTAGTTCGTCAAGAGGAAATCGTCATCCGCCCCCTCCCACCGATCCTGGGCAGTGTTCCTGGCATTGCCGGCGCATCCATTTTAGGAGAAGGGCAAATAATCCTGGTGCTCGATGTCACCCATCTTCTTCTGCACGTTTAAGCCCTATCCCCGATGTCTCCCTGAAATGCCGTGTGTGCACAAGAGGTCATGTATCGGCCTACGGTCCCCATACCGAAAACGTTCAACTTTCCGGTACGGGTTCACGACCTTTTCCCCGCGCCATCACTCGCACTGCCGTGTGGAAGAGAAAGTGTACACTCCATATAAACGGCGAGAAAATAACATTCAGAAGGCGATCCACATAGGAGAAAAAGCGAGCAATGTGCCGTAACGGAGCAGAGAGTATTCGTTGCAAGAAAGACGAATGGGCATAAACCAATGCTATGAAAATCGTGAGCACGTTAATGGCAAATCGGGTCATCTCGTGGAATTCGATGTGCAAGAACTCGGTTAACAGAAACTCGATTCCAATGTTCAACACCAACATGTAAGCCGCGGTGCTTAAGACCGGCTCCTTCTCGATGAGATTGGCAAAAACACCGGCCGCAAATCGCATGGTCAGAATGCCCAAGGCCACACCTATCATCACAACAACGATGTGCCGCGAAAGAGCAATCGCCGCCACAACGTTATCCAGGCTAAACGCCAAATCCAGAAGTTCGACCATCACCACGGTCGCCCAAAAACCACGCGGTTTTCGTTCTAATTGTGCTATCTCCTGTTCTAAATCTTCGGAGAGAGGTTCATCAGGGCGGTGAAAAGAGCCCAAATGCTCTACCGCGATTTTTATCAAATACATAGCACCGATGAATTGCAACCAAGGGTTGTTGATGACCACACTCGCCATCAGCAACATCAAGCCGCGGCCCACATACGCGCCCAGAAGCCCAACTTTCAACGCGGCGGTCCGCTGGGGTCCCAAGATCGGGTCTAGAAGATGTCCCAAAGGCCGCAAGACCTTGGGCCAGGGAATCGGTTTATCGTGAGGTAATGGAGCCACCATGGCCCCTAAAACAGCCGCATTGTCAAACGATAAAATGCCCTCCAAGAAAATTAATTGGAGGATAATTGTAACAAATCTCAAATCTAACTGTAAGGTCTCCAAAAGATGGGACAACATAAATATATCCCCCACGCACACATCGTTGAAGTTTGCCGGTTTATTTTAGTCCACTTAAAATTGCAAACGACCCGTGGCCGGAACAATTTTCTGCCGGTAATCTGTCACATATTGGAATAACTTATCGATAAGTTGTTGCCATTCGGCACTTTGCATGACATTCTGCAGTGTGTCCAGATCCTTGGCAACGACATACGTGACAATTTGAGGTGCATTTCCGTGAATTGTGTACAAAACCTCGATGGTCTGCAAACCAAGACGCAACAAACCGGGAGCAAACTCCTGAACCACAAACTCAAAATAGGATTGCTCTTGCCCCGGTTTAATATTCCAACTCATAATCAACTTAACCATGCTCACAAACTCGTCCTCCTGAGCGCCTAAAGTACCATGCCAAGCACACACGAATTACCCGCACAGACGAACGCTTTAAGCATACCAAACCTTAAGCGATTGGACAAGTTCATTCGCCACCATCTCTTTCTACTTGCAGTAGCCATCTTCCTCAACCTGACTTTGTCGATCTCAATAGGAGCAGATCCTGCTCCCCCTCAGGGATTATTGCCATTTCCAGAGGGTAAAGAGTCCACGACGGTCCGATTAGCCGCTTTGACCGTAGACGCCTATTTCCTTGATGCCCAAAACACATGGCGCTTTCTCGTGCATTTCCGCCTCTACAATCCCAGCAAAACGGACATGGCCACTATACGCATTCACCTCCGGGGATTACTGCCCGACGGCACCCCGATTTCGGAGATATATGGGGGGGAAGGGTACACGGACAATCCAACCACACCTTTTGTGCATCGCTCTTTTGAACGCACTTTGGGTCCAGAAGAACGGGTGTGGTACACTTTCCTCTACACCGCCAAGGAACCTCCTCTCCCGTGGTCCCGATTTGTGTACACGCTCAGCCAACTCTCTTCCTGGCCCGAACCGACAGGTAGCATCCGGGTCACGTTACATATGAACACCCTTCTGGCTCAGCATGCCTATCTCTCCATCCATCCCAAACCCACCCGATTCAACGGAGAAATTGTGGAATGGCAATGGGAAAACCGCACGCCCGACACGGATGTGGAAACCCTGTTCATTCGGCCAACGTCATGGACCGAGATAACCCAACAACGACAACAAGCCCACCAAAACGACGAAGAGGCTATTGCATCCTTGGCCCAGACACTCACGGATTGGCTTACCCAGGAGCAGGCTCCAGACACAGTCATGCGCGCCTTTTACCCCGAGGCCTTGGCATTGTGGACACAATTGGCAGACTTGCGTCCTGAGGATCCTGCACCCTGGCAGTCCATGGTCGCCTTGTATCGCGCCCGAGCAGTGCAAACCCACGATGAAGACACATATCGTCCGTTTATCCTGGCGGCGTTGCGAGAGGCGTGGAAGCGGGGAGACCACAGTGAAGCCACCCGACAACAACTGGCGACCCTGATCCAGGCCCAAATTGATTACCTTCTGCACGTACATCACTGGCAAGAAGCAATAGACCAACTCGATACCTTTGCCGACCTTTTGGGCCCGGGGCACCAAGCGCAAATCAAACAACTCCGCCAACAAATCGCTTCGGATTGGGCTCAAGAACGCCTAAAAGCCCAAGACTGGGATGAAGTCCGCACAGCACTCAAGGCCGGATGGGGGGAGAAAATTCTGGCTTACTTCCAGCCTCAAGGTCCAACATTCCACTACTTAAACGTCGAGATCTTCACGAGCGACCACACTCGTTCAATCACCCTCACCGCCGCGCTTGATACCGGTGTCGAACCTTCAGGAGAGGAAATGTGGAACACTTTCTTGTCCCGCATCCCGACAGCGCTACCACAGGCTCAGATACGCCATAAACGTCAAGGCCATCTTGTACAAGTGTGCGTGGACCTACCTTTTATAACGGCGACCGACCTCCAAGAGCAACAACGCCGGCTTGTGGGGATTATGCCGGACATCCCCGAATGGGAACCCATGCGAAACGCACTCACTCCCCGTTACCTCAGGCGTGCAGAACACACAACGCTATGGGGATGGACTATGGCCTGGGAAGAAGAAGTGGATTTGTCACCCGCACACGAACGCTTAACACAAAGCCTGGAACGCTTACGCGCGACGTTAACGACCCCACCTACGCCAGATTTCCCCGAGACGTTGTATCCGGTACTACGAGCATTTCGGGCAACCGACATAAAACAATGGGTACAGTTTATGGAGCACATAGAAGTTGTCTACACGTTAAAGTGGACCACTCCCCCAGGCCCGCCGGAAGCCCGGCAGTGGCGAGCGCACGTTGGCGATCACCTTGTAATGCAGGCAGAGCGACCGATGATAGCGCCCATACGGCTGGCCGCCATCGGCGGTCTCCTCATACTTGGATGGACGACGATTTCGTTTCTGCTCTGGCGTGTGCTCTCCTAGCCGTTGCCCTTGTTCACGAGAGCCGAACGACACCACGCCGCAACCGCTGAGCCTGATGAAGAAGCGGGGACAGACGCCCTTCTGCCTCCGCCCCTCGCAACAAGAGAAGTACGCGCATCCTCAACGCGTTCTCCGTAATCCGCCCCCATTGTAGAACATGCATCCGGTCAACACGAACGCGCATTTTCTGAAATAGACGCTCTAAAGCCTGCGCCTCCTCCACCAAGGACATGAACTCCACATCTTCGCGCCATCGCATCTCATCAATACCGTGGGGAGACGTAAACATGTAATACGCCGCGTGTCTTGAGCGTAACCGCTTGGCCATGGCCAACCCCTTTGTCCAACGTGCACGTTGATTGAACAAAAATTCTGTGTACACATATCGGCCTCAAAAGAGAGCCTTTTTACCATCAGAAAGGAAAATCGTACCTGTGGACTTACATCTAGTGTACTTGAAAAAGCCCCGGCTTTACCTTACAATTTCCGTACAAATTTCAGAGAAAAGGCACGATTTAGTTCCAAGATTGCCGACATCCACAGGGGCCTAAATGACCGGACACAGGGCAATTTCATAGAGGCAACGCAACGGCTCAATGACCGTGTCAGACCTGATTGACGGGCACATCGTGTTTGATGTACCTTGTAGAAGTTAACCGGAAACGATCGAACCATGGAAACATTCACCGGGAACCAGAGCCAGGGGCACATCTATCACATGGAGGCCGCGCGCTCTATGCATTCACCATGGATTGCCGTCATCCTTCTCATGGCAATCCACCTCAGCCTCACTTGGTCGCTCGATGCGGCGGGATGGGCCGAGGGGCTGTATTTGGGTTCGTACGCGGTTATTCTCGGCGTCGGGGTAGGGACCCTCCTAGCGTTCACAATGTGGCCGGTCTGGTGGATACGCACGTATACCTTGATAACCGGCAGCGCGGTCACGTTATACCTTACCTCCTCCCTTGGGTCTTCTGACGGACCCGCCCATTACCGAGCCCTTGTCATTATTGACCACCTGGTTACCTGGCTACAGGGGGTCATTAGAGGCGCACCTCGTGGGGATAATCTCGTATTTGTCCTTGATGTAGTGTTTCTCTTGTGGTGGTTATCCGTACTCACCACAGTCGCTCTGATCCAACAGCGCCGGGTATGGTTTGCCACTTTGCCAATCGGTTTCCTTCTGGTACTCAATACCTACTATGCCCCTAAAAACCTAAACGGCTATCTTCTGTTATATCTCGCGGCTACACTCATTCTCTTCGTCGTTGTCCATCTGGACGAGCAGATGACCTTTTGGGAACACGCCCATATCCGTTATCCGCTCGATGTGACATTAGAGTTTTTACGCAACGGCATCCTATTCGCGCTCATCATTATCGCACTTGCGTGGGGAACCCCGTCGTTCGCCCGTTCGGAGAGGGTGCAGAACTGGCTCCACCCTCTCCGAACCCCTTGGCACCGTGTACAAGAGGAATGGGGACGGGTGTTTAGTACGCTCCACTATAAAAGGCCTGTGGTCG
>CAYPUG010000143.1:0-5429 GCA_964413905.1 uncultured Anaerolineae bacterium | reverse complement strand
GAAGGGAAATTCGTGGAATTTTCGCCGCCTTCGGCGGCGAAAATTCCACGAATTTTTACTCTCTCTTTATGCCAAGGTGCATGAAACGCGATGTGTCAGTCCATCAGGGCTGGCAGAAACCTTTTTAAACCAAGGCACATACCTGATTCCCTTAATTCAAGAAATTTCCGAGACTGCATCTACTTTGGAATGGGGTGACATGTCGCCGCTTTGATAGCGGCATCGAGATGCCGCATTCCCAAAAGCCTTGGGCGGCCCGGCCGTTGGCCACTGAGGCCCGGAGCTTCAGTGGCCGGGCTTCGGCAATCATAGATACATGGAGTTTTGTCAGTAGGGGAGCAGGCGCATTTTTAAGGACGGGACGACCATGTCCATGTCCCTCCGGGTTTCCGCAGTGTAATACGATTGCCTTGGATGTCCACGGTACGGCGATCCTTCTGCAGATCCATTACCTCCCCCACAAAGTGGACGACGATCTCCTCGTAAGGCCAGTAACTGTCGTGTTGGACTTCCCAGGTCCATTCTGCGCGACTGTCCCGGCGTTGTGTGTGGAAGAGATCGAGGTGGTACGCTCCCTCCTGGTAGGTCCACCCGTCGCCCTTGTCGGTGTACAACGTGGACGTTGCTTCTCTCTCCTCCGGCGGATAGATATACAGGTGGAGCCGTTTCCAATCAAATCGGTCCACATTGAACGCGGGATCCCACATGGGGAGGACCGTTCCTGCTTTGACAAACACAGGAATGCGTGTGAGGGGTGCTTCGACCCGGACGGTTTGGCCCCCAACGTAATGGGTTTCCGTCCAAAAATCGTACCATCCTCCCGGAGGGAGGAGAACCTCCCGCTCTCGCACTCCCTCTCCCAGGATGGGGGCAACCAGGAGGTGGTTTCCCACCATGAACGCATCCTCGACCGGCCACAGATCCGGGATGTGCGGATGGAGCCACCAGACAGGACGTATTATAGGCCATCCCCGGGTGTGGGCTTCCCAGGTGAGGGTGTACAGGTAAGGGAGCAGGCGATATCGTAAGCGAATGGTATCTCGGTTAATGTCCAAATACGGCTGCCCAAAGGACCAGGGCTCCTGATCCGGTGTGCCGATGGCGGTGTGCGTTCGGAAGAAGGGAAAAAAGGCGGCCATCTGAAGCCAGCGGGTGTACAGTTCAGCAGAGGGCGCTCCCAGAAATCCCCCTACGTCCGGTCCGGTGAAAGGGATGCCGCTTATGCCTAGGCCGAGCATTTGGGGGACGGTCATGGCCAGGGATGGCCAATCGCTGTACGTATCTCCGGTCCAGTGCCACGCGTAACGTTGTAATCCGGCCCATCCGGATCGGGAGATGACCACATGCCGCCGGTGGGGAGCCAAATCGCGTAGTCCTTCATAACTGGCCCGGGCCATGAGCAACCCGTAGAGGTTGTGCGCTTCCCGGTGATCCCCGCCTCGTCCCTCCAGGTGATGCCGTGTAGATAGAGGAAATGTCGGATCCCCCCAAGCCACAAAAGTGGCGGGTTCATTCATGTCGTTCCAAAAACCAGCGACGCCCACATCCAAGAGGGAACGATATTGTTCTCCCCACCACCGTCGAGTTTTCGGCGAGGTAAAGTCGGGAAACGCGCACCATCCCGGCCATACCGGTGCCCGCAGCAAGGAGCCGTCCGGCAGTGTGCAGTAGACATTCCGTTCCCGTCCCTCCACAAACACATCATAGTGTTCATCTACCTTTATCCCCGGATCCACAATGGCGATAATTCGAACGCCCTTTTCTCGCAGATCTTGGGTCAACCTTTTAGGGTCAGGAAACCGTTGCGGGTCCCAGGTGAATACTCGGTATTCGTCCATGTAGTGGATATCCAGGTGAATCACATCCACCGGGATGTCGTATTGTTCAAACGCGTCGACGATTTCCCGCACGCGGGCTTCGGGGTAGTAGGAGTACCGCGATTGGTGATATCCCAACGCCCAAAGGGGAGGAAGGGGCGGTCGACCGGTGAGGGCCGTGTAGCGTTCAAGGAGTGTGGCCGGCGGACCAATGGTAATGTAGTAACGCAGCATACCACCTGCAAAGGTGTGTTCAGCAATGTCCGGCTGGTGATGGCCCATGTCAAACGTGGCGTGGTAGGTGTTCTCGTAGAATACCAGATATTGGCCTTCGGGATGCAGGCCCATGTACAGAGGGATGTTTAGGTAGATGGGATCGTCACCGGGATGGTATCCTGACGGATCCCGGTTCCACAACGTGAAGATGTGTCCTCGCCGGTTGAGGGGGGTTGTTTTTTCGCCTAGCCCTATGAGTACTTCATCGGCCTGTAAGCGGACTCGGTCCCGAACTCGTTCTCCTCCGCGTTGGGGAGGGAGAGTTTCACGCAGCAAGTGTCCTTCATCGTCGTAGAAGCGAAGCGCGGCGTCGGAGTGGACATCGATATACATGCGAGGGGTGCGTATTCGCCACCCGAACTCCACGCGTTCTACTCGAACATCTACTTCCGGCCAGCGATCGCGAGCGCGCGCGTAAGGGATGGGTGGGGTCGCGGGCAGCCAGGAGATGCACACCATGTCTGAGGTGAGAAAGTTCACGTCCATGTGGCCTCGTTCCAGGTGTACGCGGGCGCCCCGCGCGTGGGGCGTGATGCGCGTGAGGGTTCCCCATGTGGTCCAGGATGTGGGTGCAGACGGGCGCAGCCACCGCCGGTCTATGCGTTCCCGAGCCAAGGTGTATCGCAAGGCTGCGAGGGTAGGTCGGATGCCCACCCAACGGAGGGCCCACAGGGCCTTTTTCAGCGTTTCGGAGATCATGCAAATCCTCCGTTTCAGGTGTAATTTCGTACCACAACTTCGGCCACAGGCCCACGTCCTGCTCCGTTGGCGTTAATACTGCGCCGAGCCCACACTTGTTGGATGTGGAACCCCCGATACAAGTCTCGAACCCAGGGGGTGTCGCTGTTGGAGAGCATGAAGAGCACCCCGCGGCGGTCCAACTCTCGACACATGTCGGCCAGGCGTTGCTGGTCCTCGGGACCAAAGCCGTTCTTCGTGTACGCGGTGAAGTTGGCCGTTTCCGAAAGGGGGACATAGGGGGGATCCAGGTACACAAAGTCCCCTGTTTGAGCACGACTCAGCGAGCGCTCAAAGGGTTCGACCGTTAAGGTTTGGGCATACGCGCGGAGCACATGGGCGGCCTGTCGGAGCGCGTTGGGGATGTAAAGGGCCGGTTTCTTGTAGCGTCCCCAAGGGACGTTGAAGTACCCACGACGGTTGGTGCGATAGAGGCCGTTGTACGCGGTTTTATTCAGGAAATAAAATCTTACGGCACGTTGCAAGGGGGACCAATGAGCAAACGCGGGGTTCCTGTCCGCATTGCGCCAGCGATAGTACATTTCCTTGCGGCGTTCCTCGTCGTAGTGGGCGTATTGCTCTGCCAGTACACGCACTTCCGCCAGGAACGCGTCTGTGTGGTCCCGAAGCACTCGGTAGAAATTAATCAACTCCTCGTTCAAGTCGGATAGGAAAGAAGGAGCGTTGTGTAAAGGGGCCAGAAAGAAGAAAACGGCCCCACCCCCTAAAAAGGGTTCGTGGTATCGCTGAAAGTGGTCAGGAAAGAGGGGTGTAAGGACTTCAATAAGTTGCGATTTGCCACCGGCCCACTTGATAACAGGGGAGATGGGGCTCGTGGGGACCGGGTTGGGTTGGGATGTGGCCTCGACTCCCGCTCGTTCGTTTGTTGGTTGCATTGGGATCCCCGGTTGTGGTTCTGTTGGTGGTTCACGATGCTGTGTGAGGTAGATTATACTGCAGGTTCGCCTGGATGTCATGTTTTCAGAATGGGCCACCATGACGCGTGCAGCTACGCGGTCCGCCGTGTTCCCGCGTTAAAGGCCATGTGAGCGGATGGAACCGGTTATCTGCCGCGTTTCTGACGGACCGACGGGGTTCAGCCCAAGGGTACCTATAGGTTACCCCAAGGGCGTGTTCTCTTCGGGAGGGATAAGCGCGTCGGCCAGCACTTGCACTACGTGCACGCCCTCCCGTTCGCTCAAGTCCGCAATCTGGTGGCGGCAGGAGGTGCCATCCGCGACCACAATCGCGTCCTCCGGTGCCTCGCGCAGCGCGGGCAACAGTCGGTCCTCCGCGATCTTCAAGCTGAGGTCGAAATGCTCCATCTCATAGCCGAAACTGCCGGCCATGCCGCAACACCCCGCATCGATCTCGTGCACCTCGAACCCAGCCGCGCACAGGAGGTCCAGGGTGGGACGGGTACCCACCAGGGCCTTCTGGTGGCAATGGCCGTGCACGTACACCGGTTGGGAGGGCGGGGCAAAGTGGAGTGCGTCCGGCTCCCGGGCCAGGAGATCGGCCAGGAACTCGTCAATGGTGATGCACTGCTGGGCCACGACTTTGGCATCCTCGCCGGGCACCAGGTCCGGGTACTCGTCCTTCATGGTCAAAATGCAGGAGGGCTCCACGCCAATGATGGGAATCCCCTGCCGCGCGTAGGGGGCCAGCAAGCGCACGTTGTGCTCCGCGTTCTTCTTCGCTTCCCTGAGCAATCCCTTGGAGAGGAGTGGACGGCCGCAGCATACGCGCTTCTCCGCCACGATGACCTCGAATCCCGCGGCTTCCAGCAGGCGCACCGTGGCCTTGCCCAAATGCGGGTCATTGTACGTGAGAAAGGTATCGGGGAAGAGGATGACGGGGCCGCGCGGGGCCGGCGGACGCTCGCGCTGTTGCCGTTGCCGCTTGTGCCACCAGGAGATGAACGTCTCCTCGGCCAGTTCGGGGAAGGAACGGCTGGGGTGAATGCCCAGAAATCGGGCGGCAAACCACTTGAAGGCCCGGGAGCGCATGACCGCGTTGGCCAGAGGCGCGAAGGGGGCCATGATCGCGTTCAGGTGATGGATGTGGCCGAAGACCCAGTTACGGAAGGGGAGGCCGTGGGCCTCGTAGTACCAGGCCAGCCATTCCGTCTTGATCTTGGTCATGTCCACGGCCGAGGGACACTCGGACTTGCACGCCTTGCAGCCCAGGCACAGGTCCAGGGCCTCGTATACATCCTCGTCTGTGGGGGAGAAGGGCTTGCCGCTGAGCCACGCGCGCAGCAGGTTCGCCCGGCCCCGGGTGCTGTCGTGCTCGTCCCGGGTGGTCTGGAACGTAGGACACATGGTGCCTGTGTCCACTTTGCGGCATACGCCCGCGCCATTGCACTGCTCCACCGCGCGGTCGAACCCCAGGAAATCGTCCCAGCTGTACTGGGTGGGGATGAGACGAACGCTGTACTCCGGGCCGTAACGCAGGTTTTCGGTCATGGGCGGCGCGTCCACGATTTTGCCCGGGTTCATCAGGTTGTGCGGGTCGAACACGCCCTTGACCCGGCGCAGGGCCTGGTAGAGGGTGGGGCCAAAGATAAGTTCGTTGAACCGGGAGCGGGCCAGGCCG
>CAYPUG010000142.1:0-5503 GCA_964413905.1 uncultured Anaerolineae bacterium | reverse complement strand
CATCCCCGCCGCGGGGCTTCCCCGTGCCCCCATGCCTCCGTGTGAGGCAAACGGCTGCCCACGTGTTCCCGTCCCGAAGGGCTTTGGACTCCGGCGACCCGGCGCCGCTTTGATCCCCACCCGTGCTACCTGATGCAGAAAGCCCCCCAAAGCAGGCTCTTCCCAGGCCGCTTTAGGGGCCTTGAGGCCCACGTAGCCCGATGGCTTTGAGCCTCGGGCGGACGGGCGTACGCCCGGTCACATCGCGTGGGCGGCTCCATCCCCGCCGCGGGGCTTCCCCGTGCCCCCATGCCTCCGTGTGAGGCAAACGGCCGGGACCGGTTGAGCAGACAGGGCGGCCGCGACCAGAGAGATCACTTCACTTTCTTTCCTCACCGGGCCAGTCGGCCTCCGGAACCAGGCCGTGAATGATGTTCTCCGTAGCAGAGATATGATCGCGCATAAACCGAAACGCATCCTCGGGACGGTGATCCCGAATGGCCTCAAAAATGCGCCAGTGATACTCGGTGGAATGTTCCAGAACACGACGAGAATGATAAATAATTAAGTCAAGGATTTCCGTGAGAGCCGTCTGGACATCAATGACCGCCTGAAGAATCAAAGGACTGCGAGCCACTCGCGCGATGCCCACGTGAAATCGCGCATCACCGGCCCGATACAGTTCAAAAGATTCCTCCATCCCTTCCATCCCCTGCAATATCGCCTCCAAATCACGAATATCAACCTTTGTGGCCCGTAAGGCCGCCAACTCCGCAGCCGTAGGTTCTACTGCACGGCGATAATCCAACAACCCCGGCAGCTGATCTCTCACCCGTTCGATAATAGCCGCCTGTCGCGGCTCGCGAGGTTCCTCCGGCCAGCGAGCCACAAACGTCCCTCCTGCTCGCCCCGGCCGTACCTCCAAATAACCGGCCTCCACCAATACCCGCAGCGCTTCGCGCAACGTCGCCCGACTGACCCCCAACTGCCGGGCCAGTTCCCGTTCAGGAGGCAACTGGTCGCCGGGGCTAAGCAACCGGGCTTTGATAGCACCGGCAATACGGCTCACCGTTTCCTCAAACGTGTTGCCCGAACGGACGGGAACAAAAATCGCTTGGTGGACCCGCTTGTGCCGTGTAGATTTAGCAGAACGTTGAGCCATGGTGCTCCTCTCAGGGACGTCATCGGATGGATGGCCTTTGAGTATCGAATACGGTTTAACCTCTTCTCCCTTAAGCCAAGGTGCATACGTGGAGTTCTGTGAGTCAATCAAGGCCTTACGTGTCGGTCGACCGAAAGAGAGTGACTATTTGTGCCCGCAACTGAGCAATGCGCAACCGTAACTCCCGACTGTCCTCCCCGGCGCGCAATTGCCGTTTTTTTAATGCCAATTCTGCGGCCAATTGTCGTAACCGGCGACGATGGGCCCACACCTTCGGGCGGGAGACATCCACATGCGATCGGATGCCCATCGCAGCCAAGATAAGTTGGTACTCTGCGTCAGAGAACGTCCTTCCCACCTCCTCGGCTAACTCCTGCTGAATAAGGCGCTTCTGTCGTGTAATGGCGAGCATCAAAATAAACACCACCAACACCACCCCCATCGCGTCGAACAAAAGAGTCAACAAGAACCAACCTGCAGCGTGAGTCGCGAAAGACAACGTCCCATTATGCAACGCGTGTGTGAAAACTGCAGCCATATACCCCAACACCGGGTATATCCACGCCCGAGGAGACGACATGCGATCACGGGCCAAGCCACATCCGACCCCCGTAAATGCCGTATAGAACGCGTGGTTCAGACCAAAGAGTCCCTGGCGTAAAATCACCAGGGATAACCACGTAGCCCATCCATGAGTCCGCAACGCGTGGAGAAAATATAGAAAATTCTCCGTCATGCCGAAGCCAAAGCCGATGAGCGCGGCATACACCAACCCATCCAACACCCCGTCGAATTCCATAAATCCCAACCAACAAATCAACACCAACATCGACCCCTTAATACCCTCCTCGATGGACGGGCCTACCACGCTGGAATCCACAAACTTCCCCCAAAAGGTTGCGGGCAAGTGGACTTGTACCTCCAGCAAGAGGGAAACGAGTGTGGCAGGGATGGCGCCTAAAAAAATGGCAGCAGCGAACAACTGACGGGGTTCTTTCTCATACCGGTCGGCCCACCAGATGATTTTAGCGTAAACTCCCAGCGCAAAGAGAACAATCAGAGCGGAGAGCACACCTCCTAAAAGCACAAATCCCTCCTTCAAGCAACCGGTAATGCATTACGAACGTTCCACAAACACCAACACCAAGTCGTTCACGTTCGTCCGCGTGGGCCCTGTACGGATGAGATCGTGTGTGGCCGCCAACACCGGATACGCGTCATTGTTTTGCAAATGTCGTAAGGGATCTAAGCCCGCGTCCCGGGCGCGCTGCACCGTTCCGCCATCCACCATGCCACCCGCCGCATCCGTAGGGCCATCCGTCCCATCCGTCCCCAGAGCGATCACCGTGATGTCGGGCCATCCCTCCAAGGTCAACGCCGCGGATAACGCCAGTTCCTGATTACGCCCTCCCTTTCCGCCCCCTCGCACCGTCACCGTCGTCTCCCCCCCCAAGATCAGGCAAGCAGGGGGCGGAACCGGGCGCCGGTGACGCACCACTTCCTTGCCCAACGCGGCCACTGCTTTCGCCACTTCACGCGCTTCCCCCTCCAAAAATGTCGTCAATATCAATGCCCGATAGCCCCTATTCGCCGCCGCGCGCGCGGCAGCCGTAGCCGCATGGGCATTATCCCCCACAATCACCATGTGTACCCGGTCGAACACAGGATCACCCGGTTTGGGCGTTTCGCGCACAGCACCGGCCATGCCCGCTTGCAAATGTTCCCGCACGCGTGGGGGGACCTTATCCAGAACCCGGTACTTCTCAAGCACGGCCCACGCGTCGGCAAATGTGGTCGGATCCGGAGACAGAGGTCCGGAGGCGATCACGTCCAGAGGGTTCCCGATCACATCGGAGAGCACCAACCCGATGACACGAGCCGGTGCCAACGCTCGGGCCAACTGCCCGCCTTTGACTGCAGAAAGGTGCTTCCGCACCGCGTTCAACTCGTTGATAGTGGCCCCCGCCCGCAGGAGCACCTCTGTGGTCGTTCGAATATCCTCCAACGTCACCCCCTCCGCGGGCAAGGTTAAAAGAGCCGACCCCCCGCCGGATATCACCACCAGAACCAAATCGTCTTCCTGCGCCTTCTGAGCCAGGGCCAAGACGGCCTGCGCGCCCTGCACACTTCGCTCATCCGGCACCGGATGCCCCGCCTCCATCACCTGAACCCGCCGCGTTGGGACGGCATACCCATCCTTCACCACCACGATCCCACCGTCCACGTAATCGTCCAACACGTCCTCTACCGCCTGAGCCATCACAGCCGCAGCCTTCCCGAAACCCAAAACCCACACGTGGGCCACGTGTTCCAAATTCACCATGGCCCCGCCCGCGCGAATTCGAGCGCCGGAGCGTTGTAACACCTGCCGCACACATTGGTAAGGATCCACCGCGGCCAAGGCTTCACGCAACACCTCCGCGTACACACTTCGCCGCAAATTCGGTGCGAAAACGTCCGGCTGAATATTCCACGATCGCCCTGAATGCATGCTCCGCCTCACGGATCGACCACACGCGGGAGCTCATGGACCGGCTGCGTACGAGCCATTTCCACGCCCACATCAAACTCCTCCAAAATCGAGCCGCCGATGAACTCCCGAAGAATGGAATTATCGGGCACAAGCGAACCGTTCTGACACGGGAGAAACCACCGCAGAAAACTGACCAACCTGCGAGCCTCTACATAAGCGGGGGATGTGGGCTCCACTTGTAACAGTAACGGTTCGGCCAAAGGACGTAATACCGCCATCTCATAAATCAACGCGGAGTTGAACATCATATCCGCGTGTTCCTGATAGGGGAAAATATACCGTTTCTCCGCTCGCCGCACCCGTTCCCACATCTCAATGGTTCCCTCGGCATTGCGGCCACGGGAGCGGGCGTCGCGCACAATGCGCCGGATAAGGCGTGTATCCGTAGTAGAGATACGGTTGTGTTTGTCCAAGTTTAACACCGTCAACGCAGAAACGTAAACACGGAACGTGTGCTCCACCGGAATGGACTGCGCAACCAGCGGGTTGAGCCCGTGGATCCCTTCCATAATGATAATTTGATCTGGATGCAACCGTACGGTAGGACCGGTTTCCCGATGTCCGGTGACAAAATTAAACCGGGGCAGGGTCACCTCTTCACCGTTCAGCAATGCGTGGAGGTGACGGTTGAGCAGGTCCAAGTCCAACGCGTGGGGAGAGTCAAAATCGTAATTCCCCTCTTCGTCGCGCGGCGTTTCCTCGCGGTTCACAAAATAATCGTCCATCCCCAGAGCAAAAGGGCGGATACCCTGGGCCAACAATTCCACAGACAACCGTTTGCTAAACGTCGTCTTCCCCGACGAGGATGGTCCGGCCACAAGAACAATACGTACCCCCTTTCGGCGGGCAATCTCCTGGGCAATGGCGGCTAACTGTTGACTGTGCAACGCCTCCGCAATGAGAACCAATTCCCTTACACGTCCTTCCGAGATGACCTCATTCAACGCACCCACATCGGTGACGTTCATCAACTCCATCCACCGGCTGTGCTGCCGAAACACGGACACCAACCGAGGCAAATGAGTCACAGGCTGAAGATGCAAAGGATCAAATCGGCGTGGGAACCGGAGCACAAATCCGGGCGGATAAGAAGCCAGGCCGAAGATTTGCAAGTAACGGGTAGAAGGCACCATGTATCCATGTAAGTAATCCGCCGTGTCATCCAGCCAATATAACGTTACATACTCCTTCTCCCGAAACTTGAACAGACGCACCTTATCCTTAGCCCCCCGCTGTTCAAAGAACGCAATCGCCTCTTCAAGGGGGACCTCCTTCTCTACAATGGGTATGTCCGCTTGGACGAGTTCCCACATTCGCGCCTCTAAGCGGGCAATTTCTTCCTCGTTCAGTTGGGGGCGATTTTCCACCTCACAGTAATACCCGCCAAAAGTAAGGGAGTGTTCAACCACCAACCCGGCGTCGGGGAACAAGTCCTCAAACGCGGCCAAAAGGAGGAGCAGAAGCGAACGGCGGTAAACCCGCATCCCGTCCGCGGTGGTCAAATCCACCGGTTCCACCGTGCAATCCCGCTCCGGCACATAGGTGAGTTCTCTCAACCGCCCGTCGACTAAGGCGGCCACAATGGGCACCTTAACCTCCGGGTACGCGGCTTGAATAAACGCTTCTAACGGCTTCCCCGGGGGACCCTCAAACACCCGTCCGTCCGGAAACGTCACTTGGACGGTGTCCCGGGGATGAGCAGGGCGAATGTCGGATATTTCCTTCACCTCGAGCATGAATTCCCCTTCCCTCCAAACAGATTCACATACACGCCTCCTGATTGACTGACAAAACTCTGCGAATGCACCTTGGCCTAGAAAGAGGAAGGG
>CAYPUG010000141.1:0-5541 GCA_964413905.1 uncultured Anaerolineae bacterium | reverse complement strand
GGCATGGGCATCTAACGTTCAGTATTGAGCACAACGGCGTGGTCATTCTCATTGATCCCTTCTTCGACGGCAATCCGGCCGCGAAGATCACCAAGGATGATATCAAGCCCGACTACATCATCGTCACCCACGGCCACGGCGATCACGTGGGCGACACGGTGTACATCGCCAAGAAGACGGGCGCGACGGTCATCTCCAACTTTGAGATTTCCTCCTGGTTGCAAAACCAGGGCGTGGAGAAGGTGCATCCCATGCACATCGGCGGGGGCCACGATTTCCCCTTCGGCCGCGTTAAACTGACCATTGCACATCATGGCTCTATTTTGCCGGACGGCAGTTACGGAGGCAATCCCGCGGGCGTGCTCCTTACATTAGGAGGGGCCAAGATCTACGACGCGGGCGACACCGCGCTGACATATGATATGACCCTCCTTGCGGACGAGGGCGTGGACGTGGCCATCCTGCCCATTGGGGATAACTTCACCATGGGCCCTGATGACGCGCTCAAGGCCGTCAAGTTCATCAAACCCAAGGTGGTTATTCCTGCCCACTACAATACCTGGCCCCTCATTGAACAGGACCCCTACGCGTTCAAGGCTCGCGTGGAGAAAGAAACCGACGCCAAATGCGTCGTCTTAGACGTCGAAGGCGTATATGAATTTTAGAAAACTTGTGTGATTTTCGCCGCCGAAGGCGGCGAAAATCACACAAGTGCCTGCCTTTCCTTTTCGTCAAGATGCACAAAACGTCTCAGCGGGCAAAGACTGCTTGCATGAATGAATACAAGCCTCGAATTGCCCACTTCCCCCTCTTTGGTGTAGCATACAAACGCGTCATACGTCTTTTACCCATTTTGGGAAGGAATCTTTGGAAAGCGGTGACCTGTCACCGCGTTGATAAGTTACACTGATGGACTGACACATCGCGGTTGATGTACTTTCTCATAAAGAGAGAGCAGATTCCCCTTCTCTCTTAAGCCAGGGGACATACATGGAATTTTTTTCAGTCCATCAGTAAGTTACATATCGCGTTTTATGCACCTCGGCGTAAAGAAGAGGAGGATTTATTCCTATGCCCAAAAACATCCTGGTCACCACCGCCTGGCCGTATTGCAACGGCGATTTGCACATCGGACACATCGCGGGCGCCTATCTGGGCGCGGATATTTTCGCTCGCTTCCAGCGACTTCAAGGGAACAACGTCCTCATGGTCTCCGGATCAGACACCCACGGTACGCCCATTACCGTACGCGCGGAGGAGGAAGGCATCACCCCCCGGGAAGTGGTGGACCGCTATCACCCTCGCTTTCTGACCTTGTGGCAAAAATTGGGTATCACCTACGACCTGTTCACCGAGACCGACACGGAAAACCATTGGCGGGTCACTCAGGACTTCTTCCTCACCCACTGGAAGAAGGGCTACATTTACAAGGACACCATGAAACAGTGGTACTGCCTGGACGACCAGAAGTTCCTGGCCGATCGTTACGTGGAGGGGACTTGTCCATACTGCGGCTATCCAGAAGCCCGGGGTGACCAGTGCGACAACTGCGGGCGCATTCTGGACGCGATTGAACTGAAGAACCCGCGCTGTCGCATCTGCGGGGGGACCAACCTGGAAATTCGGGAGACCGAGCACTTCTTCCTGGACCTGGCTAAACTGAACGATCCTCTGCTGGAGTGGATTCGCGAGGATAAGGAACACTGGCGGCCCAAAGTGCTGAATTACACGCGCGCCCAGTTGGAAAGCGGCGAACTGCGCGGCCGCCCCATTTCCCGGGACATCGAATGGGGCATCCCTGTACCCCTGCCGGGCTACGAACACAAGCGCATCTACGTGTGGTACGATGCGGTCATTGGCTACTTCTCCGCCACCGTCGAGTGGAGCCAGATCACCGGGCAGCCGGACGCGTGGAAGGAGTGGTGGCAGGATCCGGACACGCTCACGTACTACTTCATCGGCAAGGACAATATCCCCTTCCACACCATCATCTGGCCGGGGATGCTCATCGCGTACGGTGGACTCAATCTCCCTTACGATGTACCCGCGAACGAATACCTGAACGTGGAGGGCCGGCAGCTCTCCAAGAGTCGCCGTTGGGTTATCGAGGTGCTCGATGTGTTGGAGCGCTACGATCCCGACCCATGGCGTTACACTTTGGCCGCGATTATGCCGGAGACGGGGGACGTCAACTTTACTTGGGAGGAGTTCGTCCGCCGCAACAACGACGAACTGGTGGCTACCTGGGGCAACCTGGCCAACCGAGTTCTCACCTTCGCGTACAAGAACTTCGACAAGCGGGTACCCCAGCCCGGCTCCTTCGACGAAAAGGATCGGGCCATCCTCCAGGCCTCGGAGGAGGCGTTCGATCGTGTCGGGCGTCACCTGGACGCGGTGCAGATCCGGGCGGCGTTGCGGGAAGCCCGCGCACTGGCCGAGGCCGCGAACAAGTACCTGAACGAAAAAGAGCCGTGGGTACAGATCAAACAGGATCGGGACGCGGCGGCCACGACCATCTACGTGGCCCTGCAAGTGGTGGACCGCTTGAAAGTGCTCTTCACGCCTTTCCTCCCCTTCTCCAGCCAGAAACTGCACGAGTACCTAGGCTATGAGGGGAACCTGATGGGACGCCAGTGGGTGGAAGAGATCAAGGAGAAGGAGAAGACGCACTTGGTGTTGCGCTACGACGGGAGCGACATCCCTGTGCGCTGGGAACCCACCACCTTGCCGGTAGGGCAGGTTCTGCGCAAACCCAAACCCTTATTCCGTAAGTTGGACCCCGCGGTGGCCGAGGAGGAGGTCCGGCGCATGTTGGCGAAAGCGAAGCGGTAGGGGGACGGGTGAGCACGCGGACGTACGAGGATGATTCCGGGCTGGATATCCGTGTTCAGGTTCATCGTCGTTATTCCGAACGGACGGTGGATTTCTATGCCTGGGTGGTGGGTCACGCACCCTGGCGAGGCGGGGACGCTGTTTTGGACGTGGGATGTGGCAATGGGATCTTATTCCCTTACTTCGAGGGCCACAATGCGCGAGTGACCGCGCTGGACCGTTCACCCGGCATGATCAGGCGGGCTCGGGCGCGTGCGCCCGGCGTCCGCCTTCTCGTTGGCGACGGGCAATGGTTGCCGTTTCCGGAGGCTACCTTTGATCTGGTCTTCGCGGTACATGTGCTCTTCCTGGTGGAAAACATCGAACAGGCCCTTGGAGAAGCGTGGCGGGTACTGAAGGAAGGGGGGCATTTTATTGCCTCTACCAATACCGTGGAAAGCCAATCTCCTCTTTATCGAGTACACGAACGCGCGTTGGCCTCGGTAGGACGTTCTTGTGGCGCTCCGCTGCACCGTCGTTTTTCCCTACGGCGTGGCGCGGAAATGGTTCGACGGGTGTTTGGCAATGCACAGATAGATGTCCTTCGCAACGCGTTTCTCTTCCCTTCGGTGGATGTGGCTTGGGCTTATTATATGAGCGGCCTGGTGGATGATGTGGACGGGCCGCGGCTATCCCCTGAAGAGCGAGAACAGGTGGGCCGCGCGGCTCGTGCTTTAATGGAAGAGATTTTTTCCCAGCATTCGATTTGGCGAGTCCCCAAGGATGCCGGAGTGATTGTAGCCCGCAAGTAAGGGAAATGCCCTGCGTGCATTGTATGCCCTCTATTTTCGATTCGCCTTCCCCCTTTGTGGTATACTGGGCTTATGCTGACCTGGGAAGAACGTCGTCAACTGGAACAACGGTGGTTTCCTGAGGCTCAACAGCGGCTGTGGGCACGATTTCGCGCGGCGTTGGCCGCGGCGATTACGCCTCACGCGTTGGTGTTAGACGCGGGCGGGGGGAAGGGTTCGTGGTTTTTGCGTTCACATGTGGGACAAGCCCGAATGGTTGTGGGTGTGGATGTGGAGCGTCCGAGCCGGCACATTTTGGACGCGTTCGTCCAGGGAACGTTGGAGGCGTTACCTTTTGCGGACGAGGCGTTTGATGTAGTTGTGTGCAATGACGTCATCGAACACTTAAACCGTCCGCGGGAAAGTTTAGGAGAGGTGGCTCGTGTGTTGCGCGCGCCTACCCAACCGGGGGGGGAGGATGGAGGGCTTTTCTTCTTTAAAACCCCCTCCATGCAAGCTCCTTCCACATGGGTAACACATCTGGTGCCATACGAATGGCACCGGGGCATTAAGCGATTCTTAGGGGTGCCTGAGGAGAACGTGTTTCCCACAGCGTTTCGTTGTAACACGCCTTCATCGTTGGATAGGTGTTTGCGGGAAGCCGGTCTGGAACAGGTGTGGATGGTCTTGGTCGATGGGACGTTTGGTTACTTTGCTTTTAATCGACCTCTGTACGTGCTGGGGTTATTGTACAGTCGCCTCATGTATCTCCCCTTCCTGCGCCCCTTCCGTTCAACCATTGTGGGCTTGTATCGGCGCGTTCATTGAGGGTTCACGCCCGTGTGTCGAGTGGGTGCGAAAGTAACTCCTCGTGGTGATACATTTGGTGTGTTGAGGGAGGAGGTATGGAAAAACACCGGCAAGATCCGTTATCTCGTTACCATCGCCAAATCATTTTCCGTGAAATGGGCCGGGAGCGGCAGGAGAAACTCCTCGCCGCGCGCGTGGCTGTTGTGGGTGTGGGGGCAACCGGGTCCACTATTGCCAACTGGCTGGTGCGCGCGGGGGTTGGGTATGTGCGCCTCATCGACCGGGATTTCGTGGAACTGCATAACCTGCATCGCCAAGCCATCTACGATGAGGTGGACGTGCGCCAGGGGTTGCCCAAGGCCGTGGCCGCTGCCCGGCACCTGCAGCGAGTGAACAGTGATATCTCCGTTGAGCCCGTGGTGGCTGACTTTAATCCCACCAACGCGGAGGAATTGCTCTCAGACGTGGATTTAATTATGGATGGGTCGGATAACTTCTTCACCCGGTATTTGATCAATGACGTGAGTTTGAAGTTGAACATCCCCTGGATTTACACGGGGGCTATTGCCGCGTATGGATCTTCAGCCACCTTTGTACCTCATGAAGGGCCGTGCTTCCGGTGTATCTTTCCGGAAATGCCCGAACACGCGGATACGTGCGACACGGTGGGCGTTTTGGGGCCGGTGGTGGGCGTCATTGCCTCCTACAGCGCGGGAGAGGCCGTCAAACTGTTGACCGGCATGGGGGTGCGTAATCCCGGTTTGGTGTATTTTGATCTCCTGGCCAATTCGTGGGACGTTCTGGCCGTGGAGAAGCGCCCAGATTGCCCTGCCTGCGGGTTGGGCCGTTATGATTTTCTCCACGCAGAAGGGGGGACTTGGGCCACGGCTTTGTGTGGAAGTGATTCGGTGCAAGTGGTTCCACGTGATCGCACCCGGGTGGATTTGAACGCTTTGGCCCGGCGGTTGCGTTCGTTAGTGGAGGTGGAGGATGTGCGGGTGACCCCTTACCTGTTGCGTTTCCGGGTGGGTGAACAGGAGATTTCCGTATTTGACGACGGCCGGGCTATTATCAAGGGAACCGAGGACATCCAAAAAGCCCAGGCCTTATACGCCCGGTATGTGCATTA
>CAYPUG010000140.1:0-5576 GCA_964413905.1 uncultured Anaerolineae bacterium | reverse complement strand
AACATATAACTCTTGTCCACGATAGCGGACGATCTGTCGTCTATTCCAAGCGGTTCTGATTGACTGACAAAACTCTGCGAATGCACCTTGGCCTAGAAAGAGGAAGGGAAATTCGTGGGATTTTCGCCGCCGAAGGCGGCGAAAATCCCACGAATTTCTACTTCTTCTTTACGCCGAGGTACATGAAACGCGATGTGTCAGTCAATCAGCTTCGACGATCATCCTTATTAATAGTTCCCGTTCCGCTTTGGAAATTTGTTGACCGCTTTCTCTCTCCAGCACCTGCACCACGGCGTTCAGATTCTTGTGATACCGCTTCAATAGAGTCGCAGCCAGTTGGGACGTATCAGCTTTCATGGCCTGTTCAGGCAAGGCAAAGAAGAAGGGAAATCCGCTAAGTTTTGTCGGACAATTAGGAGAGATACGTCCATCACACCACCACCCCTATCGCTCGCGGGCCGACGTGTGAGCCCAGAATGGGGCCGGCCTCGTGCACCAGAACCTCCTCTCGCGGAACTCCCAACGCAGGGGCTAATTCATCCGCGAGAGATTCTGCCAGGGCATGTTGGCGAGTGTGGGGCACGAGAAGGTGGTCTGCAGGACCTAAGGCTATCGCTTTTTCCTTCAGCACACGTAAGGCCGCCTTATATGAACGCTGCGCGCCCAGAAAGTGCACTTTCCCTTTCACCTCCAGCAGCACCTTCACATTGAACACCCGGGCAACCCGACGTATCACCGGCATGAGGTACGCAATACGTCCTCCTCGATCCGCCCACTCTATCGTATCCAGCACCGCGATCAATGTTGTTCGCTCGCGTAAGGAGGTCAAGTACGCCAAAATACGCTCAGACGCTTCCCCGGCAGCCGCCCGTTTGGCCGCTTTCCACACTTGAACACCAATCCCCAAACTAAGCGATTGGGAATCAAACACGTGTACACGTCCTGGATACGTTTCGGCGGCTTCCACAAACGAAGCATACGTGGAGGAAAGGGCTGCAGAAAGAGGGATGGCTATCACTTCATGGCCAGCGTCCACCAACGGTCCGATAACCGCCCTCACCTGTTCCGGCGACGGCGCAGCCGTGGTGGGGCGGCCGCCGGTCTCCTCAACAATACGCCAAAACGCGTCGGGATCCGTGTACAAATGCGATACATCCTGACCGTTGATCGTCACGTGTAAAGGCACAATGTGAATATCCCATTCCTTCAAGATTGATTCCGGCAAGTCGCACGCACTGTCCGCCACAATTTTGACACCCATGTTCGTATTTTATCCTCCCCGGCTGATAGACTAAGATATCGCGTTTTATGCACCCCGGCGCAAAGGAGAAGGGAAATTCGCAGAACTTTCAGCGGTCGCGCAAGATCGACGTCAGAAGATCTTGACGATTTCGTCCACGGCCTGAGGCTGCAGCGGCCACTCCTTACCATGGCGAAGGGCAATCCGTCCCTCTTCCCGGGAGGTCACACGGCCGATCACTCGCGCGGGAATTCCCGCGTCCTCCAGCGCGGCCACCAGCCGCTCCCCGTGCTCCTGGGCTACCGCGATGAGTAAGGCCCCCGATGCAATCGTGGCCAACGGGTCCAAGCCGAACAGATCGCACAGCACCCGTCCTTCCTCCAAGACCGGCACCGCGTCCAGATCCACCCAAAGTCCTACACCCGACGCCTCGGCCAATTCCCACAGCCCGGTGATCAACCCACCCTCCGTGGGGTCGTGCATCGCGTGGACCGGCGCGACCTCTACGGCTAAGCGGGCCGCCTTCACCACGCTGATGCCCGGATCGTGGAGGAAATCGGCCGCCCGTCGGATCAGCGCATCCGACACCCCACGGGCCAGGAGATCCTCTCGCCGTTCCCGTGCGATGATGGCCGTTCCCTCGATGGGCACCCCACGCGCCAGGATCACCACGTCGCCGGGTCGGGCGCCCCCCGTCCGCACCAACCTCTGGGAGGACACTTCCCCCAGCATGACGCCGATGGCCAAAGGCCGAGGCAATCCATACGAAACCTCCGTGTGTCCTCCTACCAATACCGCCCCCACCTCCTGACACGCGTGAGCCACCTGGGCGAACATGCGCTCCACATCCGCCGCGGTGGTTTCCCCTTCCGGCAGGAGAAACGTAACTAAGAACCAACGTGGAGCCGCGCCCATCACCGCCACATCGTTCGCGTTGACGTGAACCACGTACCAGCCGATCTCCTCGGTAGCGAAGGTGATGGGATCCATGCCCGCGACCACCACATCTTCACGCAGTTGCACGGCCGTGGCATCCTCCCCGACCCGAGGACCTACCAATACCTGTTCATCCTCCCGGCCATACGCCCGCAAAAGGGTCCGCAGCATCTCGTGGGGGAGTTTCCCCGTGGCCAAAAGTGCACGTTCCACAGTCTGCTTATCCATGGATATCCTCAGCCCCCCATGACTCGGCGAATGTACGCCCGGAATTTTTCTTTGAACACCTGGGTGTCGAATCTCTCTGCCTGCGCGCGACAGGCTTGGGGCGCATACCGACGGTGGTCGAAATGGGCCAAGACTTCCACCAGCGCGTCCACCGTCTGCTCGTAGAAGAACTCACCGGTCACGCCGGGCACCACCGTGTCCAGCGCGCCCCCTCTCGCGTACGCGATGACCGGTCGACCGCAAGCCATCGCCTCCACCGGCGCAATCCCAAAATCTTCCAATCCCGGAAAGAGAAACGCGCGCGCGCGTTGCATCAAACGCACGAGTTCATCGTCGGACACGCGCCCCAGAAAACGGACGGTGGGCCCGGCCGCCCGTTCCAGCGCCGCCCGATCGCGTCCATCTCCCACCACCAGCAGGGGAAGGCCCAACCGGGTACACGCCTCCACAGCCAAATCCACACGCTTATACGGGATCAATCGGGACACGATCAGGAAATAATCTTCCGGAGGATCGCTCCCAGGGCGAAACCGCTGTGTGTCCACCGGTGGGTGGATGACCACGCTCTCCCGCCGGTAATATTTGCGGATGCGGGCCTGGACCTCCGTGGAAATGGCGATAAAGTGATCCACCCGGTCCGCGGCCAGGCGGTCGAACTGACGCTGCCATGTGAGAATCGGCTGAAGGAGCGCGTTCTTCAAACGGCCAATGCCCTCTCGCTGCCGATACGCGTGATACTGCCAAAGGAATCGAGTCGGTGTCAGACAGTAACTGATGTGCACAGTATGCGGCGGGGTGATCACGCTGTGCGCGAACGCGGATTTATTGCTGATAACCAGGTCGTATTCCGAGAGGTCGAAAGACTCGAAGGCCAGGGGATAAAAGGGGAGATAGGCCTGGTGGTGGGTGCCCACACCGGGCAGTTTGTTCATCCAAGACACCCGGATGTCCCACGAACGGTATCGCGCGGGCATCCGTTTCCGGTCGTAGATGCTGGTATAGATCGGCGCGTCAGGGAACATCTCCACCAGAACTTCCAGGACGTTCTCCGCACCGCCCATCTGGTTGAGCCAATCATGCACGAGAGCGACCCTCATCCCACCCCCTCGGAAAGGAGAATGCGCACGTAACTCTCATACCGGCGCCGGCTGATCTTCCCTTCCTCCACCGCCTGAAGCACGGCACAACCCGGCTCGTCCAGATGACGGCAATCGTTGAACCGACACTTGCCCAAGTAGGGGCGGAATTCCGGGAAATAATAGTCTAAGTTTTCCAAATCCACCCCCCATAACCCCACCTCCCGCAGGCCGGGCGTGTCCACAATGTACCCCCCGCCGCTCAGGGGGATGAGTTGGGCCATGACCGTAGTATGTCGTCCCTGGCGCCATTTGCGGCTGATGGGCATGGTGGGAAGGCGTACAGTTGGCTCCAGCGCGTTGATCAGGCTGGATTTGCCCGTGCCTGAGGGGCCTGCCAGAACGGTGATGCGGTCCTTCAGATGCTCTTGCACCTGATCCAGCCCCTGGCCTGTGCGGACAGAAAGGTAAAAGACAGGGTACCCGGCGCGCTCGTAATCCCGGAAAATCTCGTGTGCCCGTCCTTCAGTGTCCAGATCAATTTTGTTGACGATCACTCCGGCTGGAATATCGTTATCCTCAGCGATGACCAGAAGTCGGTCTAGCATCTGCAACCGGGGATGGGGATCGCGCACCGCAAACATAAAGAACGCTTGATCCGGGTTCGCCACAATAACGTCCATCCGCCCCTGGGTGTTGGGCCACCGCCTTACCAACGCCCGTTCCCGGGGAGCAATCTCCTCGATCACCCATGTGTCCTTATCGCGGCGTTCCACCACACGCACACGATCCCCGACCGCGAGGAGTGTGCCCCGTCGCTCCCGCTTCAGCGTGCCCCGGGGCACCGCGGGGACTACCCGACCATCGTCCAATAGAATGTCTGCTACCGGTCCGCGCACTCGCGCGACAATGCCGTTATATGTCATCGTCCCTCTTTACCGTTCGAAGTGCATTCTCCCCATTTCCCCTGACCGCTTAGGGTGGGCGAAAGAAGGGCCTTTGTCCACATCGTTTTGTCGGTCAACCGGCCTGACAGCAAGTGCCGAAAACATGCCGACACGCGCGGGTCGGATCCTCAGGCATAGGAATCCCGTACCGCGTCAATAAAGGCAGAATTCGAGCGATGGGCAATCCCATCACCGTGGCCATGCACCCTTCCACCCGCGCCACCGGACGGAAGTCCGGGTTTTGAATGGCGTAGGCCCCGGCCTTGTCCATCGGGTCACCCGTCGCGATGTACGCGCTGATCTCTTCGTCCGTGTACGCGCGCATGTAGACCCCGGCCGCGTCCACCACCGTTTGAGCGTCTTCCAGGGCACCACCGCGCGCACGGCCCACGGTTACGGCTGTATATACCACATGCCGCCGCGCTCGCAAAGATTGCAACATCCGCCGGGCATCCTCGGCATCCCTGGGCTTGCCTAAAATGCGCCCGTCCAGCACCACTACCGTGTCCGCGGCCAGGATAACCCCCTCGGTCCGTCGCGCGGCGGTCTCCGCCTTCAGACGAGACAGCCGGGCCACGAATGCATCCGGGGATTCCTCCGGGACATGGGTTTCATCCACATGGGTGGGCAACACGCGGAACGACATCCCCAACAGGCGCAGAAACTCCTGACGCCTGGGAGATGCGGACGCGAGGATCAGGTGAGTCACGATCTCCCCTCACGCGAAGAGCACATGTTCGCGCAAAAAGGCCAACACATCCTTGTAGTACGCCTCGATAGTCTCCGCCTGGCGCCACCCATGACCTTCGCCCGGAAACATGCGGAAAATATGGGGGACCTTGTTGGCCCGCAGAACCTGCACGATGCTCTCCGACTGGTCGGGCGGTACCACCTTATCTTCCTCACCTTGAAAAATGGCAATGGGGGTGCGGATGCGGTCCGCGTGGAAGATAGGGGACCATTCCCGGTACCGAGCCGCAGCATCGGGCAAGGGACCGACGAGCATGTCCGTGTACCAACGCTCGAACTTATGGGTATCCGTGGTGAGGGTGAAAAGATTGCTCACTCCGTACAGGCAGATGGCCGCCTTGAACACGTGGGGATGACGGATGAGCACGTTGAGGACGGTGTATCCGCCCGCGCTTCCCC
>CAYPUG010000139.1:0-5584 GCA_964413905.1 uncultured Anaerolineae bacterium | reverse complement strand
GGTCGCCGCACTCCAAAGCCCTGCAGGGGCGTTTCCTGGTCAGCGGGACGTTTTAAGATACGGCTTGCTTCTCAATATCGCCCTCAACGGCCAAATGTGATATACTGAGCAAGCAGAAAATCCGTGAATTGGAGTCGCCGAGTAACAGGGAGGCATCTATGGATCTCACGGTTCAGGTGCGCAAGCGGGGTGTCCTTACCTTGCCCGCGGAATTGCGCGAGAAGTACGGCATCAAGCCCGGAGATACCTTCTACCTGGTAGACTTGGACGGCGTGTTCATCCTCACGCCCATGGCGCCTCTGGTGCCTGAACTGGCACGGGAAATTGAGCGTCTGCGTAAAGAGTTAGGCCTGAGCACCGAGGAGCTCTTGTCCGCACTGCGGGAGCAGCGAGAGGCCTACTATCAGGAACGCTATGAGCAAGAAGAACACGCCGCCTAAGCCTCGTGTCTTTGTGGACGCAGATGTTCTCTTCGCAGGTGCGGCTTCGCCCACCGAGTACGGTGCCAGTTTGCTCATTCTTCGCCTGGGAGAACTCACTCTTATCCAGGCAGTGACCTCGAAACAGGTCATTACAGAAGCGGAACGTAACTTGGCGACCAAGATGCCCGATGCATTGCCCATGTTCCGCCTGCTGGTGCAGCGCGCTCTGACCGTTATACCCGATCCTCGCCCTGAAGAGGTGGCTGGGCACGTGAATTTAGCCGACCCAAAGGATTTGCCCATTCTCGTCGCGGCGTTGCAGGCTCAATGTCCGTGGCTTGTGACGTTCAACGTACGGCACTATCGGCCTGGACATCCCAACGTGCGCGTGGTGCGGCCGGGCGAGTTCATCCGCCGAGTGCGAGAGGTGTTAGCGTACCTCCGTGAGGAGACAATTTAGGCTATAGGCTTGCGGGGATCTCATATACCGATATAACGGGGTCCTTGGGCTCTAAGAGTATGCGTACAAAAATACGCAATGGTTTCAGGACCACACCTCACCCCTCCACCCCGCTCCCCGCTAACTGCTGACCGCCAACTGCCCACTGTTCACCAACCACTGCTCTTCGCCGCCTCCCCACCGCCCACCGCTAACTGCTAATTGCCAACTGCCAACCGCTATCTGCCAACCGCCAAAAATTGTGTTATACTCTTCACGAGTGATATCTGTGCAGACGTCCCGCACCGAGCACTCCGCAAGCCTCGCCCACCTGTCGTATCCCCCTAACGGCGAATGAAGCGTTAGACCGCAGTCCTGAAATATGTGTGAAAACCATCCATGTACACGCAGAAGAAAGCGGGGACGATCATGAGACGACACCGGTGGATGTGTGTAAGTATCGCGTTCGTGATTTTTCTCATCTTGGGCTCGGTAACGGTATGGGGCTTCGCGGAAGAAGAGGTAGGGTTTCGTGACCGGGACGGTACCTATTATCCTCCTGTCGGTGATTTCCCCAACGGGCGCATCAGCACGGTACACGATGACTTAACGCTGGCGTTGGCAGTCGCTGCCGGGTTTAGCATCACAGACAGCCAAACACTACGCATTTGGGACCAATTGGTGGATGCAGAGATGCTGCCGAGTGCGCCTATGTCCTACACGTATGGTAACGCCGGCTTCTATGCTCCTCCCAATCCGGCTATCGCTTGTGTCGGCAAGAACCGGGCGCGGCGCATCTGGCCTCCAGAGCACTTTGACCGGGACACGGCGGCCGTCACCTCCCGTTTTGGTCCCTATTCGCCTTTCTTCCACTTCCCCCATAGGAATGGATCGGAACTGCGCGCCCTACGCGACTGGGCATGGGGAAATACATCCTCCCTGGTCGGATACGAGGCCTATGCCTGGGGGCAAATGACAGACTTTACCCTCATGCAGGCGGTAGAGCACAACGGCTGCGTGATCACCCGCACGGTAACCATTAGCATGCCCGTACCTGCCGGCTCCCTGAAGGCCTTCGCCACCTACTTGCACACCCTGGCCGATGCCTACTCTCACGCCGATTGCATGGATGCCCTTGGCGCCCATACGCCCCCCGCCCCCTGGGGGACCCATACGATCCCTGCGCTGGGAGACGAGAGCATCTACGCGTGTGATTACAACCCGACACATCCACGGGATGATGATGCGCACGGGCGCGAATTCGGCAGTGTGTACACCGACACATGGCACACCATCGCCGCTGCGCGGGCTATCTACCAAGAATTGACCACGCGTAGTATCCTGCGAGAAGGAATTTACGTTCCCCTTCCCCTGACAACCCGACTCACGGTGGCGGGAACGGAGATGACGTTGGACGACTGGCTGATTCATTTCGTCACCGAGTGGCCTTATAGCGAACCGGCCCGCCGTCGTGAGCACGTGGACAATCTCCTGCAGGCTCTCAGGTCCGTGCCGCGAGAGCCCATTCCGCGAACCCATAGTGCATATTTGTGCTACATAGTGCGTTAATGGACACGGCATAGCCAATCCTTACAAGGAGATGAACATGCGCATCTACACCCTGTTACAACGGATGATTCTGCCGATGCTCTTTTCCCTCATAATGTGGGTTATTTTAGAAGCCGGAGCGTTTGCCACCGGCGGCCCATTGTACGATGTCGTCATCACTCAGACCATGTATGTACCCGAAGTCCCCTTCCACGTGACCGACATACGCTACGTCCTCAGTGATTTCGAGACCCGCACGTTGATTATCGCTCAACCCTATCAGAACGGCCAGCTCCTACGTCACCGCCCCGTTATCTTCTTTGTTCACGGTGGGGGATGGGTGGACGGCTATGCTTCCTGGTACACCGATATCCTCACGCCGACCTTCACCGCGACACAAGGCTGGGTGGTTGTAAACGTGGATTACCGCCTCACCTCCGACCAGGTCTTTCTCGCCGACGACTATTGCCGTACATCCGACACATGCGACCTCGCCCAGGCCACCAAAGCGGCATGGTATGACGACAACCTGAGGGATGTGGCCGCAGCCTTCGAGTGGACGGTGCAGAACATTTCGGCGTATGGCGGCGATCCGGACAACATTTTTCTCTTTGGTCATTCTGCCGGAGGGCACCTGGTTAGCCTGGTGGCGACCCACGAAGGGTATCGTGATATCCAGCAACACATGCGTGGCATAATCAGCATGAGCGGTGCGTATGACCTGAACGACCTGGATGTGCTGTTTTACCCGGTGTTGGACCAAACATTTCGCGGCGGGCATCAGGACCGGGATGCGCTGGAAGAGGCGTCTCCTGAGACTTATGTGCGTCCCGGGGAAAGTGTGCCACCCTTTTATGTGCTGCATTGCCAGTATGATATACCCTCCCTTCCCGAACAGGCCATCTCCTTTCGCAATAAATTGGAAACGTTCGGATATTCCGTGGAGTGGGACTATCTCCTAGGCTACACACACACGAGTGAAATGGCCGCGGTGGCCGACCCGCAAGAGGACGTCTCTCAACGCATCGTTAACTACGTGCAAAACCACATCAAACGAAAAGAACATCATACGGCTTTCCTGCCCTTCGTGGCATATGGCCCTTCTTTGAGGGAATAGTGCTCGGTGAAGCCCAGCGATCAGAGGATGATGAACAAAACCGCCAAAGCATCAAAGACGTACCCTCGTACCCCATCAAGTATCATCTCAGTCGTCTTGTGAGGGCTCGACGCATGGCGATGTACTTCCTCCCTACTCAAGCGAAGACATTCGCCGCGTGTACGCCGAATTAGAAATCGGTTTCACCCGGCGCGGCTCTGTCAACTTTGGAATGCCGCGGCCCGGCGCCGCTTTAATAACGATAGAGTTAAATTTGGAGAGGACGTCATCGCGTGGGACAATTATCGGCGAGAGCGCACACATGACTCAGGGCTTTTAGGAAGAGTAACGGGAAAGAGCCGACGGTGAGCGAAAAAATACGTCGAACCGCGGAAGAAGCGGCCCGGTTCGGACATCCCAGTTATGTATGGCGGGCCGGACAAGAACGTCGCTTACAACTCATCCGAAAGTGGGCCAAAACAGACAACGCCCGCATTTTAGTCGATGGATGCGGTGTGGGGATGTATGTGCGCGCGCTGATGCGCTATTCCTCTCACGTGGTGGGTTTAGACATCGACGGCAAAGTCCTGCGAGGTGCGGACGACCTACCCCTTATTTGTCAGGCCGCCGGCGAATCTTTGCCCTTCCCCGATAACACCTTC
Source organism: uncultured Anaerolineae bacterium (assembly GCA_964413905.1). Lineage (GTDB taxonomy): Bacteria > Chloroflexota > Anaerolineae > JAADDB01 > JAADDB01 > CAYPUG01. The sequence goes on along the minus strand of CAYPUG010000139.1, from coordinate 1,417 downwards.
GACACGGTCTTGAGCCACGAAGTCATCGAACACGTCATGGACGACCGCCAAACCGCGGCCGAGATGATACGGGTGCTCAAACCCGGAGGCCGGGCCGTCATTTTCTGTCCAAACCGACTGTACTTTTTTGAAACCCACGGTCACTACTGGCGAGGTCAATACCACTTCGGCAACACACCACTCATCAACTGGTTCCCTAACGTGTTACGTAACCGTTTAGCCCCCCACGTCCGTGCGTACACTGCTCGTGGGCTACGCGCACTGTTTAAAGATCTCCCCGTGCGCATTGTTTACCATACCCAGATTTATCCCGGATATGACAACATCATTGCCCGCTGGCCCAGGGTGGGGAAAACCATTCGTGCGATCACCTACGCGCTGGAACACACACCTCTCCGGCTCTTTGGGCTTTCCCACTTCCTGGTGGTCGAAAAACTCGCCCATCAGGGGTGGGTATAGGTGTATTCGATACGTAAACGCGGGCGCACATTGACGCCCACCCATTCTCTACTGAGGAACTTCAATTCCGCGGTACCGCCCCCCTCAGCACGAATGAGAAGACCGTACGCACTTTCCGGATGAGCCAACCACTCTTGAACTTGAGACGTGATTTGCCAGGTCACCCACCCCATGCGCCGCTCTACCCATACCCGATCTAAGGGCGTGCCCCCACGGTCATCGGGGACAGAAGCCGCACCCGGCTGCGCCCAAAACGTTGTGGCCGAGGCCTGATACCATGTGGCCTGGGATTCCTCCCACGCCCGGTGAACCGGATACACGGCCACCGAAATCCCGTCATCCGTGTTGCGCTCCACCAGGTAAAGATCCAAATAGGCAGCCACCACCCGCGTGCCCGGAGGCAGATGAAGGTGGTCAAAACGCACCACCGCGAAAGATTCATCCTGAGTGCGAACACTCAACCGCGTTTCCTGGCCCAGAGGTATTGTAGACAACCACCGATGAAGTGTTGTGTCTCGAGTGCCGGAATAACTCCCCACCCCCTCCTGGAATACCTGTACCTGTACCGCCGCGGTTGGCGTTGGGGTGGGCGTAGGCGTGGCGGCCGTAGCCAGCAACGTCAACCGCGCCATCCCCTGATTGGGAGCCACGGTAGAATCGCCTGCCCAAATAAGGTAACTGTCCCAATCGCCCCCATCGTCATCATCGTGGATCCCCCAAGTGAAGTTCAACACCCGTCCCGCCGAGGGCACCTCCATCGCAAACGCAGACCAGGGAATCGCCATTTCCCCCACATATCCCCCGTCCACGCGCCGGACCACGTATTGCGTTCCCGGGGGTAACGGACGAATGCCGAAATCCGTGGCCCGACCGTCGTTGACCAGCGTGAATTGGTGGAAGTCGGGGCCGCGTACGCCATCAGGGGTGCCGTCAATCGCGATCTCAACGCTGTCATCCC
>CAYPUG010000138.1:0-5670 GCA_964413905.1 uncultured Anaerolineae bacterium | reverse complement strand
GCCCGCCTCGCGCCCCGTGGGGGCGCTTCCCGTTTAGCGGGCAAATTTATTTGGCGGCCTGCGGAGTGAACCCTTGGACGGGCAGCTACCATCTCGCGGCCCGGCAGTAGTAGGACACGGACGAGCACAGATGGGACACAATTCGTGATCAATGCACGGGTCATTTGACGCCATTATATTTTTAGGGTACCATTTGATTATGGGACAAATTTGGGTAATCTAGGAAACGAAATGGCGCTTTTGGAGGTTCTTAGAGAACAAGCAGTAAGGGACAGGTTGCCGCTTCGCGTGGTTTTGAAGGAGGCCCTTCAGGTATATACGCTTGCGACCATCTACGCCCAACGGATGTCAGATAGGGTGACTTTTCAAGGCGGTACATGTTTGCGATTAGTCTACGGTGGCCCACGTTACTCAGAGGACCTGGATTTTGTGACTCGGTTAACGTTATCCGAGTTGAAGAATCTATTCGAACATGTGCAGCCGGAATTAATGCGATGGGCTCCCCTCTTTGAGGGAGATCTTTCCCTCCGCGTGCAAAAAGCGACGTCGTCCATTGTGCGCTGGAGGATATACTACCGCGGAACACAATCCCAGGACGCTGTTTCCATCAGTGTTGAATTTGCGCCCTATCCGGCTTACACTACCCAGATAGCCCCTCTGCACGTGCCCTCCTCGTTCCCTGCGTTGCCCTTGGTGGTAGTACGGGCTGAGAGAGAGGCCGAGATTCTGGCCGATAAAGTGGTGGCATTTGCGGGACGACGTTACGTTAAAGGGCGGGATGTGTTCGACATCTGGTGGTTGAGACAGCGAGGGGTTGAGGTGGACCGGACGATGGTGCGTAGGAAGATGGCGGATTACGGGGTGCACACAGGGCACCTTCGCGAAAATCTGGCCCAGTTGAGACCGGAGAGGGTGCGTCAGGAACTGGAACGCTTCTTACCTTGGCGATATCGGATTCAGGTTCTGCACCCGGATGTGCTGAGTGCCATGGTGGACGAGGTGCGTGAGTGGTTAGAACAGGTAGGGGAATGAGCACATATTACACGCTTGACCGATGGATTACCCTATTGCGGGATGTGGCCCAACAGGGAGGGGATTTTCTCACGTTGCAAGGGTTGCGTCAACTGACCGGATTAAGCGAAGGGGCGGTGCGCAAGGCGGTAGCGCGGTTGGAGAAGAAAGGGTTCATCAAGCGTGTGGGGCCGGGCTTGTATGCAAACTGGTTTGGGCATCCCACTCTGGAGGCGTTGGCCATGATGATTGGTGCGCCGTGCTATATTTCTTTTGAAAGCGCCCTGGAACGGTATGGCATTCTCTCCCAAATGCCTTTGGTTCTCACGTGTGCCTCCACATCTCGATCGGGAACACGCCAGACCCCGTTAGGAGAGATCGTCTTTCATCGTCTGCACCCTCGACTTTTCTTTGGCTATCGGAATGAGGAAGGCATTTTGTGGGCAGAACCGGAAAAAGCACTATTGGACTGGATTTATGTGCATCGCAAACGGTATGGAGTGCACCCGGCTTTGGATGAACTGATGTTGGATAATGTGGATAGGCAGCAACTTGCAGAATGGGCACGTCGGTATCCTCGAACCGTGCAGAACATCATAGAAAAAGATCTATTGCAAGAACAACGTATATAGATACCGGTTCGCCCCTGGAGTCTGACGGACCAACAAGACTCCACGCACAAGAAGAGAAGCGCGATATTTTTGTCAACGGTTGAACCCGCGACTGCAACCAGCCCTATCCCTCCAGGATGAACCCCCGGTCGAGCGGCCGTCCGCCCCGTGCGCACCCTTCCCCCGCGCGCCCTACGCTGCCGAATGAATTCGCCAGCTCAACAGGCGCCGTCCCTTCGGGACGAAAACCCGTCGGCCGGCCGTCTCCCCATCGCCATCCGCCACCCGCCACCCGCCCCCCCGCCACCTGCTAACTGCTAACTGCCACCCGCTATCTGCCACCCGCTAACCGCCAACCGCTACCCGCCACTGACCACTGACTACTGCTCTCAAAGCGGCGCTGGGTCGCCGCACTCCAAAGCCCTTCGGGACGAAAACCCGTCGGCCGGCCGTCTCCCCATCGCCATCCGCTAACTGCTAATTGCCACCTGCCAACCGCTATCTGCCAACTGCTAACCGCCCCCTGCCACCTGCCAACCGCCAATCGCTAACTCCCCACCGCCCGCGGTTCTTCATTTGACAAAGTCCTTTACCCTCCTTATTATATAAGCCTACTTAACTAATAGTCCGAGTAGAGTTTTGTCAATCAGCCCATTTTTAGGAGCGAACAACATGGTGGAGAAAAAGCGTAATCCGGTTTTGGCCATCCTTTTTCTAGGCGTTCTCATGGCTGCACTGGATATTGCCATTATCGGTCCGGCCCTGCCCGCGATTCGGGATGATTTCCGCACTACAGACCGAGCCGTTGTATGGGTGTTCACCACTTACCTGCTCTTCAACCTCATTGGCACGCCCCTTATGGCCAAATTATCGGATCGCTTAGGGCGACGTGACGTGTACGTGGCGGACGTACTCCTCTTCGCGCTGGGTTCTGTGGTCGTCGCCTTAGCTCCCTCGCTCACCTGGGTGGTTGTAGGACGAGGCATCCAGGGCTTTGGCGCGGGAGGCATCTTTCCCGTGGCCTCCGCGGTCATCGGCGACACCTTCCCGCCGGAACGACGGGGCCGCGCGCTGGGGATTATCGGCTCTGTGTTCGGCGTGGCCTTCCTCATCGGTCCGATCCTGGCCGGAGTGATTCTCAAATTCTTCTCCTGGCACATGCTCTTCTGGGGCCCGTTGCCCTTTGCGCTTCTCCTCATTCCTTTGGCCTGGCAGTGGCTTCCTGCCCGGGGGAACCCCGCACCGGGGAAGCCAGACGCGTTGGGCATGGTGATTCTGGCCGTTGCCCTGAGCAGCCTCGCGTATGCCTTGAACCAACTGGACGCAGCGGATTTGACCAGAAGCGCGATTTCCCCCCGTGTCATCGGGTTTCTCCTCTTGGGTTTGGGTCTGATCCCTGTTCTCGCGTGGGTGGAACACCGTGCCGATGATCCCATCATTCATCCCCGTTTGTTCAGCACCCGCCAGTTGCTGCTGGCCAACGCGCTCGCGTTTGGTGCGGGAGTGGTGGAAGGGAGCATGGTCTTCATCCCCGCGTTGCTGGTTGCCGCGTTCGCGGTGAGCAAATCCACGGCCAGTTTCATGCTTCTTCCCGTCGTGGCCACCCTTTCCATCGGTGCGCCCCTGTTTGGGCGCATGTTAGATCATCTCGGTTCAAAAGTGGTTATCCTCTTGGGGACCATCATGGCCACTGTGGGTCTGGGCATGTTGGGCTTTCCGCCCCTCACTGTGGGAACCTTTTACATCGCGGCCATACTTATTGGTTTTGGCCTTTCTGCACTGCTGGGTGCTCCTTTGCGGTACATTATGCTCGGCGAAGCGCCGCCGGAGGAACGGGCTGCGGCCCAGGCCCTTATTTCCGTGATGACCAAAGTCGGTCAGATGATCATCGGGGCCATCATTGGCGCGGTGGCTGCCAGTCTGGGGGGAGGGGTGACCGGCTACACCGCCTCGTTCCGGGTGTTGACCGGCATCGCGGCGCTTCTCGTCCTCCTGTCCACCCTGCTCAAACATCGCGAAGCAGAGCGGGCCACGTGGCAGCGTCGGGGGGGAGCCCCATCATAACAGGAACTGATTTTTTGACGGAGAGAACCCGTGAATCGAAAACGCACACACGAAGAACAAGCCGTAGGGAGCGTAACTTCCCAAGATGCCTTTGTCGCTCGCTTTCAATACATCATGGGCCGAATTTTTCAGGCCTCCATGCGCAACTTCTGGCGATACGTCAAAACCCGGGGATTGACCATTCCCCAAATGTTCGCGTTGCGCTACATCTTCTACAAGGGCACGTGTAACATCTCCGACATCGCTCGTGAATTGGGGGTCAGTTCCGCGGCGGTGAGTCAAATGTTGAACCGCCTGGTGGACCAGGGGTACATCGTGCGTCGGGAGGATCCCCGCGACCGGAGGAACAAACAACTCATCCTCACCGACAAGGGGCGTGCAGCACTGGAAGAAAGTGCTGCCGCCCAGTCCCGCTGGTTGACCGAAGTGGCCGAGAAACTGACCGAAGAGGAAAAAGCGAACATCCTCGAGGCCTTAAATGTTTTAGAAGAGAAGCTGATTGACTGATATATCGCCCTTAAGCCAGGGTGCATACGGGGAGTTTTGCCGGTCCATCAGGAAGATACGAGGAAACGCATATGAGTGTGTGATGCCGTAAATGAGGAGGGTATCCGGCTTATGGTACGCATAATGAAATATATGAAACCTTTTCTCGTCATGCTGTTGTTGGCTATTGTATTGCTCTTCATCCAGGCCGACGCGGACCTCACCCTACCCGACTACATGTCCCGCATCGTCAACGTGGGCATCCAGCAGGGCGGGGTGGAACACGCGGTCCCCGAGGCCCTCCGTCAATCCACCATGGACCACCTGTTCCTCTTCCTCACGCCGGAGGAGCAGGGGATGATCAAATCTCACTACGCCCTGGTGGACGCGTCGTCGCCCGACTACGAGACGTACCTGGAACGCTACCCCGCGTTGGGCAAGGAACCCATCTACGTGCTCCAGGACAGCGACGAGGTCACCATTCAGCAACTGGAGCCGGTGATGAGCAAGGGGTTGCTGGTGGTCTTCGGCCTGGAGATGATAAAGAACAATCCGGAGATGGCCCAAAAACTCATGCCCCAGGCCAAATTCGACCTGAGCAAACTGCCGCCCGGCGCGGACCTCTTCACCCTGATGCAACGGATGCCCTTTGACAAGCGTCAGGAGATCGTCCAGTCCATGACCGCGCGTTTCGCCGCGATGGGCGGGGAAAAGGCCATGATTCAGGCCGCGGCGCGCGCGGTCAAGGCCGAATACGAAGCCCTGGGCATGGACACCGCGGCCATCCAGAACCGCTACATCCTGCGCACAGGGGGCATCATGCTCCTCATCGCGCTCATCTCCGCAGTGGCCACCATCTCCGTGGGCTTCCTGGCCGCGAAGATCGCCGCGGGCCTGGCCCGGGATCTGCGCCGTTACCTCTTCGAGCGGGTCATGGCCTTCTCGGGAGCGGAACTGGACCGCTTCTCCACCGCGTCCCTCATCACCCGGGCCACCAATGACATCACCCAGGTGCAGACCGCGCTGGCCATCATCGTGCGCCTTGCGTTTTACGCGCCCATCATCGGCATCGGCGCGATCATCCACGCGCTCCAGAAGAGTCCCTCCATGTGGTGGACCATCGCGTTGGCGCTGCTGGTGCTCATCGGCATGATCACGGTGGTCTTCTCCATCGCGGTGCCCAAGTTCAAGGTCATCCAGCGGCTCATCGACCGCCTCAACCTGATCCTGCGGGAAAACCTTACGGGCATGATGGTCGTGCGCGCGTTCAACCGCCAGCAGTACGAGGCGGAACGCTTTGACCGCGCGAACGTAGAACTCACCCGGGTCAGCCTCTTTGTCAACCGGGTCTTCGTGGTGGTTATGCCCGTGATGATGCTCGTGCTGAACGGGGTGATGGTCCTCATCCTCTGGGTGGGCGCGCACGAGGTCGCACAGGCCACCATCCGGGTCGGGGACATGATCGCGTTCATGCAGTACGCCATGCAGGTGGTCTTCG
>CAYPUG010000137.1:0-5963 GCA_964413905.1 uncultured Anaerolineae bacterium | reverse complement strand
CGGCTACACGCTCAACCTCCCCCCGGACCAACGGGTGGAAGGCACTGCAGCAGCGGTGGCCATCGGCATTGATCGCGGCGCGGACATCGTCCGTGTTCATGATGTGCTGTACATGGTCCGGGTGGCCCGTATGACCGACGCCATTGTGAGGAGATCGCACCCATGACCCGTCTCGTCCTGATTCGTCACGGGGAAACCGACTGGAACGTGGAAGGACGCTACCAAGGACAAGCCGATCCCCCCCTCAATGAGCGAGGGGTGGAGCAAGCGCGGTTGCTGGCCGAACGCCTTAAGAACGTGGGCATTGAGATCATTTATGCCAGTCCGCTCAAACGGGCCTGGCAGACCGCGGAAATCATTGCGCGAACATTGCATGTGCCCCTCCACCCCGACCCCCGTCTCATGGAAATCAATCAAGGCGAATGGGAGGGCCGTTTGGTCACAGACATTGCCCGGGAATACCCGGACCTCTTTCGACGCTGGGAGACCTCTCCGTGGGAGGTCACGCTGCCGGGCGGGGAAAATCTGGCCCAGGTACAGCAACGTGTGTACCAGGCCGTGGACGAGATTGTAGCCCGCCACCCGCACCAGACGGTGGCCCTGGTCACCCATCGCCTTCCCATCGCGCTGATCAAAATCCGCTACCAGGGATTGGACCCCCAAGAAGTGCGCAACATCCCCATCCCCAACACACATTGGGAGATCATTGAGGTGACACCGTCAGCGGCAAGATAGCATGTGGTCCGGTCGGCATTCAGGGGGGCGTCATAGTAGGTGAAGGGTGGCTCTGTTCGTATTCCCGAATGTACGCGTGCCACTCCCGGTTAAAAGCGTCTAGATCCAAATCCTGCCCCAGCGCGTCCATAAGAACAGCTTTTATGCCGACAGCATCCCCACGCAACGCCCGGACCAGACGAGCAATACCTTGGGGCCCGTATTTTTGGGCCACAAAAGAGACCAAGAGATGAGCATAGTACATAGCGTGTGGAGTGTTCCAGCGCATTTCCTCCACTCTCGGGGGAGGGCCACCCTCGGAGGACGCTACGTACGCGCCCTGGGATATTTTTTCCCACACGGGTTGAAGGGCGGGATCCCCAGTGGCCACGGCTTGTTCCATAAGATAAGACTGTACACCGGTGAGTAACGCATTAGCAGAGGAACTGGGCGCCTGAAGGGAGGATGGCGAATGCACTGTGGACATAACCGTCCAATTCACAAAGTTGTAGAGGTAGAAAAATCGTGACGGCGGGCACGGCCTTTGATCCAAAGTGATGCCCCACACATAGAACACAGGCACACGCAAGTGGGTCGGAACATGAGGGCTCCCGTATACAAAAGTATCGTGATACGAGATTTGATATTCAATATTCACCTGTGGAGGCACGGCCTCAGGCGGCAGGTAGGACATTATCAGCGTGTAGAGGGCTTCCCACTCATCAGCCTGCCGTTGAGCGATTTGGGCTTCGCGCTCGTACGTTCGCCAGCGGATATGGGCCCTCTCGCCCATCACCTCTGGACCCCAAAAACGCACGTCGGGTGCGGTACGCTTCCACCCCGCATCTGTAAGCCGGTAAAATGTCATCCATCGACAGGCCACCTGCGGAAGCCGCATCTCTTGCAAGACCCACGCGGTAGCCCCGGCATCCTGCAAAATCACAGAAACGACCTGAGGAGCGGGGGGAAAGGGGGAAGGCGTGGCGTACGTTCCGTAGAAAAACATGAAAAATGCCCAGGGACCAAATACCTGTTCGGAAGGCACATCTTCCGTGACCAGCCCTTGCATCTCTGATGGTGAGGAGATGAACAGCTGCCACTCTCTATCCACGACGGCCTGAAAATCACGACGCAACTGGGATGCTTTCACCCGTACGTGGAGGTACACAGCCCCGGCCAAAAGGACCACCCCCAGCAATATACCGATCACCAGGTACAGCCGGTACCGCCCACCGCGGGATGGACCGGAATGGGGGGCCGTTTCCCAGGATGAGACATCCGCATCCTCATCGACATACCACGTAAACTCCGACCCCTTGTCCGTGGTCATGAACGTTCTCGCCTCCTGCACACACCGAGGCTGATGGCTGATAGACGGACATATCGCGTTTTATGAACCTCGGCACAAAGAAGGAGTAGAAATTCTTCTTTCTAAGCCAGGGGGCATTCGCAGAGTTTTGTCGATCAATCAGCCACGAAATGCCTTATCTCAATCGATTTATAAAGTATATAACCTGACGGGAACAAGCAGCAAAAACCTCAGGGAAGAAATTCTCCCCTCTTTGCTGTCAGATGACGCTTGACGGAGTGCTCGGCTTGGAAAGAAGAAGAGAAACGAGGAATTAAGAGGGGCGACAGGAGAGAGTCGCCCCTTGCCAAGATCACCCTTCTTCCTCAATGTGGAGATCTAAAAAGTGGGTAGCACAGGAAATGCATGGATCGTAATTCCGGATGGCCTGTTCACACAACCACGTCGCCTGTTCGAGGGGCAACTCCAGCAGTTGGGGAGCAAAGACGTATAAGTCATCTTCCATGCGCCTCAGGTTCTGGGATGTGGGCGCCACAATGCGCGCGTCCTGGATGATGCCCTCGTCATCGAGGACGTAGCGGTGGTAAAGGATGCCGCGAGGCGCTTCCGTGCACCCGTAACCTACGCCTCCTCGCACTTCATATTCCACATAGGGTCGTTCTGGCGGCTCGTATTCCCGGATAATGCGCAACGCCTCTTCACACGCGTACACAATCTCCACGGCTCGGGCAATAATGCTCATAAAGGGATTGCGGTAGGGCAGCGAATACCCTAACTCGTGTACTAAATCTTGGATTGCGGTGGGGAACCGGTCGAAGTTCAGGTTAAAGCGGGCCAACGGTCCTACCATGTAGGACCCGCGTCCCTTCACCCGGGACTGCAACGCGTTGGAGTGGGCCACGTGAATTTCCTCAAAGGTGTCTTCATACTCCGACACATCGATGTCAATACCCTTGTTGGATACGATCCGTCCTTCATTCATGGGATATTCATCCGGGTGACGAAGGGCCACAAATTCGTAATCCTGCTCAAAATCGGGGAACTCAAAGGTCGCGACCCACCGGGTCAACTCCACCGCGATGTCGCGCGCTTCCTCCAGGCGGAGGATAAAGGGCTCCAGGGCCTGTTTGGAAGGCACGGAATAAAAACCGCCGACCCGCACGTTAACGGGATGAACTTCACGCCCTCCCAGCACCTCCAGCAAGTCGTTACCGACGCGCTTCAGGCGCAATCCCTTTTGCACGACCTCGGGATAATCGGCGGCCATCTCAATAACGCTCTGATACCCCAAGAAGTCGGGAGCGTGTAACATGAGCACGTGCAGCGCATGACTTTCAATCCATTCGGCCGCGTAGAGAAGGCGACGCAATTCCCGCAACGTACCGCCTACATGGATGCCGAAAACACGCTCCATTGCGTGGGTGGAACTCATCTGATACGCGACCGGACAGATCCCGCAAATGCGGGCCGTGATATCAGGCGCCTCATAGTAACGTCGACCGCGCAGAAAGGCTTCAAAGAACCGCGGCGGTTCAAAGATGGAAACGCGCAACTCTGTCACTTGACCATCTCGGGTCTTGATATAGATGGCGCCTTCACCCTCCACGCGGGCAAGGTAATCAACCTTGATGGTTCGACTTCGTGTGCTCATAGTGCTCGCTCCCCTCTCGAAATGCCGGTGCGTACGCGTTGAACGTTCGATACAAGCGAACAATGTCCTCGTCCGAAACCCCTAACGTCTCTAAACGACGACCCAACCCCAACGTGTTGGCCGTATCGGCCGGACCAAAGCATCCATAACACCCTCGTCGAAACCGGGGGCAAATCGCGCCACAACCCGCTTGAGTGACCGGCCCTAAACAGGGTTGTCCTTCTGAAACCATCACGCACACAATGCCCTTTCGCTTGCAGTCCATGCACACACTGTGGCGCGGGATGTTCGGCCGTCTGTGATTGAGGAACGCGCTCACCAGTTCCAGGACTTGATAGCGATTCACCGGGCACCCGCGCAATTCAAAATCCACTTTAACGTACTCGGAGATGGGCTTGGCCTCGCGCAGCGTACGGATGTACTCGGGATGAGCATATACGATCTCGATGAACTCCCGCACGTTTGCGAAATTGCGCAGGGCTTGAATGCCCCCGGCCGTTGCACATGCGCCTATCGCCACCAAAAACTTACTTTGTTTGCGAATTTTTGGAATCAGCGCGGCCTCATGGGGCGTGGAAACGCTTCCCTCGACCAAGGTGAGGTCATAAGGTCCCTTTACGGTGGCTCGCGAGGCTTCCATGAAATACGCGATCTCCACCTCCCCTACAATGTCGAGCAGGTACTCTTCCAGGTCCAGTAAAGCCAGTTGGCACCCGTCACACGATGAGAACTTCCACACAGCCAGTTTAGGCTTCCGTTTGGCAGGCATATATCGCCTCCTTCTCCCTCAAACTTCTCGCAGACCGAACAAAGGTTCCACATCCCCATAAGAGAACACCGGGCCATCCTTGCACACAAAGAAGGGCCCGAACTGGCAATGCCCACACAACCCTTGTCCGCACTTCATGTTGCGCTCCATGGAGACAAAGATGTCCCCTTCCTGCACCCCCCGCATCAATAACTCGCGCACGGTAAACCGGATCATCACCTCGGGCCCGCAAATGAAAGAAACCGTCTTCTGGGCATCGAACATACGTTCAGCCTGGATGAATAACGTGGTGACGACGCCCACATGCCCGCGCCATTGTTCATCGCCCCGATCCACGGTGACCAACACGTCCACATCAAAACGCCCGCGCCATTGCTCTAATTCCCTCTTGTAGAGAAGATCCTCCGGTGTACGGGCTCCGTACAATAGCACGACGTTGCCGAACTTCTCACGGTGTTCCAAGATGTGGTAAACGGCCGGTCGCAAGGGTGCTAAACCGATCCCCCCGGCAACAATGACCACATCCTTCCCCTCGGCCAACTCCATAGGCCAGGGATGACCAAAAGGTCCCCGAACACCCACCATGTCCCCGACCTTAAGCGAAGTCAGGGCACGAGTAACCGTTCCCACCCGGCGAATGGTATGAGCGACAGGCAAGGGCAGGATCGGGTTACCGCTGATGGAAATGGGCACTTCCCCAACTCCGTATACGTACAACATGTTGAACTGACCGGGCAGGAACGCGTAGGGGGACCCTTCAGGAGGTGCCAGGAAAAGGGTCCACGTATCTTGTGTTTCCCGACGTCGGCGGATGACCCGAAACCACTGCGGGCGCAAATTATCCACCGCGGCTCGCACCATGGCTTCGGACAAGGGGCGCATCTGCAGGCTCATCGTTCTCCTCCCGAGGCGTACATATCTACCAGTTGCAATCGGGTCGCGTTGAGGCGCTGGGCTACAACCCCCAACAAACGGAGCAAAATCCGCGCGCCTAACGCGCAGTCCTCCTTCATTATCTCACGCAATTGTTCCGCATCCAGCGCAACGGTGGTCACCTCGTCCACCGCGCGAATGTCGAACGTGCTCTTGTACGGCGGAGTTGTCCAAGACCACCCGGCTACATCGCCGGGTCCTAAAGTTTGCAGGCGTAACACACCGCGCTCCGGCATGTACAATTCCACGCTCGCATAACCGGACACGATGATATAAAACGCGTCCACAACCCGGCCCTCGCGCAACAGGAATTCGCCGGCCTGAAATACGCGGATCGACGCAACCGATGCGAGTTTCTGCAACCACTCCTCACTTAATGCATGGGTAAATGGATGCTCACGCAACAATTCGAGGATATCCCCCTTGCTCATAATGCCTCTCCTTTCTGCTGAGCATCTTCCGAAGCGGTATCCGAACACAATTGGCTGAGTTCAACCGTAATGTCAATCCCTGCCGGGCACCAGGTAATACACCGCCCACATCCAACGCATCCTAAAGTGCCGAACTGCTTGACCCAATAGGAGAAT
>CAYPUG010000136.1:0-6000 GCA_964413905.1 uncultured Anaerolineae bacterium | reverse complement strand
TTCGGCCATTTATGCACGCCCTGCCAGCCATGTATCCATAGCGTCAAACAAAGCGGTCATGTCGGAAACCCGGGTTTCCCCCATGTGGGCAATGCGGAACGTCTTTTCCTTTAAATCACCGTACCCGTTGGAAATAGTCATCCCCCGTTCCTGCAGAAAGGCGTTAAGGGCGGCCACGGAAATACCCCGCGTGTTCGACACACACGTGACCGTGGGGGAGGCATAACCCTCCTCCGCGAAGAGCCCGAAGCCGCGTTCGAGGGCCCAAGATCGGGTCATCTCGGCCAAATGTGCGTGGCGAGCAAAACGGGCATCCAGACCCTCCGCGAACATAATGTCCAACTGTCTATCCAACGCCCAGAACAAGGAAATGGCTGGCGTTGCCGGTGTGGTGTTTCGTTGCAGGTACTTCTCCAGATTGAGAAAATCAAAGTACCATCCGCGCCCCTTAATCTCCTTGGCCCGCTCCAAAACGCGGTCGCTCACAGCGGCAAAGGCCAATCCGGGAGGTAAAGCCATGGCCTTTTGGGAAGAGGTCAAACACACATCCACCCCCCACTCGTCCACAGGAATACGCACCCCGCCCAAGGAAGACACCGCGTCCACAAGGATGAACGTCTCCGGGGCAATCTCACGCACCGCGCTCGCGATCTCGCCCACCGGACTCATCACCCCGGTGCTGGTCTCATTGTGGACGACCGCCACCGCGTCAAAGGGCCCTTCCCGCCTGATGGCTTGCACCACGTCTTCCGGCTTCACAGCCTTGCCCCAAGGGATGTCAACGCGGACCACATCCTTATCACATCCCACCGCGACATTGAACCACCGTTGGGAAAACGCCCCATTCACCATCACTAAGACCCGGTCACGCACGGCATTGCGTATGGCTGCCTCCTGCAAACCGGTTCCTGAAGAAGCGGTCACATACACGCGAAACTGTGTGAAGAAGAGACGACGTAGTTTTTCCTGCACTCGCGCAAACAACGCCTCAAACGTGGATGTGCGATGTCCAATCATGGGATGAGTCTGTTCGGCCAAAACTTCCTGACGAACGTTTGTCGGCCCCGGTATGAATAACTTTGGGAACATCATGGTGCTCACCCTCCCGTCGATTTACGGATATTGTAGTCCTATCGCATGGGTTGGGAAAGAATATGGCGGCCGATGGCCCTGATCCCCGGCTTTACCACAACTTTTCCGGAGATGCCACGCTGTGGTAACGTTCACCCTTGGGGGAAGGCCCATGCGGAACCCGGAAGATGAAATACGTCGCCACTTACGGCACAACCTGACCGTGAATTTCCTGGAAGGTACGGCCTTCTGGGTGGGGATGTCTTTTTATTCCTTCCAAACCGTACTCGCTCTCTACATCAGTCGCTTGTCGGACAATCCTTTTGCTGTGGGTCTTCTCGCGACCGTAGGGAGCAGTGGCTGGTTACTGCCGCAGCTGTTCACGGCTCAGTGGACACAACACACCCCAGTGAAGAAACACATCGTTGTGCGAGTGGGCTTTTTCTCCGAGCGCCTACCCCTTATCGTCCTCGCCTTGAGTACATGGTTTCTGGCTGCACACTACCCTCACGCTGCGTTGATCCTCGCACTGGTGACCGCGACGTGGTTGGCGTACGGATCCGGCTTGATCGCGGTGGCTTGGCAGTCCATGATCACGAAAATTATTCCCCAAGATATCCGAGGGCGGTTCCTCGGCCTGACCAGCGCGGTAGGCATGGCCGGCGGAACATTGGCCGCGGGGGCTGTGACGTATATTCTAAACACCTATCCCTTCCCCAAGAACTTTGCCATCTCCTTTTCTCTGGGAGCCTTCTTCTCCTTGCTCTCCTGGGTCTTTCTGGCCCTTACTCGAGAACCTCCAGATCCATCTCCCCTTAACGATAGCGAAGATAAAGCGTTTTGGCGCCTTGTGCCCCGGATTCTAAAGGAAGACCGTAACTACTCGTATTTCCTACTCGCCCGGATTCTGGGTGCACTCGCCGCCATGGGAAACGGCTTTTTAGCCGTCTACGCTATCCAGCATTGGAATTTGCCCGATGGGCAGGCGGGGGTGTTCAACGGGGTGTATACAGCCGCTCAACTGGGAGCGTACATCCTCTTCGGCATACTCGCAGACAGACACGGACACACGTACGTGTTGAAGTGGGGAATGATCGCGGGGACCCTGGCCTTTCTCATTGCGGCTCTGGCGCCTTCACCCACGTGGATTTACCTTTCCTTTGCCGACTTAGGGTTTGTCCAAGCCTCTTACGTGGTATCAGGTATGATGATTGTACCTGAGTTCGCCCCACCTGAGTCCCTCGCTCTTTACTTTGGCTTATCCAGCACACTGCCGGGGTTAATATCCGTCGCGTCCCCCATGTTGGGCGCTACCATCGCCCAGGTAGCCGGTTATCCACCTCTGTTCCTAGTCTCGGCAACGGCCAGTGCGGGGGCTTGGCTGGTCTACGCGTGGCGAGTCCAGGACCCCCGCAAGCGTGGGCAGGATTAATGCCCCTCGGAGAGGAAGGGGTCGCCTTCCTCGGCCAGGCGATCGAGTAATTCCTTGGTCGCTGCTTCGTTCTCACCGGCCACACGCCTCACCTTACATCCTGCCATGATAAGACGACGTTCCACTTCCTCCGAAACACCTAAGGGCCCGCCCACAATGGTTACCCGTTGTGCGTGCAAGGCATCATCCGGGGAAAAGCCCATGGTGGGATGGTAGCGAGCCACGTAATTGATGCTGTTCAGCCAGTCCTGTCGGGCCCATGTACCGTCATCGTGTTGCCAGAACAACATGTAGTGGAAGATGGGCTTACTCATGCTGATATCTAACTCCCCGCGCAAGATTTGCTGTACTCGCGTCAGCAGGATGTCCTTCCACCGTTCTTGTTCCAGCCACTTTATCCCGGGGCAGTGCGTAGTATTATGAGGATATTCTTTATGTCCCATCACATGTTCCAAGGGGATGTGCAACTCCTGCATGAGCCACGCCACCAGCCGAGCGGTGGATTCAATTTGAGCCGGAGTGGGTAAGCCGGTATCAAAATCACCCGCGACACATACGCCCACGGTGTAAGCATTGTTCATGTACACATGATTGCTCATGGTCGTCAAGTAATTCGTCTGGTATATGGTCCCATCAGGTGTGATGTAGAAGTGGTAGCCAATCCCCGGCCAACCATGATGTTCCACATGCCAGCGAGCAATGCGCTCTACAGACAAATTCGCGGGCGCCGCGCTGTGGTGAATGGTAATGTGCGTCACCTGGCTGAGAGGACGCATGGGGTAGGACGCATCCGGCTTATGCGGCAAACTCTTAACCACGTCCACCAAGGGAGGCTTAGGAACCCGTCCTTCCATTTCACCGGAGGGTCCCTCCTCGCCCTCAGAAGCCCCCATAGATTTCAACAGCGACTGAAGGCGATCCAGCGTTGCTTGCAAGCGGCCGATCTCCTCATGGGATTCCCGAAGTTTTTCGTTGAGAGTCTGGTTGATTTGCCGCTGAGCCTGCAACTGGGCCATCAAGGCATTGCGAATTTGAACCTGGGCCTGCAATTCCTGGCGCAAATCGGCCAACAGGTTCTCAACTTGTCCTGTATCCACCACCGTGTCCGGAGGGGCCGCAGATTGCAAAAGAGCGCGGACTCGTTCCAACAGCATATCCTTCCAACGAGGTCCTTCCAACCAATTTCGGCCCGGCGACTCGGAATCAATAAATTCACTTGTCCCCTTCACCGCCTCTTCGGTCAAGTTAAAGCGACGCAACAGCCAAGCAGTCAAATGGGCGGCAGATTTCAACTGAGCTTCGTTAGGAACACTCTCGCTGAAATTTCCCGCCATCCCTATGCGGATGCCGTAGAGATGATCCTCGCGGGCGGTGACGACCTCCTCCAAGGGTTCTGTTTGATAAATGGTCCCGTCTACATCCACGTAATAGTGGTAGGGAATGCCGGGAAGCCGTTCGCGATTGATTTCCGCAATACGTCGCACCGAAACGTGACCTTGGATGGCCGTATGGTCAAAGACGATGTATCGAATATGTTCCAAAGAGCGCTTAATCATCCGAGAGGGATCACGCGGTAATTCCTGCCAAATGTTCTGAATAGGCGGGGGAGACAACGTGGGCTTCTGCCCGCCTTCCTGCAGTTGGGCGAGCAATTCCGCCACCTGTGAACGCAACCGAAGCACTTCTTGCCCGATGAGTTTAAGTCGCACTTGACCGGGCTTATACTCCTCCATGGCCACCCGCTGCCAGTACTGAGTGCGAACACCGTTCTCCACAATGACATCGGTGATGGGATACCCGGTGATGGCCAATCCGTATCGGTAGAAAAACGAGAGAAAGGGCTGTTCCACAGTTTTACCCGTCTCGGGGAAGGTGCGCTTGGATGTCTCGGTCACTATGACCTTCACCCGCACATCCAGGGGACGATTCCCGCGTTGGACAAACCACGCGCGACCTTCTTCCACCAGATCCCAGCGCAGAATATACGTTCCCGGCCACGCGGGGGGGATCACCACGGCCTTGGGAATGGTAATCGTCTCACCGGGGTGGACGGGTTTAGGCAATTCGGTGCGCACATCCCGATCGGCAGGCACGGGCTTACCGTTCAAGTCATACCAATGATAGCCCAAACGGATGCGGTGAGGGCCGGTATTCCGCCACGTTTCCAACCCTACGTTACGCAATACAAAAGAAGCCACGCCCCCTTCACCGATGGGGATGCTCTCCGGCACATTGTACTGAACCCACTGAACTTTCCACAGATTCCGAGGCGGTTTATCCACACGAGACACTTGAGCCACCCGGTCCGCGATGGGTAAAATCTGCCCGGATTCGGTTCGCCACACGAACGCCTCCCATTCCCGATCCGGGGAGGACAGGATAAACGCGCTGGCGGAACGCACATAGGGGTAATCCTGCAGGAGAGTGTAGTATTCAAAGTATTCATCGGCTATCTGTTCCGGAGATTTCGTCCCCGGATAATCCTTGTTCGTGGAATCCCCGAACTCTGTGATTTCTAAAGGCTTATCCGGAAACATGTCGTGATAAATCCGGAAACGAAGCCCCCATTCAGGATGACGCATGTTGTTAAACTGCCAATAACAGTGAACCCCTAACCAATCCGAAGCCTCAATCGCGGGACGACAGATCTCAAGCCAGGCCCTATCACGATGGGGATAATCCCCCACCGCCAGGCCGGGAAACCCAAATTGAGCCCAAGGGGCTGCTTGGCGTAATCGCTTCAACACTTCCAGGTACCACTGATTGAAATCTCGTGCGTCCCGATCGGTAGCCCCCCACCCTTCGAGGCCGGTATGATGGTTGGGCTCATTGTGAATCTCGAATTTCGTCACCCAAGGACGAAGTTGGTGAATACGAGGAACCATGCGCTCAACAAATTCTTGAGGCGAGACACGTTGACGATTCCGAATGCGATCGTCGAAGAGGCGAACAATGAACTCCATTTTAGGGTTGATATTCCGAGCCTGGCGGTACACATCGTCCACCGTGTGGCTCATCATTTTCAACGTCTCAATTTTGGCGCGACGTAACACCTCATAATCTGCGCTATAGAAGTGATAATCGTTCCGACCGTGCACTCCAACGCGACATCGTGTCATGGTGGCCTCCCACATGTACGAGGAAAGACGGGGCGTTCCTCGCTAAAAGAGGGCGCTCATTCGTCAGGCGTATGCCATCCGGGCAGCAAAACGTCCACGAATGCCCCTCCGCTCCGTTTTTGTCGGTTCATCAGCCGTCGGATTCTGATTGACTGACAGAATTCCACGCATGTTGGTTTAAAAAGAGAAGGGGCAACGCTTCCTTCATGCGTCGAAGTACATAAAATGGGATATGTCAGTCAATCAGGTCGGATTGAGGACATTATACAAAAGAGAGGCGTATAGACCAAACTTTCACCGCAGGTTGCCATACCAAAGGTAAGGTAGTACTCCGTCAATCATGGAATGATGGATGAAACGGGTAGGCAGACGAGCGAA
>CAYPUG010000135.1:0-6009 GCA_964413905.1 uncultured Anaerolineae bacterium | reverse complement strand
GAAATCCGACCGTTTATATGTTCTGACGTTCACAACGTTGGCTTCTTCCTTTGAGAAGCGTATTACAACATTTGCCAAGATGGCTGGAAGTTTTCAATTGATCTCTGATGGCAATAAGTGAACAGCGAGCTTTCCACCCCTTGACCGAGGTCCAACCGAGCCCATTTCAAGGCCTGTATTTGCACATTCCGTTTTGCGTGCGCAAGTGCCCCTATTGTGATTTCAACACATATGCAGGCCAAGAGGCCCTTTACGCGGATTTTGCTCAGGCGCTCGCCCAAGAGATCCGAGAAGTAGGCGCAACATTAGGTCGTCCCTCTTTACGCACCGTCTTTGTCGGTGGGGGGACACCCACGGTGTTAGCTCAGGAGCACTTGACCGTCATCTTCCAAGCCGTTCACGAAGCCTTTGCTCTGTCCGCGGATGCCGAGGTGACGAGCGAAGCCAATCCGGGAACGGTGGACCGTGATAAGTTCGAGCATCTGCGTTCTCTGGGGGTGAACCGTCTCAGCCTGGGCGCGCAGAGTTTTATTGACGAGGAATTGCATTTCCTCGGGCGCATTCACACCGTGGCAGATATCTATCTTTCCGTTGAAACAGCCCGGTCCGTGGGATTTGATAATCTGAACTTGGACCTGATTTATGGCCTGCCTTCACAACCTCTCTCCCGTTGGCAGCAATCCCTTCAGGCGGCAGTGGCTTTAGCCCCGGAACACCTGTCCTGTTACGCGTTGACCGTGGAGGAAGGAACGACCTTGTTTCGCCGAATTCAAGAAGGGCGTGTACCTCCAACGGATGAGGATACGCAGGCCGAGATGTACGAGTATACCCGTTTCTTTCTGGCCCAGGCCGGATATGTACATTACGAGATTTCTAATTGGGCGTCTCCGGGGCGAGAGTGTGCCCATAACCTTATCTACTGGCGGAATGAACCGTATCTCGGATTAGGGCCCGGCGCCCATTCCTATAATGGGCACTACCGATGGTGGACTGTGCGATCTCCGCGAGAGTACATCCGCCGTGTGATGAGCGGAGAAAGTACTATCGCCGGGTGGGAGGAGATTTCCCGCGAAATGGCCATGGGCGAGACCATGATGTTGGGATTACGTCTCCTGGTAGAGGGGGTAGACCGGAACAGGTTTCGGCGACGTTTTGGGGTGGACCCGTTGGACGTGTACGGAGAGACGATTCGCCGCTTGATGGCGTGGGGCCTGCTGGAGGTGGACGCTCAACGAATACGTCTTACCCCGCGGGCTTACGCGGTAGCCAATCGGGTGTTTCAGGAGTTTATCTGACGCGCCGGAACCTCTGTGACGGTTCCGGCGCGGTTGAGAATATCGCCGGGAAGTAGGTCTTTCCGGTTATCCCACCAATTTTTTCCCCCGGGTGGTGATAATCGCATATATCACGTCTAGAAGGAAGAAAAGCAGGGCAAAGCCGTTTAAGAGCCCTCCCCAGCGGCGCCACGTCATGTTTGTGTTCAGGTCACCGAGGACACGCAGGATGAGTGAGATGTGCAAGAGGGCCAGGTATCCGTAGGCCCAGGGATGGAACACGATGGGCAGGCTGAGGACGGATGGGAAAATAACAGGAGCATGACCGAAAATCATGCTAAAGATAAAGCCCAGGAAGAAGGCGTGTAGCCACGCGTCGTATTTGAAGCCTGCCATCACCGTAGGGTTGAGCAAGGCCAGAAGACCACTCACTATAATCCACACATAACCGCTCAGTAGACTGGCCGCTACGAATTTGGGGAGGCCTTTTTGGCGAATCGTGCGCCGCGCGATATCGTATTGGGTGAGCCAGCCACCTGTGGCTACAAGTCCTATTCCTACTATTCGTACGCCCCAGGGATACGAGAATGTTCCCACAATCATGCCGACCGTCAGGATAAGAAGGGCTGCGTACAACATGCTGAGAATGTTGCGTGTGAGGACAAGCAGCCGCGCGAGTTCAAGGCGTTCACCCACGATGGTCAACGTAAGATAGCCGATCCACCACAAGGTAGCAACCGGAATGGGTTTCCCGAACACCCAAAGCGCGTTCCCGAACACCCACATCACTGTGCCGAAGGCCATAATCCACGTGGCTAAAAGAGGTTGTCTTTGCAGAATAAGGGAGAAAATGGGGATGACGAGCACACTTCCGATCAGGATCAGCCACAAACCTACCGGGTTCCCCGGCGAGATCAGGAGAACGAGCCCTCCCAAACCGGTCAAGGCCGGGCCGGTGAAGGTCCACCATTGGCCAAGCGCGACAGCTCGTTCCACGCCGATGAGTGTGCCCAAAAAAGCAGAGACCATGAGAGGGCCGTGTTCCATAAGCCAACGGGGGTCTACTTTCCATTGCCATCCTAAACGCACTAAGCCGGCCCACGTACCTAAAATAAGGGCGATGATGCTGACCAAAAGTAGCGGAAATACTTTTTTGCGTGATGGTATGGGCTTCATTTTTCCTCCTTTGTTTTGGCAAGATGTGGGTTAGCGGAGAGTGCTCAAGTATTGGATGATGGCGTCTAGTTCCTGTTCAGAGAGCATTTGTACCAGGGTTGGAGGCATCTGCCCGGGCTGGCAAGGTCCGGTGGGGCACTCGGGCACGACGTACACGTCCGCGTTGACAATGGACTCACGAATGTACTCCACAGGAGTTTTGGCGTGTCCGGTGTAATCCGGTGAGGCTATCCGTTGTTCGGCAACTGTGGCGATGTGGGACAAGTCGGGTCCCAATTGTCCTGTGGCCTTGGGAATGCCCGGAATAACGTGGCAAGAGCCACATCCACTCTTCGTCATCGCCTCGCGAACCACTTGCATGTTGATTTTGGGGCGGGGGGACGCGGTGGGTTCTTGCGAAGGCGTAGATGGCTGAGAAATAGTCGGTTGTGGGGTGGGCGTAGGTGGTGCTTCCTTGCCCTGTCCTCCGCAGCCGCTCAGAATAACAAGTCCTAAGATGAGGATAACGGTAGCGTACACGAACTTGCGCAGCATGGTTTGTCTTCCCTCCATCGATGTCGGATCTGATTGACCGACACATCGCGTTTTATGCACCTTGCCGTAAAGAAGGAGTAGAAATTCTTCCTTCTAAGCCAAAGTGCATTCGCAGAGTTTTGTCAGTCACTCAGGATGTCGGATTTTGAAAATTTCGACAGGAGAATATTGCAAAATTCGTGATATACCAAATTCAGGCACGGGTGTGGATGAGGGGGCTAGAAGAGGGGTTTGCGCATGTTCATGAGGTGAAATCGTTCCTGAAATCCCAGGGTTTGCACCGCGGTTTGAAGGGGTGGATAATCATCGAGCGTTTGTGTGTACACTATCCGCCCTCCCCATGTCCGAATTTGGGCGAGAATTTCCAGCAGTAATGTCTCTTCCCAATGCCCCCAATACGCTCGGTCCACACATAGGGAGAACTCTCCCATGTGGTATTTTGTATCTACATAGATGTCTGCGAAGGCAATGAGGTGTCCGTTATACCAAAAACCTTGACGTTGATGGACGGCCCGGCCGATAAGGTTGCGGAGCCAATAGCCCATGTTTTTGGTCGTAAGGGTCGGTCTACGATCCTGCCACCACCATGTGGATGTGTCCCCAAGACAACGTTTGTGCAACGCTTCTACTTCGTGGGCGTGTTGAAATTTCACCCGCTGTAATTTCCTGTAGCGTAGCGGTTGTTTTACAGAAAGGTCGTTGAGATCCAGTTTCCAGCGGATTTCACCTCCGATAGGAGAGAAGCCCAAACCCTCGTATAGGTGAACCGCGGGACGGTTGTTCTCCCGTACTTGGAGGACTGCCCAAAGACCCCGTTGGGAGCGGATGTAATCCAAGGTAGCCATCATTAGGGCTCGGCCAATGCCACGGTTTCGATAGGCGGGCTTCACGGCGACATTGGAGATCTGCCATCGGTCCCCGGCCGGATCCAGACGATGGGTCATGGCGTGGCCGATGACGCGGCCTTCTTCCAGCCAGACAAAACTTACCACGGAGGAGCCATATACGCCTGGGCCCAGCACCCAATTGCCTAACCACCGCGCGAGGATGGCAAACCATCGCATTTCCTGGAGGGGAGCACGATCGGGTTTGTCGATGACATCGCTAAATGTCTCCTCCAGCAGGCGAGCCACTTCTTTCAAGTGACGCCGAGGATTCATGAGGTGCAAACCGCTTTCCGGTGATTTCTGTCGGGGATTGAACACATCTATCATTGCGTTTTGGTCCACTCCTCAGCCAAAAGTCCGTAGATGGCTACATCGTCGAATTTCCCCTCGCGAGCGGCATATTGGCGCATCACGCCTTCCCGGGCAAAGCCCAGACGTTCGGCAACCGCGCAACTTCGCGTGTTGCCCACCGCGCAGCGGATCTCGACGCGGTTCAACCCTAATTCTTCAAACGCGTATTGACATAACGCCCGGGCTGCACGGGTGATAATACCTCGGCCCTGATAGGCTTCGGCCAGCCAGTAGCCGATTTCCGTGCGTCGGTTCTCCCAGTGGAAGTACACAAAACTGATTACTCCTACAAACATGCCCCGATACCAAATGCCTAAGGTCATGCCGTTACGATGGGCAAAGCGTTCTAACGCGGATCGGATGAACTGTCGAGTTTTCTCAAGCGCGGGTTCTTCCCGGGCCCAAGAGAGCCACTGCGCGAGGTAAGCCTGGTTGGCTCGCACGGCCTCATACACTAACTCTGCATGGCGTTCTTCCAGGAGTCGTAACTCTATGTCTTCATCTATAGCCCAGCGAAGCATAGGGTCCTCCTTAGGTGGATTGGGATGCTTTGCGGATGACGAGGATGTCTCGTTTCTTAATGACCCGATCCACCGGATGGACAAATTGATTCCACGGCGGAACGTTTAGAATGTCTAACCCACTGAAGCCGTTCAATAAATGAACGAGTTCTTCCCGTTTGAGCGTTCGTTGGTCCCATGCCAATACGATTGTGGCTCCTCTGCGTAACGAACGCAACCAGGACGGCATTCCCCGGGTGAGCAGGTCGATGACCAGACCGCGATGTTGTACTCCGTAGGGGAAGTCTGTGACTAAGAGGTGGGCTTTAGGACTGGCCAGGAGGTCGAAGGTATCTCCGGTATCGCCTCGAGCAAGCACACAAGTGAGCGGCGGGTCGGTGACTTTAATGGTGAATGTCCATCGGCGCCCTCGTTCCCGCAATCGAGCTTGTTCTACCTGATGTTTGACACGTAAAGTGCGCAGAAAGTGCTTGAGGTAGGCGACCGTCGTATCCACGGTTTGGACATCGTTGTCCACACCGAACGCGTCCCAACCCCGGATTAAGGCCGCGAAGAGCGTGGTACCACCGCCTGCTAAGGGATCGAGAACCCGTAGCCGGACGTTTGGATCTTCGGCCCAAGGGGAGGCAAACCAGGCCAGATTGAGCATGAGTTCGGTGAGGAGCTCGTTGGTCTTTCCTTTATAGCGTCGGGTTTCCAGTAAGGTGCGGGGCAGCACATGTTTTTGCCGGAGGGGTAACGGTTCCAGCCAGGGGGAGGAGCTCTCTCCGTGCAAACGGAAGACGCCTTTAGTGAGCGCGAAGAAGCCCATGAACGCGATATCTCGTTCTGTTATTTCGCGGTCGAGGTGCAGGATAAGGCCGTCCAACCCACCGAGTTCGGTGTAGTCCCACTGGGTGATGGTTTCCCCTAGGGGGCTGGCCAGCCATTCCAAGGGAGCAAGTTGACGGACCCATTGGCTGTATAGGGTCGCGCGTTGGGGTGTAATCAGCGCGAACAGGGTTTCTGTGGTCATTCGCCCGGCGTCCCTTAAATGCATTTGAAGAATATTTTTAGACCGTACTCACTCTGAGCAGTTTATCCTGTGCATCTAGGAACGGGCAAATTGACGCGCGCTGAAGGGGTGTGACGCTCAAACAGATGAATTGGTTTGCTACCCGTGCTCCTGCAGCCGGTGTGAGTACGTTTCCCCCTGTACGGGTGCACGAGGTGGCCCGATTTGTCACTTGTAAGCGGTATCATTTGTGCCCTTGCGGCACACCGTAC
>CAYPUG010000134.1:0-6036 GCA_964413905.1 uncultured Anaerolineae bacterium | reverse complement strand
ACCCCGTCCGCGGTCAAACGCACATCCATCTCCACCATGTCGGCCCCCATGTTCGCAGCCAGACGAATTGCGGCCAGAGTGTTCTCCCTCTCATATGCGGATGCGCCGCGATGGGCAATGGCCAAAAGAGCCAACTCCTCCTCGCCTAACGAGTGTTCCAAGTGACGCAACCACATCTTCAAACGGGCGGGAATCCAGCGTTCCAGGTGAGGCCACGGCATGAGCATGGATTCGGTCACCGGAATAGCCCGCGTAAATCGAAACGTGGGCATGAACGCCTTGCGTCGCAAATATGTGCGCACCAGGCGATCCGCGCGTGGGGATTTTACGGCCGGCTTCCCGTATAAGACGTTCTCCCACACCCCCCCCGCGCCGGCCAATCGTGTACAGGCAAGGATGGTTTCCGTGGCACGGCGTAGAAACCATTCCGGCGAGGGGGCCATCGCGTGTTTGCCCGGTTCCGCGTACACCACAGGGTGACCGTCCTGCATGGGAATAGCTCCTTCCCAGGACATCTCGTGGTATCCCCCATGCCAGGAGGCCTCCACTTTAAGAACGGCTCCCTTCTCATCGATGTACACCCATACATGCTCCAACTCGTACAGGTGACCGATATCCCAATCCCACCATAGGGCGTACTCAATGACGTACCGGGTCGGTGGCTCCACGTAAATAGTCCGGGGAAAGGAGAGGGAGGGACCATTCCGGTGAAATATGGTGTAGCCCACCGCCTCAGGCCGGAACGGCTCGTTCTCGTCCACAAAAATAACCGGAGCATAACGGGCGGCTTGGGCCCGCTGCTCCGCGAGATGCGGCGAAAGTCGCAATGTGGTTGCCATGATCCCCTACCAGAGGAGCGTTTGCTCGGTTTCCGGGTCGAACAACTGACTGTGGGCCACGTCAAAGCGAAGGCGAACTTTCTCACCGGGGTGTACATTGATACCGGCCGGCGCCAGCACCCCTACAATAGTCCCATCGGCCAAACGACAATCAATGAGATCCTCACGGCCCAGGGGCTCAATGACGTACACCTCGGCCAAGACCTCCCCTGTGGGGTCAATGCTCATGTGTTCAGGCCGCAGACCGTAAATCACCTCCCGCCCCGCCGCGCGTTCCAACGCCACTTTCCCCAAGTCATCGGGCAACGTCACTTTGAACCCGGCCCCGCGCACCACGGCCTTGCCGTTCTCCTGGAGCAATGTCGCCTTCAAGAAGTTCATGGGCGGGCTGCCGATGAACCCGGCCACAAATAACGTCTTAGGCCGGTTGTACAACTCCTCCGGCGGAGCAAAGGCCTGCAAATAGCCATCCCGCATCACCGCAATACGGTCGGCCATGGTCATAGCTTCTACCTGGTCGTGGGTCACGTAAATGGATGTAATGCCCAACTCATGTTGCAAACGCTTCAACTCACTGCGCATGGTCAGACGCAACTTCGCGTCCAGGTTGCTCAAGGGCTCGTCGAAGAGCAGGATGTCCGGTTCCTTGACCAGAGCGCGAGCCAGGGCCACGCGTTGCTGCTGCCCACCGGATAATTGACCGGGTTTCCGTTCCATGAGATGGCCGATCTGCATCATATCCGCCACGCGTTGGGCCCGCCTGCGCCGTTCCTCCATGGGTACGCCCCGCAGTTTTAAGGGAAAGGAGATGTTCTCGAACACCGTCATGTGAGGGTACAACGCGTACGACTGGAACACCATGCCGATATTGCGATCCTTGGGGAGAAGATCGTTCACCAGCCGATCACCAAACCAGATCTCCCCGCGCGTGGGGATGTAAATGCCTGCGATCATCAACAACGTGGTTGTCTTGCCACATCCGCTAGGCCCTAGCAGCGCCACGAACTCTCCACTGTTGATGTGCAGGTTCAAATCCTCGACGGCGACCACATCGCCAAAATGTTTGCTCAAATGGACCAGTCGGACCTCCATAACGGCCCCCCTTATCGAGTTGGTTGGCTGATTGACCGACGCATTAAAAAGGGTATGCCCTTCGCTATTTCACACGTGCGGCATGCTATCGATCAACCAGCAGGGATAATCACACGGTCTACTAAATTTGTGTGCCCTTCGTACCTCCGGCGTAGATGTTCAACAAGTATTCTTGCGTGAAAATGAAGAAGAGAAGTACAGGAATCATGTAATACAAACCCGTCGCGGTCAAGAGGCCATAATCCACAAAGCGAAAATCGCCGATTAGACGCTTCAAGAGCACGGATAATGTGAAATTATTGAAACTGCTGGTCAACACGTAGGGCAGCAAAAACTCGCTCCAACCGGAGAGGAAGGCAAAGATGGAAAGAGCGGCCAGCCCCGGCTTAATATTCGGCAGGAGAATTTCCCACCACACCCGAAACCGGGAACAGCCGTCCACCAGCGCGGACATCTCCAGGTCCCAGGAAATGTTATCGAAGAATCCCTTCATAATCCACACGCCTAAGGGCAATTCCAACGCGGCCTTCACCATGATCACCCCGATCAGCGTGTCGTACAAGCCCATCACCAGTAACACGTAGAAGATGGCAATAAGCAAGGTCACCGCAGGAAACGCGTGCAATACCAACGTAAGAGAGAGGAAGAGCCGTCGCCCGGGAAACTTCATACGGGACAGCGCGTACCCGGTCAGCGAGGCGAAGAACACCTCCAGCACGGTGACCACTACAGCGAAGAGCAATGTGTTCCAGGTGATGCGCCAGATGGAGGGCATGTTCGGGAACCCTTCCCACAGGAAACGCCAGTTGTTGAGCGTGAACCCGTGCGGGACAATGCCGTATGTAATTTCAGAAAATGCGGATTCCACCAACCACACATACATGGTGACCAGAGGAAGGGAGAGCAAAGCAACGATAAGAATGACAATGATTCGTACCCAACGAGCACCCGCGTGTTCGGTCATCAGAGCACCTCGATCTTTGGTTCAGATACCATCTCATTAAACTGGAACACTCGCAGGTAAATTACCGATGCGATGACGCCGATGACCACCAGAATCGCCGCCAACGCGGCACCAAATCCAAACTGCACGTTGCCGAAATAGTTGGACAACGCCCGATGGTACGCGTGCAGACTCCACACCTCCGTGGTGTAAAATCCCGGTCCCCCATCGGTCAAGAGCAAGATGTACTCGAAGGAAGCCAGCAAGGAAAGCGTTTGGTATGAGACTACAAAAAGGATCGGCCAACGAATCATGGGCAAGATAACGTAACGAATCCGTTGCCACGTGGACGCCCCATCCACCAAGGCCGCGCGCAAAAAATCCACGGGAATAGATCGGATGGCCGACGTGAAAATAATCATACCAAAAGATGTCCCTACAAAACCGTTGGCCGCGATGACCACCAACCACGGCTGAGCCGTAAGCCAATTTTTCGGCTCCACCCCGAACAATCCCAAGAACTGGTTCACAATCCCGTAGGGCGCATCCGCGGTGAACCACGTCCACATAATGGCATAAATCACCGACGGAGTGATGCGGGGCAACAGCCAAAACGTGCGAAACGCGGTACCGGCCCGGTCCGGCATGTGCGTTGTAAGGAGAGAGAGCACCAAGGCCAACCCCACGTTGAAGAAAGTGAGCGTGAACCCTACGTAAATAAACGTGTTCTTGAGAATTTTCATTGTGGTCCGGCTGTGCCAAATACGCATATAGTTCTTTAGTCCGACAAATTTAATGTTAGAGATAGTGGCCACGCTCATATCCGTCATGCTAATAACCAGCGTCAGGATGACGGGGAGGAAGAAAAAGAGGAAAACAAGGATGGCAGCCGGACCGGTGAACACGGCAGGAGTCAGGATACGACGCAACCGCGCACGTGTTCCCATGGGAGACGAGGAGACAGCCCCCGATGTCTGTTGGGCCATTCCGCCCTCCTTTCTCGTGAGCATTCCGAAGCGAGATCCCGTATCCTACGGGAAAAAACCGTGGGCGGGAAAAATCCCGCCCACGGTGCATTGCCCGATTACTTGAAGATGACCTTGTCGCCTAGAGAGTTCTGCATCTCGTCCTCGACAAAGGCTACCGCGTCGTCCACACTCATATCGCCCGCCATGACCGCGGAGAGGGCCTGCCACATGATGCGGTCATATTCACCGTAATCCGGGCTGTTAGGCTGGAAGTTGGTGTACTCCACCATGTACGCGGCCTGCTGCAGGAACTTGTTGGCCTTGTACGCAGGATGGTTGAACTCGGACTGGAGAATGGCCAGGTGACCGGAGTTGGTCGCATGGCGAGCGTTCAAGTCCGGCGTGGTGGCCAGGGTGATGATGCGGAACGCCAGGTCCGGATGCTTGGAGTTCTTGGTGACCATGTACACCAGCGGATGGGACAGAGTGGTCGGTTTCAAACCCGGTTCGCCCGCGGGAATGAGCATAAAGCCCACGTTCTCCCACAGGTAGTCCTCGTTGCCGTCCAGGTACTTCTGGGTCCACTCGGCCCAATGCCAGGTCCCACCGTTCCAGAAGAGAACCTTGTCCGCATGGCTGACGGTCTCGTGCCAGATCTTCCAGTCGGTACCGATGAACCCTTCGGGTGTGGTCTTATAGGTGAAGACCGTGTCATAGTGGAATTGGAGCCACTTGCGCAGGGCATCCTTCACCACCACCAGTTTACCCGTCTCCGGGTCCTGCATTTCGCCACCGAACGCGAAGTAGAACTCATAGAAGTCCCCTCCCTTCTTGGGACGGGTCCAGTAGCCGTGGCCCTGTTCCACAATGCCGTCATCCTGGGCCTTCTTCGCGGTCTTCAACATATCGTAAAGAGTGAACCCGCCCGCTTTCACCTTCTCAGGTAGCGCGTTGATCTCTTCCTCGCTCCAGCCCCACTTGCGCAAGAGCAACTTGCTGAAGTACATGGGGCGGGCTTCCGTGTCCTGAGGGATGCCCCACTTGTGGCCCTTGTACTCAACCGAGCGCCACAGCGCGGGGATGATGTCCTGGTACGTGGATTCCCAATACTCCTGGATGTAATCGTCCAAGGGGATAATGTAGCCTGCGTCGCCCCACGGGGCCACATCCTCGTGCCCGCTGAGGATGATGTCCGGTGCCTTGCCCGCCTGGGCTGCGAGGATGAATTTCTGTTTGTAATCACCCCAGGAGCCCGTGTCAAACGTCGCCTCCAGCTCCACCCGCACGTTGGAGCCCAAGGCTTCCAGGTCCTTGTTGAGGCGCTTAGTGGCGTCAATGAGATTATCGCGGCGGTAGAACGAAGGCTCATCCGGACCAATGGTCCACGCGGTCAGTTTAACCACCTGAAGTTCGGGCTTCTTCTCCACTTCGACGACCTTGGTGACCACCTTCTCCACTTCCTTGGTCACCACCTTCTCCACCTCTTTGGTGACGACCTTTTCCACCTCCTTGGTGACAACGACCGTTTCAACCACCTTTTCCGGCGTTGGCTTTGGGCACGCCACCAACAGCAACGACGCAATGATCAAAACTGTGACCAACAACATCCACCGCTTCATGGTGCCCCTCCTTTATTCCCTTATGTGATATAAGGGTTGGATACAACCCGCATCATGGATGTGGTCTGTGCGGAGATAACACTGCATCGTTGGGGGATGTTCACTTAAGCCAACCTTAACGCCCCTCCTCACCTCCTTTCAGTGAGTCTCCTTGTGGTGAGTTCACCGTGGGTCATACCCACGCGGGCTTTCGTCCCCGGCCTGCCAAACGTGCTTTCGTTAACGCACACGTGTGCAATACACATTATAGCCCCAAAATGCCGATTTGGCAAATTAGCTCTTCATATTCCCACAATTTATTGTGTGAGGGGCGGATATGTTACAAAGTTTCCCTGTTCTTTAAAAAATTCTGCGCGCTGTCAAAAATTGCCTTGACTATTGGAGGAAAAGTATGTATAATATTTGACGAAAATATCCTGCTGGAGTGATAAGATTCCGCTTCTCGACACCGAGGTCTATCAAACATACTGTGGAGCGCTTCACACGTTTCCAAACACCGGCTCCCCTGCCCAAACCGGAAGAGAGGAGTAAGGCATCTAATGCGTTCTCGCTGGATCGATTTTGGCGGACAAGGA
>CAYPUG010000133.1:0-6062 GCA_964413905.1 uncultured Anaerolineae bacterium | reverse complement strand
GGGCTACGTGGGGTCTAAAGGCCCCTAAAGCGGCCTGGAAAGAGCCTGCTTTAGGGGCCTTTCTGCATCAGGTAGCACGGGTGGGGATCAAAGCGGCGCCGGGTCGCCGCACGCCAAAGCCCCGCGGGACGCACCCCCGGTCCCTCGGCCGTCTCCCCACCGTTACCCGCTATTTGCCACCTGCTAACCGCTAACCGCCAACCGCCAACCGCCAACCGCCAACTGCTACCCGCCAACTGCTAATTGCCACCTGCTACCCGCCACCTGCTACCCGCTAACTGCCAACTGCTAATCGCCAAAAATTGTTCTCAAAGCGGCGCCGGTCGTCCATGCCGTCCTCGGCTTCTTCTCATTGTCTCGGTACGCCCTCACCCCATCAATCACCACCCCATACGATGCAGCTTCCGGCCCATGGCCTGGCAGGATAGCGCGATGTTTATAAGAGCATACACAGCACCAGGTGCATGGCGTGGGACCATAACAACGGTCGGGCTGCAGGCCCCCAACGTTGTTCCCATAAAAGCCGATAGGCAGGATATTGCACATGGTCGGTGACTTGCTCCGGCAAGTAGCCATACGCATCTGCGTGATGCTCGATCCACCTTAATAATATCTGTGCTTTCTTGTGTTCACGGAGGTTCACGTAATACCATCCCAGCCACGCGGCCAGAAGAATCCATTCCCCTCCTCCATAGTACCGATCCCCTATGTACCGGTATACTCCACCCCCAGGGCGCCACAGAAGTTTTTCGATATACATCACGGTACGTCGCATTCGAGGGGAGTGCAGAGGGACCACAGCGTAAGGAACGGATATCGCAACCAAGCTGGCATCTATTTGGGATTCAAGGGGTCTTTCCCGACTTGGAGGAAGGACTTTGCTAAAGTATCCTGTTGGTACGGAAGACATTAAGAGCGTGTTTCGTATTTTCCTCACCTCATCTGCCCATGTTCTTCCCGTCAACATCTTCGCCGAGCCCAAGCCGGCATAAAGTGCGGCCAGTGTATAAGCATGTACATGTGCACCGTTCTCTTCCCACAGGTCGTAGCAGGGGACACGCCAGAGCGCGGCCAGGTAGTCGGCGACCAAGATCACTGCCTCCTGCCAACGTAAAGGCAGGGTGAAGCCGGTCCGGCGTACGTGTTCACCCAGGGCCCACAGCCAAGTACCAAACCCATCCAACTGGAAGTTGGGCCAGTCGTCACCAACCTCCTCCCCCTCCAGCGTGTAGCGGGCATGCAGGTAGTCGGCTCCCAGGGGCTGCCCCGCGTGGGCCTTGGTCACCGCGCGGCGGGCCTTTTCCCCATGACGTAGGATAACCTCCACGGCCCAGGCGTGAAAGCGTCGGGCACTCTCGTGCTGGCCGGCCATATCCATCGCGTAGGCGATGAAGGCTCCGTCGCGGAACCAGGCGTAGCGGTAGGGCGGAAAGGTGGGGGAAGCAGGATACGCGCCGTTCACGTGTTGATGTTCGAGAATGATTTCCACATCGCGCGTGCAAAGGTGGCGACTGGCACGATGGTTGAATGAAGTGGAGCGAACGTTGGCATTGCTCATCATCCTTTTACGGCCCCGGCAGTCAGCCCGGCAATGATCCGGCGTTGGAAGATGAGGACCAGGAGGACCAGTGGAAGGGTCACGATCACCGACGCCGCGTTCAACTCGCCCCAGGGAACCTCGAACTGGCGGGAGAACAACGCGATGGCCACGGGCACTGTACGCGTGCTGTTGTCCAGGGTGAAGTTAAGAGCGAAGAGAAACTCGTTCCAGGCCGCGATGAAGACGAGTAAACCGGCTGTGACCAGTCCGGGCGCGGCTAAAGGGAGAATAATCAGATAAAGAGCTTGGAAGGGGGTGGCCCCATCTACCAGAGCGGCCTCCTCCAATTCATAAGGGATTTCGTGGAAGAAACTAGTGAGGATCCAGATGGTGAGGGGGAGGGCGAAACTGGTGTAGGGCACGATGAGCCCCTGAAAGGTGTTGAGCCAGTGCAGTTTGCGCAGGAGAATGAATAGAGGGCTGACGATGGCGATGCTGGGGAACATGGAGGTCATCAGGATCAGACCCAGGACGGCCACTTTGCCGGGGAAGCGCAGCCGTGCCAGCGCGTACGCAGCCAGAGCACCGACGAACAGAGCGAGGAGCGTCGTTCCCCCAGCGACGATGAGGCTGTTCAAAATGTTGCGTCCGAATTCGTGTTCGGTGAAGGTGGCGTAATAGTTCTGCCAGGTTAAACGGTGGGGAAACCAAGTCGGCGGCCAAGCGATGATCTCGGTGTGGGTTTTCAGGGAAGTGTTGATGGCCCAGTACAAGGGAAAGATGGAGATCACCACGTAGGCGATGACCCACGTATAGAAGAGCAAGGTGGATGTGCGAATACGTCGTCGCCGGGTCATGTCACTTCACCTCCAGTTCCAGCCCCAGGATGCGCATGTACATCGCGCTGAAGAAGAAGATAATAATGAAGATGGCCGTGGAGATGGCCGAGCCGTAGCCGAACTCCAAGAAGGAGAAGAGAACGCGTTGGTTCAGGACGACCAGCGTTTCTGTGTTACTGGCCCCACCTGTGAGTACGTAGACCACGTCAAAGACGCGGAACGCGTCCAAGGTGCGGAAGATAATGGCCACCAAGATGGCGGGGCGCAGGAGAGGGAGAGTGACATATCGGAAACGCTGCCACGCGCTGGCGCCGTCGATCATGGCCGATTCGTACAAATCTTCGGGAATGACTTGGAGACCGGCCAGGAGGAGCAACGCCATAAAGGGGGTGGTCTTCCACACGTCGGTGACGATGATGGCCCACATGGCGGTGGCGGGCTTGCCCAGCCAGGCTTGGGATTTGGATATGAGGTGCAGGCGCAGGAGCACGTCGTTGATGACACCGAACTGGTCGTTCCACATCCACTCCCACATGCGCGCGGAGATGACGGTGGGGATGGCCCAGGGCACGAGCACGGCCGCGCGTACCAACCCCCGCCCCCAGAAAGGCTTGTGAATGGTCAGGGCCACGGCCAAGCCGATGACGAACTCCATGCTCACCGAGACCACGGTGAAGAAGAGGGTGTGCTTCAGCGCCTCGCGGAAGTGCTCGTCCTCCAACAGTTTCACATAATTCCCCAGCCCCACAAAACGACGCTGGGTCGCGAACTTCAGGTTGTAGTCCTGCAGGCTGAGCCAGAAGGTCTGGGTGAGGGGGTAGATGGCGATGGCCAGGATGGTGAACAGGGCCGGGACGAGCAGGACCACGGCTAACTGGCGTTGGGATAAACCGTACTCACGGATGCGTTGTAGCGCGTGCATGATGCCTCCGATGTTTAGTAGGGGGCGACCATTTGGTCACCCCCTACGTGCCCACTTCATTTCCCTACAATCTCCCGAATCTGTTCGGCCATGCGCTGAATGGCTTCCTCGGGTGTCTGTTCGCCCACCAAGGCCTTATGCACTTCTGTGAAGATAACTGCGGAAATCTCAGGATAGCGCGGGTGCACAGGGCGCGGGTGGGCGTTCAGGAAGACGTCGTATAAGGTCTTGTAGAAGGGATTGGCCTTGATGAGGTCGGGATCTTGATATAGGGATTTACGCACCGGGCTCAGGCCTGCCTCCAGGGCCAGTTCCTTCTGATTCTCAGGGGTGGTCAGGTAGGCGATGAGTTTGAACGCCTCCTCAGGATGCTTGCTGTTGGCATTGATGGCCAAGTTCCAGCCGCCCAGACCCGCCGCGCTTTGGCAACCCTCGCCGTGGACCATGGGTTTGGCGCCCACCTTGCCCTTGACAGGCGAGTCGTCCTTATTGAGCAAGCGCCACGCGTAGGGCCAGTTGCGCATGAAGACCGCGTCCCCACGTTGGAACACGTTGCGCGCGTCTTCCTCCTTGTATGTGGTCACCCCCTCGGGGGAAACGCCCGATTGGATGTAATCCACCATCACCTTCAGGGCCTCCACTGCTTTGGGATCGTCGATGACCACATTACCGTTCTCATCCAGCACATCCGCGCAGTTACCCCACACGT
This sequence comes from uncultured Anaerolineae bacterium, assembly GCA_964413905.1. Classification (GTDB taxonomy): domain Bacteria; phylum Chloroflexota; class Anaerolineae; order JAADDB01; family JAADDB01; genus CAYPUG01. Next base: position 2,052 of record CAYPUG010000133.1, on the reverse strand, counting down.
ATTCTAAGAAGTCCACGGTCAGACCTTCATACGCGTCCCCTTGCCAGACGAAGCCGTTGGGGATGCCCTCTTTCTTCATAATGGTTAGAGCTTGCTCCTTTAAGTCGGCGAAAGTCTCCGGCGGCTGAAAGCCGTATTTCTCCAGTAGGTCCTTTCGGTAGTAGAGCAAGCCTGCATCGGTGAAGAAAGGCATAGCGTAAATCTTGCCGTTGACGGTCACCCCTTTAATGGGACCGGGCAGGTAGTCGCTCATGTCCACATTGTACTTTTTGATGTAATCGTCCAGGGGGAGAATCCAGCCTGCGGCCGCGAATTCGGGCGGCCAAACAATGTCGATGCGGTAGATGTCAGGCACGGGCAGACCGCCGGCGGCCCAAGTGACGTACATGTCGTGCTGCTGGGTGGAGGACCAGGGCATTTCCTGGATTTTAACTTCCACGTTAGGGTTCTCGGCCATGTAGCGCTCGATCTGCTTGCGCATGACTTTGGTGCTGCCCGCGGAGCCGGAGCCGCTGGTGATAATCAGCGTGATCTTCTCCTGTACGGGCACTTCCTTAGTAACAACTTTAGTAACAACTACGGTTTCTTTGATAACTCGAGGTGTTGGCGTTGGCTTGGCACAGGCCGCGAGGATCAGAAGCAGGGCCGCCAAGAGTGCAACGGTTATGACGAGGACACGCTTGCCGTTCATGGCTATCCTCCTTTCTAATGTTTGGAAAATGTGCACAGGAACCTGTTTTGAAACGATTCAAATTGCTTCAAACAAAATCCATCACCGTTCCTCCTGCACGGGATTTGTCCTCTCTTGCTTCCTCGTGCAATGGAATATACCCAGGTAGTGGTTTCTACCCCTCACCGCGCGCGGGCCCCGTTGACTGACGGACGCGCAATTCCGGAGTGACGAGCACCTGTCGTACCGGGAGATTTCCTCCCTTGAGTAAGGCAAGCAGCATACGACACACCTCAGCGCCTATCCAGCGTGCAGGCTGGTGGACGGTGGTCAAGGGCGGGTGCCAGTATGCGGCCATGGGAATGTCATCAAAGCCCACGACAGAGATATCCTGCCCCACGGTGAGGCCGCGGGCTTGGGCAGCTGCTATGGCTCCCATGGCTGAAATATCGTTCGGCGCAATGACCGCCGTCGGTGGTTCGGCCAAGTAAAGGAAGTCACGCATGGCCCGTTCCCCGTCTTCCCAGGTGAAGCCCCCGGACACGATGAGTTGTTCGTTCAGAGGAATGCCATGGCGCTTGAGCGCATCCAAGTAGCCGGCGCGTCGGTACAACGTGCATGTCAGGTCGGCCGGCGGCTCGATATATCCGATGCGGCGATGGCCCAGGTAGATTAAGTGCTCGGTCACAAGGCGAAGCGCTTGTTCGCCGTCTACATCTACATAGGGGAAAGTGGCCCCATCTGTGGCGCGACCGAAAGCCACAAAGGGAATGTTCTGTTCTTGCAGGTAGCGCACACGCCAGTCGTGGGTGCGCGTGCCTAAGAGCAGGAAGCCATCCACCCTTCGCCCGCGTACCAGTCGATGATAGACATCCTTTTCGGCGGTGCCGGCCTCTGCAGCCCAGAGGAGAATGCCTACATCCTCTTTCGCGGCCACCTCTTGTACACCCGCTAAAAATTCCAGAAAGACGTAATCACCGGTCTCGACTCGGGTATGGTGTCCGTTGGGGAGGACGCGTACTAAGCCGATGGTGCCGGTTCGGCCGCGTCGAAGCGTACGTGCGGCTTCATCGGGGTGATAGTCCAGTTCACGAATGGCTTGCAGCACGCGCTGTCGTGTGGCCTCGCTCACCGTCGCCGAACCGTTAAGGACGTGAGAGACGGTGCCGACACTCACCCCTGCTTTTTTGGCTACGTCGCGAATGGTCGGCCCCATGGGAAGCCTCCGTGCAACGGGCCGAATGATTGAAACCTTTCAACTCACATTATAACCCTAATCTCCCTATACTGTCAAGTTTTCCTGTTGCTTTTCCGGGGTTTTTCGGAAATCTTACACTCAGGGGCAAACGGGTAGACGACGGCAATGCCGTCGCCTACCCGAC
>CAYPUG010000132.1:0-6145 GCA_964413905.1 uncultured Anaerolineae bacterium | reverse complement strand
CATTATTCCCCTCCCGTGCATTCCAAAGACATCACCACACTATCCAGTCCCGACGCTGTGCGGAAATGCTCCTTTGTGCCCGGCACCCACACCCCCAGCCGGACGGTCACAGGATGAACATGCGGTGGAATCTCTACCCAGTGTACACTGTATATCCATCCGTTAGCCGGATCTTGCCAACGTGTATCCCATAACCCCAGAGAGTGATCGGCTTGGGCCACAACTTGACCCTGGGCATTCAGAAAATGGATGAACACGGCCATCTGGGCCAAATCGCCCATTCCGTGTTCCCACCCCTCAAACACTGCCAAAACAGGCTTACCCGCGAAATTCGTCCCGCGCACCACCCGCAGAGCACGCAAACGCACACCCCCTCCTGCTCCCCGGAAAGAAATACCCGAGGACGTATCCAAGCACACCCGGACCTTCCCCGGCCGATAGGCAATGACATTTCCGGAAGAGAGACCCGGGACGGCCAGCCGGGAAAGCGACATGTCCAGGTCGTACCCATACAACCATCGCTCCTCATTACCGATAAGTATTGCATCCACCCCTAAATCTTGAAGCAACGCCTGACGGGTAGGCACATCTTGAGCCTGAAAGAACCGATCTCGGGCCGTAAGCCTTTCCCCGACGGCGTTCATGCGTTTGACATACCACTGTAAGAGCACCGGGTCACGTTGGGCGACCTCAATAAGTCCCGCCATGACCGAAGGGATAGGATAAGCCGTTTTCGCTTCGATGACCCGCTTCACCCCATAATCGGCCAGGGATTGAGACACGTGCAACTTATGCTCCTCATACAGGTAAGCCGGAAGCCATCGCTCGTTGACCCCCTGGAAAGCCAGAGACACATGAGGGACAATCATCAGAAAAACAGCAACGACGTATACGCCCCCAATGCTCGCCCAGAGTAAAGCCACTCCCCGCCTCCACCCGGGAAGCCGTTCCATGAGCAGGGCCGCGGCCAGCGCGATCAACAACCACGCTTCTTCATAAGCTTTGAAAACCGTATTATACCGTCCACCGAAAAAATCCTCCAGATAAACTACCTCGACCATCACATTTATAAGACTCCAAACCAAAACCCACGTCAACGCCACATCCTCACGATCACGCCAAAAGAGCCAAAACATCCCTACACTCCACACTACCAAAGGAAGGCCCATCTCGAAGTGAAGGGCGGCCCCGAGAAGCAAAACCCCACCGAGAAGTCCTCCCACCCACCAACGTTCCCCCTTATTCACCGTTGTGGTCACGCCTAAGAGCACCGGCAACAGGAAAGGCCCCCAGTGCATCCCCCAACTCAGCAAAGAGGTGTTGAATACGTGCACCCGATAGGCCAAGATGGGATTTTGCAGGTGGAGATGATAGGGAAGGAACAGCCCAACGCCCAGCAGAAGAAGAATCCCCACCCGTCCCACCGCTCGTACCATGTGAGCGTCTCGCAATACTCGGAGGCCTAAGACCATCACGATGGGGATGATGGACCACGAATTGATCACCGGAATCAGGCCCAGGAGGAAAGCCAATCCCACCATAGGACGCCATCCCCGTAATTCGCTCTTCGTGACCACAAACAACGTCAGCAAGGACCAAGGAATAACCATCACGTGGGGATGAAGGTCACCGATAATGAAGGAGAAAAAAGGAAATTCCGTAATCGCGTAGGGTAAAGGATTTTTGTCCGGTAAGATGCGGGTAGGGGCCACCCACCACAACGGCGACACTGGAGGAAAATGCCATGTTCCTGTGACACGCAGGGTGCCGATAAGCCCGAACTGCTGCAATAGACTGCGGGACAACAACCCGGCCTCGGCGGCCAATTGCAGAAAAATGCCCCAATTACCGATGAGACCGTACAAGAACACCCCCACATACGGCGTCAGGCGAGCCCGCCCCACCGTGTACAAGACAGCGTAAATCTCCAATCCGATGAGGACGGGCCAAAAAATGCCCAGGTAAAAGTACGCTATCGGTAAGCTCACGCCGGACATCACCGCGTTCAGGCCGATGAACAGTGCGAAAAAGTAATAGTAAAAATCCAAGGTAAAGCCGGCCAAGAATGGATTTAGAGGAGGCAGCGTAGGATAACGAACCACCGATTGAGTGAAGGAGATGTTCATAATGTGCTCGCCCAGCGCGATGAACTCCGGATTGCCTGCCACCCGGAGTACCCACCATATACCCAGCAAGCCCAGGGCGATCCCTCCCATCTCGAAAACCACCCGAAAGTGTTGGCGGAACGCCCGCGCCACCAACTTCCCCCAACGTGCCCAGGTCACTCCCCCAAAAAGAAGGGTGCCACCCCACAACACGCGTGGGTGAAACAAGGACACGTGAACCCACATGCCCAACCAGACCAAGTACCCCAATATGGCCATCCCCACCGGCCACGTGAAGCCCAAAGCAAGGGCCACGTACCCATCATCCTCGGTGCGCACCCACATCCTCAACAACACAAATGTAAGCGGGAGAAAAGCAAGGCCAAAGCCCGCCATGCTGAGAAACCATTGCAATCCCGTCATAGGCTCTATCTTTTACTCCCGTTCCCGAAGTATGAGCAGGCCGTCCATCTCTTCTGCCACGTACAAATAAGGCGGTACCGACACCACATGTACCGCCGGCGCATCGACGGCATATCGCCCCACCACATGGGCCCGCGCCGGATCCGAAATATCCACCACGAACACGCCTGCATCACGGGCCGAGACATACGCCCGAGCCCCTTGCAGCACCACATGAACCGTCCACCCAGGCAACATCAAGCGTTTTAACACGCGCGGTATCGCGGGGTCGGACACGTCGATGACCTGCAAGCCCCACCCATCCGCAACGTACGCCATGTGGCCCTGAATCGCCACACTTTGCGGCCGTGTCTCCCCGGTCAACGCGGCCACTTCTCGGGGATGACCGGGGTCGGATACATCCACAACTCGGGTGCCCCCATGCCAATCCGCGACAAGGGCCACTGGTTCGGACACGGCTACATCACGGGCATACCCCGGCGTATCCAACCGACCTATGAGACTCATCCGTGGAACACGCGAGACATCAAAGATAAATAACCCCCCCCACGTTGATGCTGCATAAAGTCGATCCCCGGCCAGATATATCCCCTCCACCCACGCGTCCGGATATATTCCTCCCACCTCTCGCGGGTGTGCAGGATCGGCAACATCCAACACGCGGATGCCTGCATCGCGAGCGGCCACAAACAAATAACGCCCTTTCACTTCGAAATCAAGCACATCCCCGGAAAATCGCGGGGATTCTCCCACCTTCTGCAGATGTGATACATCCTCGCCTTGCAACACCCAAACACGGGCCCCCATGCCCATGTACACAGTGGTCCCTTGCACCTGAATAGTAAAAGCAACACCTTCCACATGCGCTACCTCTTGGCCGACTAAAGAAGGCGGGATGTTTGGATAGGGATGAAATATATCAGAGAGAAGAACGAACACAGAGGCAACCACCAAGAAACCTCCACTCAGCCAAGGCAACCACCATCGACCCTGCACGTGCTCCCCCTAATGACACGAAAGTAATCGGATTTCAACGGCTTGTCCCCCGTCCCCCACCCGAAAACCCCTATCCGGCTTTCCCGAGACCTGGAAATGCTCCCCCGACGAGGGTAACCACACCCCCAGCCGTACTTCTTCTACAGTTTGGCCCGACGGGAGAAGTGTCCAATGGACGCCGTACACCTCCTTAGTTTCGGGATCCTGCCAACGCGTGTCCCAAAGACCCAGGGAGTGGTCGGCCTGGGCGACCGTGTGTTCCTCCGTATCCAGGATGTGGACAAAAACGGACATAGCCGCAGGGTTGCCCCGCCGGAGCCTCCACACCTCGTACAGAGCCAGCACATCCCGACCGTCCAGATCCCTCCCCCGAGCGACATGAAGCGCTTTCAATTCCACCTCTCCTGCTTGCCCGGAAAAACGCACCCGGCCTTCACGTGCAAAACACACACGGGGCGACGTCACAACATAAGCGATCACGCCTCCCTGACTCCACACGGGGGTTCCCAACGAAGCCAAAGAAAAATCCGTATCGTATCCGTATACCCGTCGTTCGTCCGGACCTACAATGATAGCATCAACATGATAGGCCTCCAATATCCGACGACGTACTGCTTCATCACGCGTGCGGAAAAACGCCTCACGGGCCACGGGATTCCTGCCCACCTCGGTTAAACGGTCGGGATACCAAAGGAGCAGCCGCTCATCCTGCTGGGCCAGTTCCTCTAATCCCTCCTGCACCACACTCACGGGATACATCGTCTCGCCTTCCAAAATGCGCTGAATATTCCGGTATTGGGATATATGGTGCAACACCGCCACCCGTTCGCCTTGAATGTACGGGTCAGGAAGCCAAGTCAAGTGAACCGGTTTTGTCACCATGTGCGCGTGGGGCCAGAGGAAAAGAAACACACTTATCGTGTACACCAAGCCGCCGGCCCCCCCAATAAGAGAAACAACCCGCCATGAACGGGGAAACCGTTCGATGATCAACGCCGTGGCCATGGCCGCCAAGGACCAGGCCTCAAAGTACACTTTAAAAACCGTGTTATAACGTCCGCCCCAGAAATCTTCCAAGTAAAACACATCTACCACCAAGTTCAACACCAACCACACTACGAGGAACACCCCAATCGGATCGTCCCAATGCAATCCCCGGTTCAGCACCACTAAGAGAATGGCGAACGCGAGCCCTCCCACCAAGCACCCCCCGACTCCGCACCCGCCGAGTATAAGTAAAACGCCCCCCACGAGGGTCAAGATCGCTCGACGCCCCTCACCGGGAAGAAGCGAAGATAAAGCGAATAAAATGGGCAGGATAAAAGGAGCCCAATGAAGGGTCCAAGGGAAAAAAGGCGTAGCAAACAGCCCGATACGATACGCCACAATCGGGCTACGGAGTTGAAGGTAATAGGGCAGGAAGAGAAGAACAGCCAGAAAACCCACCATCAGCCACCGGGAGACCGCCGCCTTCAAAGGACGCTCACGCCACAGAAACACGCCCAACAAAAGCATCATCACCGGGAAGGACCAGGCATTTATCACCCCGATGGTCCCCAGGAGAAAGGCCACCAGAAGCGTCTGGAGCCATGTACGCAGACGGCTCGTGGAAACGCTCAGAATGCCTAACAAACTCCACGGCAACACAACCACGTGAGGATGCAGATCGCCCAGCAGGAATGAGAACATGGGAAACTCGGTAATCACATACCGCCATTGGTTCGATTCCGGGATGAGACGGGTGGGGAAGAACCACCACAAGTCGGATTGAGGAGGAAGGTGCACCCGATGCGTGATGTGAAGTGTGTACGTCAGGCTAAGATCACGCAGTACGGGGGGGGGAAACCAGCCGGCTTCGGCACCGAGTTGCAGAAAAATGCCCCCATTGCCCACGAACAGGTACAATCCAACTGCGAGCGCGGGCGTCCACCACCGCCGAGCCCACAAGCGGGTCAACGCGTACACCTGCGCCGCGACCAGAGCAGGCCAGGTGACGCCCATCAAAAAGTAGGCCACAAAAAGGGGGAGCCGAGTGATAGCCCCGAAGGCGTGAATAATAAGCGCAAAGTAGTAATAGTAGAAATCCACCGTGTAACCGGCAAAAAAGGGATTCGCCGGAGGCACGCGTCCTTCACGGGCAAACATTTGGGCGAAGCCTAAATTCATGACGTGTTCACCAATGGCCAAAAATTCCCTGTTCCCCGTGGCACGGAGTCCCCACCACACACTCCCAACCACTAGAAACACCATTAGAAGGCCGAACACGCCGCGCGCGTCATTCCGCAGGGATTGCCATGTCGCCCGTCCCCATACAGTCCATCCGATAAGAACTTCCAAGCCAAGCGCACTCCAGAAAAAAGTGGACGTGCATGGATGCGGATCAAGCATCATACACACCCAGGCAGAGTAAAGAAGGGGGAGAAAGGCCACGGGGAAGGCGAAGGCCAGGGCCAACGCGCCCCGATCGTCTTCATGAATATCCAGCAACGCGCGAAACAACCCGATGCTCATCGGCAGGCCGGCCACAAAGATTCCCACCACGCCCGCGAACCAGAACATAACCGCGCTCACGGCTTCCTCGCCTCCTCTGCCCTCTTCCTGAAGAGGAGGGACTTGGCCAG
>CAYPUG010000131.1:0-6269 GCA_964413905.1 uncultured Anaerolineae bacterium | reverse complement strand
CGGCCCGGTTTGTGCTCATGAACCTGCGGGAGGACCAGGAACCGGTCACCGAGCGGCCAGATGACCCGAACCTCACTCTGGCCGACCGCTGGATTCTCAGCCGGGTGGAACATCTCAACGCAGAAGTGGAACGGTTGTTCCGGGAATTTCAGTACGGTGAGGCCGGTCGCCAGATTTACGACTTTCTGTGGAGTGAGTACTGCGACTGGTATTTGGAGATCGCCAAAATTGCCCTCTACGGCGAGGATGAGGCCGCGAAGGAACGCACCCGCCGTGTCCTTGTTTATGTGTTGGAGAAGGCGTTGCGTTTGTTGCATCCTTACATGCCCTTTGTGACCGAGGCCATCTGGCAACAACTTCCTCACGAAGGGGTAAGCATTATGCTTGCTCCCTGGCCTGAGGCCGGCGCGCGAGATGAGACCGTGGAGGCGGATTTTGCCCTGATCCGCGACGTGATTCGGGGTATCCGCAACGTGCGCGCGGAGTACAACGTGGAACCCGGCAAACGCATTCCCGCGCTTGTTGCCGCCGGCGAACACTTGTCCCTGGTGGAATCCATGCGGGATGTGCTTGTCCACTTGGCCCGTCTGGATCCGGCACAGTTCACCATTGCCGAACATGTGGACGCACCGGCGCTCGCGGCCACAGTTGTGGAGGGGGGCATCACCGTCCACTTACCCCTGGCGGGCATGATCGACGTGGAGGCCGAACGTACACGCCTGAAAAAGGAACTGGACAATGTGCGCCGGCAGATCGCCCGATCGGAAGATCTCCTGAACAACCCCAACTTTGTGCAGAAAGCACCGGAACAGGTGGTGAACCGAGAACGGGAGAAATTGGTCAAATTGCGAGAAGAAGAGGAGAAATTGGCCCGACGCCTGGCGGCCCTGTCCTGACGTATCGGCGTTGAACAAAGAACACGTGTGTTGCCGATGTGGGCGTTCTTGATGAAGTAAACCGATGGCGGCGCACGGCTCATCGAGGCCGGCGTCGTCATCGGTTTGTTTGTGATGAAATGCTCGTCGGCTTTAGGCTTGGGCTTTGCACCCGGCGGCTTCTATACAGTATTATGCGGTGGAATACAAAGGCGTATGCATGATTTACTTCAATGTACGAGGGAGGGAAGGTTTCACATGATGTCGGTTGTACTCGGCCTGGTTGTGGGGTATTTGTTTGGCTCCATCCCGGTGGGATATCTGGTCGGCAAAGCGTGGGGCGTCGATGTGCGTCAACACGGCAGCGGTCGTATTGGAGGCACCAACGTATGGCGAGCCGCCGGTGTGACCGCGGCGGCGTTAACTGTGTTGGGTGATATTTTTAAGGGCATCATCGCTATTTGGTTGATTCGCACGTACATGGGAAGCGAATGGGCTACGGCCCTGGCCGGAGTAGGGGCGGTCTTGGGACACAATTGGCCTGTATGGTTAAGATTTCGTGGGGGAGCCGGAGGAATGGTCGGCGCGGCCACGTTGGCCATTTTAAACCCGATGGCTGCCACCGTGGTTTTGCCCTTGGCCGTGGTGAACTTGTTTTTGACCCGTTACGCGTCCATCGGTACGTTGACCGTGGGGTTGGGAGGGTTGCTCATGCTGGTGGGCGTGTGGGCCTGGCACCCGGAGATTGTTCCTCCGCCTCATGTAATCTACGGCCTGGGCCTTGCAGTAGCGATTGTCTGGGCCCTCCGCCCGAACATTATCCGTTTACGCCAGGGAACGGAACGGCGTATTACATTATGGTGAAGTGAGCCCCCCGTTGTCGTTGTGGCATTTCCATAACAAGGCGGTTTTGTATGGCAGAGAAACGACATTATGCGACAGTTGCCGCGGATGTGGTTCTGTTCGCAGTCTCTGACAACCGTTTGCACGTATTGCTCATTCGTCGCGGCCACCCCCCTTATGAGGGAATGTGGGCGTTTCCCGGAGGAATTGTGGAGACTACAGAGCCCCTCGCGGCCGCGGCCCGCCGTGAACTGGCGGAAGAGACCGGCATTGTGGACGTACCCTATCTGGCCCAAATCGGTACCTTCGGGGACCCAAAACGTGATCCTCGAGGTCGGGTGATTAGTGTGGCTTACATGGGATTGCTGCCCCGTGCGGAACCCGTTGCCGGAGGGGATGACGCGGCCCAAGCGTTGTGGTGGGCAATAGATACATTACCTCCCTTGGCCTTTGATCACGAGGGCATTCTCAAGTGTGCACTGCACCGGCTGCGCGAGCGGGTGCGTCAAGACCCGCGCGTGCTCTTCTACCTGCTTCCAACGCCTTTTGTGCTTCAGGAACTTCAGCACGTGTATGAACTCGTGGTGGGGCAGGAATCCGGGGCACGTCAGAACATCCAGCGGTACGTGCTGAAGCAGGGCTGGGTGGAACCCCGCCATATGCGCATTCTTCACAAGCGCGGTCGTCCGGCACGGGAGTACGTTCCCCGAGAGGATGCATGGGTGCCATCACCGGAGGACGAGTGCGTATGAGCGGTCAGCGAAGAGTGTTCCCTCGGGATAGGGGGATCCTTGCGGCGGTCCTTGTTTTGACGTTGGGCGTTCTGGTGGCATGTGGGGGGAAATCAGAGGCGCCGGTCGCTTCGTCATCTCCTCCATCGCGTTATCTGCCCATGCACACACCATCTCCTACGCCGACATTCTTAACGGCCATAACTCCGCCTCACGTGCGCGCGGCACCGGTTCACCTTCTCGCTCCTGTGGGGCCTTCGGTCGAGGAGGTGCATCTTTCTGCCACGTTGGGACCGAGCGCGGTGCCGGTGTCTTATCGGAAAGGTGAGTACGGTGTCCCTCCCTTACCTCAGGTCATCACCTACACGGTCCGACCCGGGGATACGGTGAGCAGCATCGCTTTGCGTTTTGGCATATCCATGGATGCTTTACGATGGTCTAACCCGTCCATCGAGTACAATCCCGATGATCTTTACCCGGGTGATGTGTTGCGCATCCCACCGGTGAACGGCGTAGTGGTGGAGGTGAAGAAAGGGGACACCGTGGAAAGCCTGGCACGACGGTATCATGTGCCTCCGGATGTGATCCGGACGTACGCGGCCAACCGCTTGCGTCCTCCGTACACGCTGAAGCCGGGGCAATGGGTGGTGATTCCCGGGGGCCACAAGGAGATTAATGTACAGCCCCCACGAGCATATCCGGGTTACGCGTACATGTGGCCAGCGCGAGGGATCATCACGCAGCACTTTCACGCACACCATCACGGTTTGGACATTGCCGGACCGTACGGCTCTTATGTGTACGCGGCCCGCAGTGGCCGGGTGCGTACGGTGCGCTGGGATGATACCGGTTATGGGTACATGGTGATCATTGACCACGGGGATGGGTGGAATACTTTATACGCGCATCTCAAGGGAGCACTGGTCCATCCGGGGCAATGGGTTCGGCAGGGAGATGTCATCGGCCGCATGGGCGGAACCGGTCGGGCAACGGGCCCTCATGTCCACTTTGAGATTCGGAAAGGCCGCGTGCGTTACGACCCGGAAAAATTTCTTCCACCGTCCCCTTGAGCTGTAGAAGGGACTGTGAGTAAAGGTACATAAAACGTGATGTGTCCGTTCTGATTGACTGACACATCGCGTTTCATGTATCTCGGCGTAAAGAAGGAGTAGAAATTCGTGGGATTTTCGCCGCCGAAGGCGGCGAAAATCCCACGAATTTCCCTTCCTCTTTCTAGGCCAAGGTGCATTCGCAGAGTTTTGTCGCTCAATCAGGTGTCCGTTTATTCATCTGGAGCCATGTCTTTGCAATTTCGGGTAACGAGGAGATCTCGGTGAACGTTGTTGTGGTGGGGTTGGGCGCGATTGGGACGTTGACTGCGGTGTCCTTAGCCCGGGCAGGCGCGCAAGTAGCCGCGGTGGTACGGGAGCACCACCTCTCCCAAGTGCGTTCAACCCCTCTGACTATGCTTGCGGATTTGAATCTTTACACTGCTTTCCTCACACACGCGGATGCGTCCCTGAGCGCTGTGCTGGAGGTGTTTCCCGCGGACGTGGTCGTGGTGACGGTAAAGGCGTATGACACGGACGCGGTGGCCGAGGATTTGGCCCGGGCGGACGTTCGGCCGTTTGTGCTTTCTCTGCAGAACGGGGTGGGCAATGAAGAGCGATTTGTCCAGGTGGTGGGGCCGGATCGTGTGCTGGCCGGTGTGATCTCCACTCCGGTAGATGTGGTCAAAGTGGGGCATGTCCGTGTGGCCCGCTCTTCCTATAAGATAGGATTGGCCGCGGTGCGTGATGAGGAGCCCGCGCGGCGGATGCGGAACGCCTTGGGACAGGCTTTTGTGACGGTCGGGTTCCGGGTGCAGTATGCGGACGATTATCAGGCGTTGAAGTGGACTAAACTGTTGCTGAACCTGACCGCGAACGCCCAATCCGCGCTGTTGGGGTGGCCACCGGGCCGAGTGTTTGCCCACCCCATTGCCGGTACCTTAGAGGTTCGCGCTTGGCGTGAGGCGTTGGCGGTCATGCGTGCATTGGGTGTTCGGGTTCTCCCGTTCGGAGGGTATCCCCTGCCCTGGGTGACGCCGCTGATCGAACACTTGCCCGTCCGTGTGGTGCGTCTACTGATGGGACGTTTTGCCCGGGGAGGACGGGGGAATAAGATGCCGTCGGTATATCTGGACTTGGAACGGGGCCGGCAGCGCACAGAGGTGCCCTGGTTGAACGGTGCTGTTGCGCGCTACGGTGAGCAGGTGGGTGTTCCCACACCGGTCAACGCGACGCTCGACGCTCTGGTCGCGGCGGTGGCTTCGGGTCGCCTGGACCGGTCGGTAATCCGGGGACACCCGGAGTACATTCTGGCGCAGGTTCGGCAGCGCGAATTGCAGGATCAAGGAGGGAGAGAACTTCGCCGATAGACTAACAAAACTCCATGGACGTACAGGGTTTCAAAACGCCGTAAGAGGGCCAAACCGGTGAGGAGGATGGAGTGTCCCGCACTACGTTAGGGTATCTATTGGTAACGCTGGCCGCTTTGTTGTGGGCCACGCTAGGGGTGTTCTACACCGTGGCCGTGCATTCCTTTGGGCTTCACCCTCTGACGGTGGTCGCGTATCGGGCGTTGCTGGGCGGGCTTGCGCTGGGTGTGGTTCTTCTCCCGCAGCGGAGTTCGGCCTTTTCTTTACGGCGGGATCACTTGGGGTTGTTTCTCGCATATGTGGTGTTTGGCATTGCGTTGTTTTACGCGGCCTATGTGTACGCGGTGGCGCTGATAGGCGTAGCCGTGGCTGCGGTGCTTTTGTACACGGCGCCCGCGTGGGTGGCTCTGATTGCATCGTTGTTCCTCCACGAACCGTTAACTCGCCGGGTTGTCCTGTCATTGGTGTTGACGTGGATAGGGGTGGTGTTGGTGGCCCGAGCGTACGATCCGGCTCAGGTGCGGTTAAACGCGTGGGGGTTGGCTGCTGGGGTGCTTTCAGGGTTTACGTATGGGTTGTACAGCATCTTCCAAAAAATAGCCGTGCGCTATTATCGGCCGTGGACGGTGCAGTGGTATGGCCTATTTTTCGGGGGATGGCTCCTGGTCTTCGTTCAGCCTAGGGAGGCGGTCCTAACACCTTTGCACCGACCGGAAGTGTATTTGTGGCTTCTGGCGATGGCTCTAGGCCCCACATTGGGAGGGGGGCTCGCGTACACCATCGGCGTTCAATGGGTGCCCGTCAGCGTAGCGAGCATTGTGGCAACGTTGGAGCCTGTGGCCGCGGCATTTTTCGGGTACGTGTTTCTGCACGAGCACTTACACCCGGTCCAGTGGCTGGGCGGTGCGTTCATCCTCCTGGCCGTGTGGCTTTTGCGTCCTCGGTAAGTGATGACGACATTTTAGCCCTCAACCGGAGGGATTCTCTCCCTTTACCACCATGGGGATACCTGCGATAAGGAAGTAAACGTTATCCGCCATGGCCGCCATATGTCGGTTCACCTCTCCCAGCACATCCCGATATACTCGTCCTAACCGCGTGGCCGGGACAATGCCCATGCCGACTTCGTTGGACACAATGAGAGTGTGGGCAGGAAGCACACGGGCCGTGGCAATGAGCGCGTCCGCCTCCTCCAAGGCCGCTTCCCGGGCTTTGTGGGGATCATCGGGAATGTCCATGAAGATATTGCTCACCAGTAAGGTCAGGCAGTCTACAATGATGACACGCTCCCCGTTGTAGGCCTGGCGAACGGCCGGACCCACGTGTCGGTGGACTTCTAATGTTCGCCAGGAGGAGGGACGCGTGGTCGGTTGCGGGCTATTCGGTCCCGCCTCTCTTCAT
>CAYPUG010000130.1:0-6280 GCA_964413905.1 uncultured Anaerolineae bacterium | reverse complement strand
GGATACCCTAAAGCCCTTATCTCATCCAGGCGGTCAATCAGTTCCAGGTTCTGCTCCACGGTCTTGCCGAACCCGATACCCGGATCGAGGATGATGTGTTCATCGGGGATGCCCGCCGCGTGAGCAAGGGCCACACTTTCCAGAAGTTCACGCCTGACATCTTCGATGAGGTTGTCGTACTCGATGCCCACATATCGTCCTCCCAGACGTTCTTCCTGGACCGCGTTTTTGGGCCGGGAGCGGTTGTGCATCAGAATGACGGGCACGTGACGCGCGGCAACCAACGGGGCCATATGAGGGTCCATGCGGAGCCCCCACACATCGTTCACCATGTCCGCACCTGCGTCCAGAGCGGCCGCTGCTACCTCGGCCTTATACGTATCCACGCTGATGGGGATGTCCGTGTGCTCGCGCAGCGCGCGGATGACGGGAATAACCCGTCGGATTTCCTCGGCCGCGGAAATAGGCCGGGCGCCCGGCCGCGTGGATTCACCGCCCACATCCAGGATGTCCGCGCCTTCTTCCACGAAGCGCAATCCCTGTGTCACGGCCGCCTGGATCCAATCGCCTCCGGCGGCTAATAGCCCATCCCCGGAGAAGGAATCCGGGGTGGCGTTCAGAATGCCCATGACATACGTTCGCGCCCCCCAGATGAACTCCATATTCCGTACGCGTAGCAACTGCATGGGTGCCTCCTAGCCCCTATGTACATATCCTTTGCACGAACGCGGGTCCCATTTTATCATAACCGGGCCGGGCGATGTATCTTGGCCGAGAAAGAAGAGGGAGGCAAAATGCACCTTTTACACCGACGTGATCACATTCCACGTTGGCCACGTTATCTCATGCCGGTTCTCGTCGGGATCGTCACGGGTGCCCTGTGGTTTTGGGGGGTGATGGGCTTCACCCACGCGGCTTCGATTGTTCCACCGGCTTCTAAACACATGGATGCGCCTCCTCCGGACGATGAGATTGTGTTATTGACCGCGGACGGTCGGGTGACGGTGGTGGATCCGCACGTTGCGACCGGTTATCGTCCCGTGTCCTTTACGTCGTCTTCAACGGGGTGGGAGCAGATAGCGTTGGGGGATGTGAACGGTGATGGGGATGAGGAGATCGTGGCTTTGAAAGCGGGTGAGTTGCGGGTTTTCGACCCGGTGCCCAGAGGCACCCCTGCATCCTGGCATATGGCACCGCCCGAAGGACATTGGACCCATGTGGCGCTGGGGGATGTGGATGGAGATGGGCAAGCGGAGATCATCGCGACACACACACGAGAGGCCACCGAGGCCCCGGCTCGGGTTCTTGTGCTTGACCCGAACAAAACGGCCACATCCTTTCGACAGGTTTTTGCCCGTACGCTGGAGGTGCCTGTCAAATTGCTGGCTTCCGGAGACGTGGACGGTGATGGCTGGGATGACGGTGTGGTCTTAGGGGATATTCGGGCTTTGTTTTACGTGTTTAGCGGGGGCATGTGGGATACGCTGGTGTACTATTTTGAAATCAAACCCTGGAAAGCGGTGGCCGTAGGCCAGGTAGACGCGAATTCCCGTCAGGAGGAAATCGCGACCTCTCGGCAACCCCCCTCGGGTTGGGATTCCTATATTCTATTCCGTTGGATTGGGGGCGGCCGGGTGCTCCCGGTGGATCAGGTGCCGTATTTCCCTACTATAGACGACATCGCTGCAGTGGACATGAACGGCGATGGGGATGATGAACTCCTGTTCATTCGAAGCGATGACAGTGCGGTTCCCCTTATCGTGCGGAATCCGGCCGGCTACGTGCTCCCGCGGGACATTCAAATCTGGTGTGGACCGGGTTGGAAGCGCATTGCGGGGGGGGACCTGGACGGCGATGGGTGGGGGGAGATTGTCATCCTGAAAGAGCGTGCATATCGCATCTACACCTCTCCAGAACTCAATGATGATTTCGAGACGCACTTGGGAAACTTCCGACTGGGGCTGGCTGTGGGAAACCTGGACGGTTCCGGCATTCCCGACAAGCCCATTCTACGTCTAAGTGCCAACGGTGTGTCCTTCCGTTATGAGGCGTACATTCCGCCTCCGGCCCAAGCCATCACCGTGGAGAACGCCGGGGCCGGGGGGAGTATCACATGGACCGCACGGGTGGTGGGAGACACCGCGTGGCTTCACGTGTCTCCCACTACCGGGCACACCCCCGGACGCCTTGTGGTCAGCGTGAGGCCGGAACACCTGCCTACCGGAACGTACACCGGTACCGTTGAGGTGTCTGCTCCCGGCGCGCTGGAAAGTCCTCAACAGGTGGACGTGTCCCTCACGGTGGTGCAACCTCGTTTAGATGTGCAACCTCGCACCTTTGCTTTTGATGCCCAGCGGGGCCATCCTCCCATGAATCAAATTGCGGTGGTGCAAAATGTGGCCGTGGGGGGAAGTATTGGTTGGCACGCTCGTGTGGAAACGGGACAAGAGTGGTTGCGTATAGACCCGCATTCGGGAACGACGCCGGGAAATTTGGTCATCATTGTGGATCCTACGGAAATGGAGGTGGGAACGCATGTGGGCACTGTAATAGTTGAAGCCGACGATCCGTTGGTGGATGATAGTCCCGTGACCCTGACGGTGATCGTGACTGTGCGTCCGCCGGTGCTTCATGTGGAGCCGACCCGCATTTATTTAAATCTCCGGCCGGACGAAGTGTATACCCCGCCTCGTGTCTCCATTGTCCAGCAAGGCGTGCCCGAAGGTCATGCCATTCACTGGGTGGCCGGCGTTATCCCCAGCGTGCGGGAGATTGCCCCTGCAGGGAGTGCTCCCCCGCAGGTCATTCGTGTTGGCAAGCGGGGTGTAACCTTATCCCTGGGCGGGCGTCGGGTGTGGGTCCCGTACTTGAATTGGGTCACTCTGGATCCGTGGTACGGGGTGACTCCCAGTGTCATGGTGGTGCGTGTGGATAATGCGCACATGGCTCCCGGCGTGTACTACGCTACGGTCATTGTGGACGGCGGTGAGGGGACAGAGGATCGATTTCAAGGTATAGACCTGATGGTCGTCATTCCCGCGTATCAAATACATGTGCCCCAAGTATGGATATCTACCCCTTGAGTGTATTCAACACACGTGTGTAAAACCCCGGTGTTTTTCAAAGGCCTAACACGTGGGGATATCGTGTCGGCAATTGGTTGAGTCGATGTTTGCCCGAGAGCGCGCACGGTCGCCCTGGATGGAGCGCTACAGGTTGATCTGGGTGACTCAGCGGCCGGCAAATGGCCACGTCGCGTCCGCGGGCATCCCCGGCTTGAGGATGCCCTCTGGATTGGGGACGCGTACTTTCACCCGGAACACCATGTCCACCCGATCTTCTTTTGTTTGAACGTTCTTAGGGGTGAATTCGGCCTCGTCTGCAATCCACACCACCGTGCCGGGAAAGACCCGATCCGGGTACGTGTCCACGGTCACCTCGACCGCTTGCCCTATGTACACCCGCCCCAGATCCGCCTCGGGGATAAAGACGATCAGGTCCAGCACATCGAGGGAGGCGATTTCACACACAACGCCTCCCGCGGATACGATTTCGCCTTCATCCACCGGGCACGAGGTGACTGTGCCCGCATGGGATGAGGTGATGGTGTAACGTTCCATTTGGGTTTGGAGCAGGGCCAGGGTGGCTTGGGCTTGGCGGATTCGGGCCCGGGCCATGTCGATTTCCTCCTCGCGAGCCGATGCTTGGGCCAGGGCAAGATCTTTCTTCGCGACGTCCAGTTGGGCCTGGGCCAGCCGCAGTTGCCCTTCGGCCTGGTGGACCTGGGCTTTCAAGGCCAGGGGATTCTCTCGAATCTCCTGCAAGAGCACGATGAGCCGTCGGGTGCCCGTGATGTCTGCCTGGATGCTGCGAATGTTCGCGTCCGCGGCCGCGATTTTTTCCACGGCCATCGCGTACCGCTTTCGCCCCTGCTCGGTGTAGTCGGATGCGTAGTAATCCCGTTCCACCGTCGCGGCCTTGCGTATGGCCCGGGCTTCGTCCAGGCGATGAGCGAGCACGTCCAGTTGGGCTTGAGCCAGGGCGATCTGGTTGTCCAGTTCTGTGGGGTGTTCAAGCATAACCCGGGCGGCTTTCAGGGTGACCTGCGCGGCCCGGACATGGGCTTCGGCCTGAGCAACCTGGGCCCGGGCCACGTTCACCTGCGCGGGCAGGGGTTGAGCGAGGAGGTCCTTCAGTTGGGCCTGGGCCACGGCCAGTCCGGCTTCCGCTTCGGCAAGTTGTTGGGGGAGGGGGCCGGGGTCCAGCCGCGCGATCACTTGCCCCACGTGGACGGTATCCCCCTTGGCGACAAGCAGATCGGTCACCCGCGCGGCCACTTCAGACATGATCCGCACGGTGTGGCCTTCAAAGGCGCCGGACGCGATCAGGGCCTGGGTTTGAGGCGTCTTCCGTTGGAAGCGGGACAGTTCCACGGCAAGCGCGTTACCTTGGGTGGTTTCCTCAGTCCAGGAGGAGATGCCGATGATCGCGTCGACGGGCATCCCTGCTTTTAATTTCCCCTCCGGGTTGGGAACGTCCACCTCCACCGCGTACATGAGGGTGGCTCGATCCTCCTTTGTTTGCACGTTGCGGGGTGTGAATTCGGCTTTGTCCGCGATGTGGATGACGCGGCCGTGGAAGGTCTCGCCGGGGTACGCGTCCACGGTGAGGACCACGTTATCGCCCAGGTGAACCCGGCCCAGGTCCTTTTCCGAGACGTAGAGGGTGAGGTGTAAGTGGCTTATATCGCCGATCTCCAGAAGGGGGATACCCGGGGTCGCGATTTCGCCCGTTTCGATGCTGCGTTTGATAACCCGCCCGGAGATGGGGGCGCGCACGGTGTAGAAACGACGGGACGCGGCGAGGCGGTCATAGGTGGCTTGGGCTCGGCGCAGGTTGGCCCGGGCCACGTCGATCTTCTCCGGGTTGGGTCCCTGTTTCAACGCGTCCAGGCCGGCCTGGGCCACAGGGATCGCGGCCTGGGCCTTCTCGTAGGCTGCCAAAGCCTGGGCTACAGGCATCTCCCGCGCGGGGTCCGTGAGTTTGGCCCGGGTCGCGTCCAGAGCGGCGCGCGCGGCGTTGACCGCGGCCTCGGCCTGGTGGTATTTGGCCCAGGCTTGCCACTCTTGCTGGCTGGCCAGGTTCCACTGGAAACTGACTTCGTTCACTTTTTCCGGAGGAGGCTCCACGTGTTTCTTCTGGCCGTTGGGGAGGACGATGTCCTGGCCGGCTTTGACCTGGTTGTTGATCTGTTCCCACAGTTGGGCGTAGAGGTCGCCGATGTGGGCCTGGGCCAGCGCGGCGTCACGCGCGTGGAGGGTTTTGGTGTACTCGGTTTCCGCGCGGATGATCTCGGGCCGGATGTCCTGGGCCTCATCGCGGATGGCTCGCGCGTCGGCGAGGGCCTGAGCCGCGACCTCGGCCGCGATGCGCGCGGCCTGAACCTGGGCCTGCGCCTTCGCGATCTCCTCGGGACGAGCGCCGGCCTGGACTAGAGCCAACTGGGCCCGGGCCAACTCGATCTCCGCGCGCGCGGCGGCGAGTTGTTTTTGCAACAGGGTATCATCCAGGCGGATGAGTACATCCCCTTCTCGTACCGGGTCTCCTTCCTGGACTGTGACGCTGATAACTCGTGCCGGTACCAGACTCATCACCTGGGTGGTGTTCACTTCCAGCGTGCCGGACGCGGCCACGCCGGGCCCGGCGCCCCGAGTGTTTTCCAATCCCAGGCTCTGCTTCATTTCGTGCACAAACGTGGGATGGGTGATCGCGTACGTGTAAGCGATGTAACCAGCCCCTATCAGCACAATCACGGTCAACAGCCGGATGAGAACAGACCCCTTAAATGACATATGGCCTCCTCTGTACGTGATACGCCATGTCTTGTCCTGGGCACGGACCACAGACGAACCGCCAACCGCTATCTGCTACCTGCCAACTGCTCACTGGCCACTGACCACCGACCACCGACCACTGCTCTCAAAGCGGCGCCGGGTCGCCGCACTCCAAAGCCCCTACGCCGCCGAATGAATTCGCCGGCTCAACAGGCGCCGTCCCTTCGGGACGTAATTCCGGCCCCTCGGCTACCTCCCCCGCCCACCGCTAGCCGCTAATTGCCAACTGCTAACCGCCAACTGCTAATCGCCAACTGCCAACCGCCAACTGCTAATCGCCAACTGCCAACCGCCAACTGCCACCTGCTATCCGCCAGTTGCCAGTACGTCATCAAAGCGGCGCCGGGTCGCCGCACTCCAAAGCCCCTACGCCGCCGAATGAATTC
>CAYPUG010000129.1:0-6469 GCA_964413905.1 uncultured Anaerolineae bacterium | reverse complement strand
CACCGCGACCACGGGCTATCCCATCAAGTTGGGCATTGACTTCACAGGCGGTGCGTACTGGGAGATGCGATTCGATAAGCCCATGATGCCGGGGGAAGTCCACGATGTGCTGGCGAAGCACGGGTTCGACCCCGTGGTGCAGACGTTGAACGACGGGCGCACCGTGGCCATCCGCATGAAGCACATCGATGACGAGACCAAGGCCGAGTTGGTTCAGGCCTTAAAGGAGAACATCGGGCCCTTTGAGGAACTGCAATTCCGGTCTATCGGCCCGGCTATCGGGCACGAAGTGACCCGGGCCGCGGGAGTGGCGGTTCTGGCCGCGTCCCTGGCCATTCTGTTGTTCATCACCTGGGCCTTCCGCAACGTGGGCAGCGTATCGCACCCGGTGCGCTTCGGTGTCTCTGCGATTATCGCCATGATCCACGATGTGCTGGTCACCACGGGCATCTTCGCGATCCTGGGCATCTTCCGCAACTGGGAAGCGGACGCGCTCTTCCTGACCGCGATCCTGACGGTTATTGGCTTCTCGGTGCAGGATACCATTGTGGTCTTCGACCGCATCCGCGAGAACGCGCCCAAGTACCGGGGGGAGGATTTTGAGACGCTGGCGAACCGCAGTTTGCTGGAGACCATCCACCGATCCCTGGCCACCCAGTTGAACGCGATTTTCGTGATGATCGCGATTCTCCTCTTCGGTGGAGTCACCATCCAGCGCTTCATTGCCACCATGCTCATTGGCCTGGTCTCGGGCACGTACTCGTCCATCTTCAACGCGGTGCCCATCCTGGTCAGTTGGGAAATGGGCGAATTGGGCAAGATTTTGCCCTTCCTGAAGAAGTAACCTTTCATCCACCCATAACGGTCGGGGCGACATGTGCGTTGTCCCGACCGTTGCTTTTCTCTTCTCATGGCCCAAAAACGACGCACATCCCGACCGCACAGGTACATCCTGGTGTATAAGCCTGTGGGAGTCCTAGGCGATTTCCCCGACCTGCACGGCCGTCCCACGGTGCGTGATCTGGTCCCTCTTCCCGGAAAACTCTTTCCCGCCGGACGGTTGGACGCGCGCACAGAGGGTTTGATGCTCCTCACCGATGACGGCAAACTGGCCCATCGCCTTACCCACCCCCGCTACGGGTTTGAACGGGAGTACCTGGCCCTGGTGGAGGGCAAGCCCACGCTGGACACGTTGCTCCAACTGGAGAAGGGCGTGCCCCTGGGAAACTGGGTGGCCCGGGCCAAAAGCGCGATGGTGGTGGGACCGGGGGAAGCACCCCGCACGACCTGGGTCCGTTTGATTTTGACTGAGGGGAAGAAGCGGGAGGTACGACGGATGTTGGCCGCGGTGGGACACCCGGTACGGCGGCTCATTCGGGTACGCTTTGGGCCCCTGCACCTGGGGGACCTGGAACCCGGCCAATGGCGATTCCTCCGGGAGGACGAGGTGAAAGCCCTCATCCGTCAAACCGCGGCTCGGGCCCGAACGCGACGCCGATAAGTCAGGTTTCACGCGATAACGATGGCGATCATCCGTCGGGGGCCGTGGACGCCGGTCACCAGGGTCTGTTCGATATCCGCGGTTTTGCTGGGACCGGTGACAAAGGTGAGGGCCGCGGGCATGGGTTGAGGACGTTGGGCCACCCAGGTGAACAGGTCCACGGTGATAATGGACGCAGGCACGACCGCAATGTGTACCGGGGGTAGCAGAGTGGCCAGGCGGCTGCTTCCCGGCCCGGATCCCAGGACAACGGTGCCCGTCTCGGCCAACGCGGCCAGCGCGGCGCTGATGCCCACATCCGCGGACGCGGCAAAGGTGCGCACATCGCCCTCGTTCTGCCCCACCACGAACCACCGATATTCGGGCCAGCGCTCGGGCAACGCCCAGCGGTCCACAGGGGGTTCGTTATTCATCACCACCTGACGCACGGTCAGATCATCCAGCAGGTCATGCAGGCGTTGCGAGGCCGCGTCCTCCCCGTGGGCAACAATAGGCTCTCCCCCCACATCCTCCAGGGCCCGGCAGAAACGCTCCACCACGTCCGGGAAGTGACGACGACTTCGCCACGGAGGTGGTGGGCTCACGGCTCGCATGTGGGCACGCACCCGTTGCAAGATGGAATCACGCGCGGTCATGGTCGTCACCTCTCTTCTCCTCCACGGCGCCCTCAGCCCACATCTCATGGAAGGAGCGCGGGGCCAGTGCGGGCGCGTTCCGTTCTCCGGTGATTTGGAAAGGCGGGGGAAATTGCACGTGGCCATCCCGTTTAAAGGGGGCCTGGAGCCAACGCAAGATTCGGGTGGTCATTCGCCACAGTCGCGGGTGAGCCAGAAGCCACGCGGCCCCCCGTTCAGCCCAATGGTCTGAGCGTGGGAGAAGCCCGCGGCGGGCTTCTTCGTGACGCCATTCCAGGATCATGCGGGGCAGATCAATGCGCGCGGGGCACACGTCTTTGCACGCGCCGCACAAGGTGCACGCGTGAGGGAGGGCCGGGTACGCGTCCAGACCAAAGATGAGGGGGGTCACCACAATGCCTATGGGCCCGCTGTAAGGGCTTCCGTAGGCGTTGCCCCCCACTTCCCGGTACACAGGGCAGACGTTGAGACAAGCCCCGCACCGGATGCACTGAAGGACTTCCTCAAAGGGTGAGCCCAGAGCCCGGGTGCGGTTGTGGTCCAGGATGATGATGTGGAGTTCCCGGGGGCCGTCCGCGTCATCGCCGCGGGCCGGTCCGGTGATCACGGTGGTGTACACGGAGAGGGGTTGGCCTGTAGCACTGCGCGCGAGGAGTTGGAGCCACACCGCCGCGTCCTCCCACGTGGGCACAAGCTTTTCCACGCCCATGATGGCCACGTGTACGGGAGGCGCGCTGGTGACCATGCGACCGTTGCCTTCGTTGGTGACAATGACGATGCTGCCCGTTTCCGCAACCGCGACGTTGACGCCGGAGAGGCCCATATCTGCTTTGAGGAAGGTGTCCCGCAGGAACTCCCGGGCCACCGCGGTGAGCGCAGGGATGTCATCCGCGGGCAGGGAACGCCCTGTAGCCCGGCTCAGGAGCTCGGCCACTTGTTGGCGGGTCTTGTGGATGGCTGGGGCAATGATGTGGGAAGGGCTTTCCCCCGCGAGTTGGACGATCCACTCGCCCAGGTCGGTCTCCACAGGGGTAATGCCCGCGGCTTCCAACGCGCGGTTGACGCGGATCTCCTCTCCGGTCATGGATTTGCTCTTGACGAGAAGGCGCACGTTGTGCTGTTTGGCGATTTCCACGATGATGCGGTTGGCCTCCCCGCCATCTCGAGCCCAGTGCACGTGCGCGCCGGCCGCGACCGCGTTGCGCTCAAAGGTTTCCAGGTGTTCGGCCAGACGGGCAATGGTGGCTGCACGAATAGCCTTTAAATGGTCCCGAAGCGCGTCCACATCGGGCAGTTCGGCCCACGCCCGCTCCCGACCCTCCCGGAAGTGACGGGTCGCGCCGGCCAGAGCTTGCTGCAACCGAGGATCCCGGAGGGCTCGTTCCGCGCGTCGCTTGAACTCGGCCAATGTCAGTCGCGGTTCACCCATGTCATGCCTCGCGTGTGCTGTGCCCTTGGTGGGGCTTGGGAAGGGCTTCAGCCAGCATAACGGCCACGTGTTCGACTCGCAAGCCCGTATCCTTCAACATGCCCCGCATTTGCATGATGCACCCCGGATCCGCGGAAACGAGGATGCGCGCCCGGGTTTCCACGGCCCGGCGCAATTTATCCGCGGTGATGGCGTTGGACACGTTGGCCATACGCACGGAGAAGAGGCCGCCAAAGCCGCAGCAGAAGTGGGATTCCTCCATCTCCGCGATGGGATAGCCTGCCTGTCGGAGGAGGTGACGGGGCTCCTCGTGGAGGCCCAACATCCGGTACATGTGGCAGGAGTCGTGGTAGGTGATGGTAGGCGCGTTGTCCAGGGGAGGCGGGGTCCATTGGGCCTGGTGGACGAGAAATTCAGTGAGTTCGAACGTTTTGGCCGCTAAGGCCTGGACCCGCCCCAGCCAGTCCAGGGCATCCGCAAACAGGTGCGGGTATTCCACGCGCAGCATGGCCGTGCACGAACCGCTGGGCAAGACCACCGCATCGTACGGCTCGAAGATCTCCACAGTACGCCGGGCCAAGGGCAGGGCTTCCTCGCGCAGGCCGCTGTTGTAAAAAGGCTGGCCGCAGCAGGTTTGTTCAGGGGGAAAGACCACGTCATACCCCGCGGCACGGAGCAAACGCACCGCAGCCACGCCGATTTCGGGCATCACATTATCGACAATGCAGGTGGCAAAGAAGGCAACCGTCGGCATGAATATCCATCTCCCGTGGCCGGGATGTCTTAGTATAGCCCGAAGCCGGGGAAATACCAAGAACGGGTTGCAACAACGGCGCATACGCGCGGCCATGTAAGATGGTGTTAGTGAACTCAACATTCCCTATGGATGGAGAGCAATGCTTTCGCCCGTCCAAGCAGAGTGATAAAGAGTTGACAAACCGCTGTGAAGTTGCTATACTTTCGTCAATGAGTGGTGTGTTATTCGTGAGAACGTCCACATGAAGCAAACACGCCTCCTCTCTGAAAGGCGTCCCTCAACTTCTCCGCCCCACATTTTCCCTGATCCCCACTCCACCTAACGGACGTATGGGAAGTGAAACAGAGTAAAACCACGCAACCCACGTATTTGAGGTAATCATGCGACGTTTCCTTAACCGCGATATGCTCCTGCTTTCCGGCATGGTCGTCATCGGGCTAGGCGGAACCGCGTGGGCCGCACACGTTTGGGCATGGCCACACGCGACCTGCGCGCTTGGCCTCAGCGCGCTTCTCGCCGCACACGTCATCCACGAAATCTGGCAGCACCGACATCTCAACCGCGCGCACGAACACGCGGAACCCTACCCTTCCCTGGGGCCGGCCAACTTCATCACCGCGGGCCGAGGCCTTCTCATTGCCCTCCTCGCCGGCTTCCTGTGCACCGGTACGCCCCCATCCCCCCTGCACTGGGTTCCCGGCCTCCTCTTCACCCTGAACATCCTCGCGGATTTCAGCGACGGCATTGTCGCCCGTGTCACCCGTCGTCCCTCCCTTCTGGGCGCACACCTGGACATGCACCTGGACAGTCTGGGCGTCCTCACCGCCGCGCTCCTCGTGGTCCGCCTCGGCCAGATGCCCGGCTGGTACGCGCTGGTCGGTCTGGCCCGCTACATCTTCCTCGCGGGAGAAGCCCTCCTCCGCGCGCTGGGACACCCCACCCGCCCTATGCCCCCCAGTCCCACCCGCCGCGCGCTCGCGGGCATCCAAATGATCTTCCTCGCCCTCGCGCTGTACCCATTCTTCACACCCCCCGCCACCGAACTCATCGGTACCCTCCTCTTCCTTCCCTTCATTCTCGGTTTCGTCCGCGATTTTCTGGTGATTGCCGGGTGGACCTGGCCCGTGGAAAGTGCCTGGTTTCGTCTGGCCACCTGGCGGCGACACGCCCTCCCTCTCACCCGCTGGCTCACCGGCAGCCTCCTCCTCTGGTACACCTGGGCTGCATACCCGACCCTGCGCGCGTACGTGCCCCTGCACACTATCCTCCTCCAAACCCTCGTCGCCCTCCTCCTCCTGAGCGGCATCACCGCCCGCCTGGACGCCGCGCTCATCCTGGCCATCGTCGCGCTGCACACCACCCTCCTCCCTGACCACACCCTCCACCTCCTCCTGGCCGCGGGGGGCACCGCCATCCTCCTCTGGGGAGGGGGGAGATACAGCCTGTGGACCCCCGACGAAACCCTCTTCCTCACGCGCTTGGGGGCCTCATGATCCTGACTAAAACTCGCGACCGCAAGACCTGGATACACCTGGCCCTGTGGGGAAGCGTAGCCATCCTCCTCGGCTGGACCCTGTGCGGCATTCCGTTCAACCAGATTAGGACCACGCTAACTCACATTCCTCCCGGAACCCTCATCCTCCTCATCGCCATGAACATGCTCATCCTCTGGCTCTTTGGGGGACGGGGATGGGTGATCCTTCGGGCCCTGGGTTATCGTATTCCCTATCGCGACCAGCTCACATACCGCCTGGCCGCGTTCAGCGTCAACTATTTCACGCCCGGACCCCAGTTCGGAGGAGAACCTTTACACATCTACCTGCTCAGCCGACGCCAGGGCATCCCCTGGGAGGATGCGTTGACCGCGGTCGCGGTGGACCGGCTCTTCGAGTTCACCGTCAACATCACTTTCCTGATCCTGGGCCTGGGCGTCCTAATCAGCCTGGGCATGATGCCCGTGGCCACGCACATCCCACTGGTGGGGGGGATTGGGATCCTCATGGCCCTGCCCCTGGCCTATCTGATGAGCCTGCGATGGGGCATCCGTCCCTTCGCCGCGATTCTGAGGTACGCGCGGGGCCGTTGGAAGCGCGTCCTGGGGAAACTGGACGGCTTGGCGCGCAGTGAAGCCCAGGCCGCTCGTCTCC
>CAYPUG010000128.1:0-6704 GCA_964413905.1 uncultured Anaerolineae bacterium | reverse complement strand
ACCTGCCCCTAAACCGGTCGGTCATCCTTTTGGCATTGAGTTTGTGGGGGGAATTACAAAAGCCGCCACGTCTCCGGACATTCAGGAAATTCACAATGTGGGGGCTTCCTGGGTACGTGTCGCGGTGTTTTGGGGGCAACTCCAGCCCACGGAGGAAAGCACCATTGATTGGTCTCCCGTGGATGCGGGTTTTCAACGGCTGGCAGCGTTGGGCCTTCATCCCATTGTCGTGTTGAGGGATATCCCCCCTTGGGCTGCAGCCGAACACCCTACCCTCCATGACCGTCCTTCGTGTGGACCGGTCCGTCCGGATAAAATGGGGGCCTATTTAGCGTTTGTCACGGAATTAGTACATCGTTACAGTGGTCCTCCCTACAATGTGAAATATTGGGAAGTGTACAATGAACCGGACAAGATTCACCGTCTCTATCCCGGTGTGGACATTGGCGGGTGTTTCGGGGAGATTTGGTATGATGATTACGTTCGCATTTTGCGGAATGTGTATCAGACGATTAAGTCTGCAGATCCCGAGGCCGTGGTTGTCTTTGGCGGGGTAGCCCACGATTGGTTCTATTATTTTCGCACCGACTCTTCTTGGGATTATCCCACCGACGGTTTGTTCGACCCTTATTTTCTGGACGAGGTGATCGATATCCGTCGCGGGGGGGATTGGTTTGACCGCATGAACTTCCACACGTATTACGCATGGCGGTGGTTCTGGGAATATTACGGGTACGGGAAGGATGTGCTGGCAAAGTACAATTACATGAAAGAGCAGATGGAAAAGTACGGTTATGCCGACAAGAAGATCATTATTACGGAGACAGGGATGCGGAGTTATGATCCGGATAATCCCGAGGAGATCTCTGAAGATGCTCAGGCCAACTATGTGCTTAAACTCTTCGCCCGTATCCTAACGGTCATGTATGACGAGCCCTTTATCTGGTACACCATCAGGGACACCGGACCGTATGAGGTAAACTCCAGCAATTCTCACGGATTGTTGCGGGAGGACGGTTCTCATAAGCCCGCGTATGATGTGTACAAGTTCGGTGTGGCTCAATTTACCGGTGCGCGTTTTGTAGGGATAACACCGGACTTTGGAAATACGGTGGAGGGATATCGGTACGAAAAGGACGGGCAGGAGTTTTGGGTATTGTGGTATAAGGGAGGGGGAAGCTATCCTATCTCTGTGGAACGCACAGCCGTACGATTAACAGACAGGTCGGGGCATGTTATCGGGATTATCCATGACGGGGATGCCAACGACTTGGATCACACGCGGAATGGATTTGTACGCTTTCGACTCTCCGAATCTCCTATATATCTAGATGCCCCGGGCGGGCCTGTGGGGACGCCCACTCCTACTCCCCTCCCGACAGCCACTCCCACACCTTCGCCCACATGGACCGTTGCGCCTACGAGTACACCTACTCCCACGCCACCCAGTACACCCACACCCACACCTACCCCGACACGTTCGATACCGACGGCAACGAGTACACCCACCCTGCCGCCTGCTCCTCCCGGTCCCTCCATTTATGTACCACTCATCGTCCGTGGGCCTTTTGGCAATAAGAGCGGTTGGCCGGGACTCATTCCCACCGGTGGTCAGTGGCATCGCTCCCCCGGCCATGCGCGTGTTTTGGGGGAAAACGTTCCCACCCCTACGCCTTGGCCTACCCCGACCCCTACGCTTGTCCATTTTCAAGACCGTGTAACGGCTTATCGGCCGGGGCTATGGGGGCATTTTGGGCTGTATGTGGGCATTGGTGGGCTGTTTGTTCTCTGCTTGGGGATCTTGTTGGGTTTTACGTTCTTCGTTGAGCGGGGAGACACCAAATGAATAGCACACGTTGGCGGTGGGTATTTCTTATCGCGCTCATTACGGGAGTTTTTCACTTGCTATTTTACGCGGTGTGGGTTCCTCCGTGGCAGTTTCCGGATGAACCGCGGCATTTTGAATACGCACGGCTCATTTACGAACTCAAACGCCCTTTAGGCTGGGATGATGGGGACCCTACCTTGGAAGCGGCTATTATTCGTTCTATGGCTCAATTTGATTTCTGGCGCTTTGGCTTTGCCGTAGGTGGCTATGTCCAGCATCGGGATCAAGTGTTTGCTGAGATATGGACATCAGGCTATCAGAACGTATTGTTTCATCCCCCTCTATATTACGCGCTGGTGGGCACAATTACCGGCTTCCTGCCCCGGAGCGCCATGGTCACTCAGTTGTTCCTCCTGCGCCTTCTCTCAGTCGTCTTTGGTACGCTGAACTTGCTCCTCATCGGTCTCGTCGGAGTGGTTCTAGGGGGATGGCGAAGGGGGGCCTCCTTGTTGGCCTTTGCTGCATTGGTGCCGGGGCACATGTTCATTAATGCGTCGGTGAACAATGATGTGCTGGCCGAGACGTTTGGTTTACTCACCGTCCTTGCGGGTTTGATTCTCATGCGGCGAGGCATACGGTGGGAGACCGCTCTTCTGTTGATCGGGAGCCTGCTTCTGGCGGTTTATACCAAGCGTTCTACGGTCTTTCTCATCCCCTACGGCGCTTTATCCCTGGCTGTAGCATGGTGGAATCAGACGTCACGAAATGAGTCCCATACGTGGGCATACGTGGTGGGGGGCCTTTTACTCAGCGTAGGCATTGTGATAGGGCTTGGGTTGGTGGCTTGGCGTTGGGGACGTGTTCAGCAGATTAACGCGTTTTTGGCCCGCTTTTCTTCGCCCTCGGAGTTCGTCCGGGCCTGGCAAGAGGCCCCATTGGCGTTGTATGTGACCACGGTTTTTGAGAGCTTTTGGGCTCGTCTGGGATGGCTCAATGTGTTCATGCCCCGGTGGGTCTATACGCTCCTGTGGGTGAGTACCGGAGTGGCGTTTTTAGGATGGCTTCTCTTGCTGAATCGGTGGTGGCGTTACAGTTCTGTGGCTGCACGGTTAACCGGTGCCGTGTTGGTGGTGACATTACTGCTCCAGTGGGGGGTGGTGGTAGGTAAAGAGATTCTTTACCTCTCCGGTCCATTGCGGATGCTCCCTCAGGGCCGTTATTTGTACCCATTTATGCCGGTGTATGCGTTGTTTTACGTCGAGGGGTGGAGTGAGTGGTTGCAGCGGTTGCGGGTTCCACCGCGGACGGTTATCTTCGCCTTTTTGTCCTTCTTGTCCCTGGGCGCGGCGGGGATACTCATCTCATTTTACTACGGCGGATAGGATTGATGCGAAACGTCAGCGTGATCTACGTAGAATGGCTGGTGCTTCTTTTGGTGACGCCGTTTCTCATGTTTCCTACCGTCATGCCTCGCTTGACCGCGTTGGCCCTCATTGTACTGGCCGGCTGGTGGCTTTTCCGAGCCCTACGGCGACGTGAAGTGTGGCCTGTGACCCCGTTTAACGGGGTATTGCTTCTTTTCGCTGTTCTCGTTCTTCTCAGTGCGATCATCTCCTCTCTCCCGGAACTGACATTACCTAAGGTGACTAATTTAATTCTCGGCCTGGCTACGTTTCGAGCGGTGGTTTGGACGGTCTCCGACCGCCGGTGGTTATTTATTGGGGTGCTTCTCTTGCTTCTCTTGGGGTTGGGGATGATCTTTGTCGGCTTGTTGAGTGTTTCGTGGTCTGTGAAGGTACCCCTGCTTTATCCTTGGCTTCAGCGTCTCCCCCATACTCATTTGCGGTTACCGGAGTTGAGCGAGCAACGAGGGGTCAACCCTAATCAATTGGGGGGCGTTCTTTCATTTTATGTTCCACTGGTTGTGGGATTGCTCGGATACAATCGCGAGAGAACCTCTGGGTTATCCTCGATGCTTGGTCGATTGTTTTTAGGTGGTTTGGCCTTTTTTGCTTTGATTGTATTGGTGTTGACACAGTCTCGAAGTGGGTGGTTGGGGGCCGGCCTCGGCATACTTGTTGTGGCGGGGGGGCGTGTGCGTGACTTCTTGCCTTCCAAATGGCGTTGGCGGGTCGTTGTGGGTCTTTTTGTAGCTGGAGTAATCGGTGGGGTGTTTTATGCCCCTCCGCTCCTCCATGTGATGCGAAGTTTGGTCCAAGACGCTGTAGATGATGGGATTGTGTCTTCGCCGTGGGGCAAAATCAACGTGATGGATCGCGTCGAGATCTGGGCCCATGACGTGTACATCTTACGGGATTTTCCTCTGACCGGCCTGGGACTGGGGACGTTTCGACGCATGATTCGGATTTTGTACCCGTTTGCCTATCTCCCCAGTACAGCTTCCTTATATCACGCTCATAATGTGTTTTTGCACGCTGGGACGGATTTGGGATTTCCCGGCCTTGTCGTTTACACGGCGTTGGTGCTCCTTGGATTTTGGAGCGTTGTATATGGCCGTCGGGGTAGCCCGGAGGAGAGAAGGGTGGTGTACAGTGTCGGGGTAGGATTCTTGGGATATCATGTGTACGGCTTTACGGATACTTTGTCCTTGGGCTCGAAGCCCGCTCTTTTATTTTGGATGGCCTTAGGGCTTCTCGCCGCGGTCGCGCGCATGATATATGGAGCATACGGTGCGGGGGAGGAGGTGTTTCGTGAGTAAGCGATTGGAACCCTTAGAAGATGTGCCATTTATTGATAGCACAATCTTTCATGTGCGATATGCTGAGACCGACGCGATGGGTATTGTGCATCATTCCACATACATTGTCTGGTTTGAGGAAGGGCGCTCCAATTACATGCGTTCTATTGGGTTCCCTTACAGTGAGGTGGAGAGGATGGGGTACTATTTTACGGTTGTAGAAGTTCAAGCCCGTTACTTGGTGCCGGCCCGTTACGATGAACAAGTACGTGTTGAGACCTTTTTAGCGGCGATGCAGAGTCGCGGTCTGACATTTGGATATCGAGTGTTTCGGGAAGAGGACAACACGTTATTGGCCGAAGGGTGGAGTCGACATGTGTGCATTGACCGCAATGCCCGCCCTCGCCGAATTCCGGATGGGATACGCCAACGTCTTTTAGGGAAATGATAGGGTCATTCGTTCGTTGGACATGAGGGGCGGCTTTATGTCACGAAGTGTTATCAGTCCATCCACAGGGCGAGATTCTGAAAAGTGGTATCCTAAACCGGTCACCGAAGGGTACACGTACCTTAGGAAGGGAAAGTCAGCCCTTTGATGTGTAGCTGTGTAGCGATGATGGGGATATAACCCATGCCCGAATTCAAAGTCGTAGCGCCGTACGAACCCACAGGAGACCAGCCTAAAGCCATTGCCCAACTGGTGGAGGGCCTGAAAAAAGGCTACCGCCACCAGACGTTGCTGGGCGCCACGGGAACGGGCAAGACCTACGTCATGGCGAAAGTGATCGAGACTGTGCAGCGGCCCACCTTAGTCATTGCCCACAACAAGACCCTGGCCGCGCAACTCTACGCGGAATTTCGCGAGTTTTTCCCTCACAACGCGGTGGAATACTTCGTCAGTTATTACGATTACTACCAACCCGAGGCCTATCTCCCCCAGCAGGACTTGTACATCGAGAAAGACGCGGACATCAACGAGGAAATCGAACGCCTGCGCCTCGCGGCCACCTCCGCACTTTTCAGCCGTCGGGATGTGATCATCGTCGCGTCCGTCTCCTGCATCTACGGCCTGGGCAGCCCCGAAGACTACGGCCGCGTGGTCCTCGCCCTGCGCCGGGGCGATCTGGTGCGACGCAACACCGTGCTCAAGCATCTGGTGAGCATCTTCTACGAGCGCAATGACTTTGAACTGCGGCGGGGGACCTTTCGTGTGCGGGGGGATACCCTGGAAGTCATGCCCGCGTACACGGAAACCGCGTACCGGGTCGAATTTTGGGGGGACGAAGTGGACCGCATCACCGAGATCAACCCGCTGACCGGGGAGGTGGTCGCGGAACACGAGCACATTGACATCTTTCCGGCCAAACACTTCATTACCCCGGAGGAACGGCTGCAAAAAGCCATCGCGGACATCGAGGCCGAACTGGAGGAGCGCCTGCAAGAATTGCGGGCCGCGGGCAAATTAGTGGAGGCTCAGCGCTTGGAGCAGCGCACCCGCTACGACATGGAGATGCTGCGGGAGGTCGGCTATTGCAACGGCATCGAGAACTACTCCCGCCACTTGTCCCAACGGCCGCCGGGCAGCCCGCCCTGGACCCTCATCGACTACTTTCCGCCCGACTTCATCACCTTCATCGATGAATCTCACATGACCATCCCCCAAATTCGGGGCATGTACAACGGCGACCGCTCCC
This sequence comes from uncultured Anaerolineae bacterium, assembly GCA_964413905.1. Lineage (GTDB taxonomy): Bacteria > Chloroflexota > Anaerolineae > JAADDB01 > JAADDB01 > CAYPUG01. The sequence continues at coordinate 484 of CAYPUG010000128.1, read as the reverse complement.
GCAAAGAGGTGCTGGTGGAGTACGGCTTCCGCCTCCCCTCTGCGCTGGATAACCGGCCCCTCACCTTTGAGGAATTCAACCAGCGCATGAACCAGGTCATCTACGTTTCCGCAACCCCGGGGCCCTATGAACGCCGGGTCTCCCAGCAGATTGTGGACCTGGTCATCCGGCCCACAGGCCTGCTGGACCCCAAAGTGGAGGTGCGTCCCACCAGAGGGCAGATCGAGGACCTGGTGGGGGAGATCCGCAAGCGGGTCGCCCGAGGCGAGCGCGCGCTGGTCACCACCCTGACCAAGCGCATGGCCGAAGACCTGTCCGAGTACCTGCAGGACCTGGGCATTCGCGTCCACTACTTACACAGCGAAATCGACACCATTGAGCGGGTGGAGATCTTGCGGGATTTGCGGCGGGGCGTGTACGACGTGGTGGTGGGCATCAATCTCCTGCGTGAGGGCCTGGATTTGCCGGAGGTCTCCCTGGTGGC
>CAYPUG010000127.1:0-7255 GCA_964413905.1 uncultured Anaerolineae bacterium | reverse complement strand
ATTAAAACCTTATCCGCATCAGGGGTGATGGGCTTCCGCAAAATGTACAAATACTTCCCCAAAGTCGCTCCCCTCCGCCGCCATGTCACCCAAGAAGATATCGGCAAAACCGCGGCCTGGTTGCTCTCCGACTGGTCGGCAGGGGTCACAGGGGAAGTGGTTTACGTGGATGCCGGGTACAATATTTTGGGCCTCACCGTCCCCTTGGACGAACTGTGAGGTAAAAAACGTCGGCCCTGATGGGCCGACGTTTTTGTTTTATCCCGTTATCCTGATAGATACCCAAAACGCCACATACATAACACTCCGGTCAAGCACAGACGGAGGGGGGAATTCTGCAAGTGAGTAGGCCAGAGCCGTGCCCTCGTCTACCTGTTGGTACGTCCTCTCCAATCAAAGAAACACATTATTACGTATCCTTAAACGAGGGAACATAGCCCGTCGCCACCGGTTTAACGGATACCGTCTTTCATGGCCCGGTCAAACTGCTTTAGGAGTCAACAATGAGTGATGTGCCGATGACACAATCTCTCATAACCGATGTGGACCGGAAGGTGGACAAACCAAAGGACACGGCTTCAGAACTGCCACCCCTTCCGGAGGAACTGCAATCGCGCCTGGATCCAAAACGCTACACCGAGGAAGACCTCCTCCTCCTACGACGGGCGTACCAAGTTGCGGCCGAGGCCCATCGCGACCAGAAACGAAAGTCGGGAGAACCATACATCGTCCACCCGGTGGCCGTGGCCGCCATCCTGGCAGATCTGGGCATGGATGCCCAAACCCTGGCCGCCGCGCTCCTGCACGATGTCGTCGAAGACACCGACGTCACCCTGGAAGACATCCGGGAGGCGTTCGGGGAGGAGATCGCCTCGCTGGTGGATGGGGTCACGAAATTGCACCTGGTCGGCTCCTTACCCCGCACACGCGAGCGCCTGGACAAGGCCAACGCGGAATCCCTGCGTAAAATGTTCCTGGCCATGATCAACGACGTGCGGGTGGTCATCATCAAACTCGCAGACCGATTACACAACATGCGCACCCTTGACGCAATCCCACCCAAGCGACAGAAAGAAATCGCGCAAGAAACCCTGGAGATCTTCGCCCCCCTGGCGAACCGTTTAGGCATTTGGCAACTCAAGTGGGAACTGGAAGATCTCTCCTTCCGATATCTGAACCCGGAAAAATACCACGAAATCGCCAACGCCCTGCGCCAGAAACGCACCGAGCGGGAAGCCTACATCCAGCAAGTCGTCGACATCCTCCAAGGAGAACTGAAAAAAGCCGGCATCCAGGCGGAAGTGTACGGTCGGCCCAAACACATCTACAGCATCTGGCGAAAGATGCAACGCAAGAGAGTAGACATTCACCAAATTTACGACGTCCTCGCCGTCCGGGTCATTGTGGACACCGTTCCCCAGTGCTACCAGGTGCTGGGCATCGTCCACCAACTGTGGACGCCCATCCCTCACGAATTCGACGACTACATCGCCCGGCCTAAGGACAACATGTACCAATCCCTCCACACCGCGGTCGTCGGGCCTAAAGGCATCCCCCTAGAAGTGCAAATTCGAACCTGGGAAATGCACCGTAACGCGGAATACGGCATTGCCGCTCACTGGCGGTACAAAGAACCGGGCGTTAAACGGGATGAGGAATTTGAAAACAAGATCGCTTGGCTACGTCAGTTAATCGAATGGCGGCAAGAGCTCACCGACGCCACCGAATTTGTGGACTCCCTGAAGACCGACGTGTTTCAGGATCGCGTGTACGTGTTCACACCCAAGGGTGACATCATCGACCTCCCCGCGGGCGCGACCCCTATTGACTTCGCTTATTACGTCCACACCGAAGTGGGCCATCGTTGCCGCGGCGCGCGGGTCAACGGCCGCATCGTGCCCCTCAATTACCAGTTGAAGAGTGGGGATCAAGTGGAAATCATCACCGCGAAGCAGGGCGGCCCCAGTCGGGATTGGTTGAACACCCATTTGGGCTACGTGAAAACCGCTCGCGCCCGCAGCAAAATCCGCCAATGGTTCCGGAAACAAAACAGGGAGCAGGCCATTCAAGATGGACGGGCCCTGTTAGAACGGGAGTTGAAGCGGCTGGGACTGGAAAACGAATCCTACGAACGCTTGGCCGACCTCATGGGCTACACCAAAGTGGACGACATGCTGGCTGCCATCGGCTACGGGGACATCAACGCCCAGCAGATTACCAACCGGCTCATGCAAGAGGAACAGGCCAAGCGACGGAAGGAAGAAAAGGAGCCCTCCCCCCTCACCTCCACCCCACATGAACGACCCACCTTAGTAGGCATCAGCGTGGGCGGCGTGGACGGCCTGCTCATCACGCCCGCCAAATGCTGTAACCCGGTGCCCGGCGACGACGTCATAGGATACGTCACCCGAGGACGGGGCATTACCGTCCACCGGCGGGATTGTCCCAATGTGTTGAACAACCTGGATCCGGAGCGGCTCATTGAAGTCGCGTGGCAACCCAAACGTCAGGGCATATACCCCGTGCGCATCCGCGTCCTGGCCTACGATCGCCCAGGGCTCCTGCGTGACATCTCCACCATCGTCTCCGATGAGGGCGTCAACATCGCGGATGCGTACACGCACACGGATGCCAAAAAACACACCGCGGAGATCCTGGTCACCTTGGAAATCACCGACGCCGGTCAATTAAGCCGTATTCTGGACAAAATCGAGAGATTGCCCAATGTCTTTGAAGCCTATCGACAACGATCCTAACATCTCACCCCAACGCCTACGCATCGTCTTCCGCAAAGGGCCAGAAGTCCGGTGGATCGGCCACCTGGACGTGGCTCGTTTTTGGGAACGGGCCATCCGCCGGGCGGATTTACCGCTTCTCTATACCCACGGCTATCACCCGCAACCCCGCATCCAATTTGCGTCCGCGCTGCCCGTGGGCTTCACCGGTCGAGAAGAACTCATGGACATCTGGCTCCACCCACCACAGGATCCTCAACACGTGCGAAAACGCCTCCAACAGCAATGTCCACCCGGCTTCGACGTGCTCTCGGTCCAAGAAGTTCCCCTAAAAGCCCCCTCCCTTCAATCACTCGTCCGGGAAGCGGAATACGAAGTCGGACTGGAAAAGGCCTTTCTGCCCGCCGATTGGCAAGAGCGGTTGAAGACTTTTTGGAACACCGAAGAAGTCTGGCGAGAAAAGCGACGTAAGAAAAAAGTCGTGCGCTACAACCTGCGCCCTCTTATTCTGGATCTCCAGATCGCCGACGAGGATGAAGAGTGGGTCTACCTCTACGTGCGCGTGCGGAGCGAGGAGGGAGCAACCGGCCGTCCGGACGAAATCTTGGCCGCGCTGGGGTGGGACGACGTTCCGAGACGCATCGAACGAGTACGCATCATCATGGACGAAAACAACCATTCCTAGCCCGGGCAGGTTGCTCCACCGGACAGACCGATCATGCACCTACGCCGCCCGGGAATTTTGACAGGGACCCCAAACCGCCGTATAATGCCCACGCTTCATGGGCGCCTGTGCGCGCCCATTCTTTTCGTCTGAACGATTTCATCCGTCAGAGAAGCGCCGCCGGTATAAGTCCCCCAGAGCGGGGCGCGGCGCGAGGAGGTTCTATGTACGCAGTCATCGAAACCGGAGGGAAACAGTACCGCGTTCATCCTGGTGACCGCGTTCTGGTGGAAAAGTTGCCCGGTGAGGCAGGCGACAAAATAACATTCGACCGTGTGCTCCTGGTGGTGGATGAGGACGACGTGATCATCGGCCATCCCCTGGTGGAGGGAGCACAGGTGGAAGGGACAATCGTACGCCAGACGCGAGGTCGGAAAATCATCGTGTTCAAGTATCGACCCAAGAAACGCTACCGCCGGAAGCAAGGGCATCGTCAATACTACACAGAAGTGCAGGTCGAGCGCATTGTAAAGCCGGCAAGTGCTGGAAGCGAAGAGTAGGAGGACGTTATGGCTCACAAGAAAGGTGGCGGTTCGACCCGAAACGGCCGTGATTCTCGAAGCAAGCGATTAGGTGTCAAGCGATTTGACGGACAGTTCGTCCGCGCGGGCACCATTCTCGTTCGCCAGCGAGGCACCCGCTTTAAGCCCGGCCACAATGTCGGCGTGGGAGGAGATTATACACTGTTCGCGAAGGTGGACGGTATTGTGCGCTTCGAGCACGTGACGAGAGACAAGAAGCGGGTGAGTGTGTACCCAGTACAGTGAATTGAGAGGGCTAGATCATGCGCAAGGGAATTCATCCAACATACTATGAAAACGCGACGGTTATCTGCGCGTGCGGGAACACCTGGACCACAGGAGCAACCGTGGAAGTCATCCGCACAGATGTGTGCTCTGCGTGCCATCCCTTCTTCACGGGCGAACAACGCATCGTGGACACAGCAGGACAGGTGGAGCGCTTTATGAAGCGCTTGCAGGCCAAGGAAAAGCGCATCGCAGAGGTACGCGCTCAACAGGAAGAGTACCGCCGACGCAAAGAGGAAGAGCGCAAAAAGCGACGTCGCGGGGAAATCGAAGATTAGCCGTAGAGGTGAAGCCTACCCCAAAGGACAGGTATTCCCCATACCTGTCCTTTTTTTATGTTTCACATCTGATTGACTAACAAAACTCCATGCATGTCCCTTGGCTTAAAAGGGAAGGGAAATTCGTGAGATTTTCTCGCTTCTTTTATGCCGAGGTACATAAAACGCGATGTGTCGGTCAATCAGGACTAACAAACTCAGCGAATGTACCTCGTACTCCGGCAACCATAGAAAGATAGTATTTCGGAGGATAAACCATGTATCACCACACCAACAGCGGCTGGGTAGAAGTCATTTGCGGCAGCATGTTCTCCGGCAAAACCGAAGAACTCATCCGGCGGATTCGTCGAGCACAAATCGCCCACCAGAAAGTGCAAGTCTTCAAGCCTGCCTTGGATAACCGTTACACCACCGACTCCGTGGCATCCCATAACGGTATGGCTTTCAAAGCGCAAGTGGTGGAAAAAGCCGCAGAAATTCTCCAATATGTGGAACCGGACACCCAGGTCGTCGCCATCGATGAGGTCCAGTTCTTCGATTGGGACATTGCAGATGTGGTGGACATTCTGGCCGATCACGGCATCCGGGTGATCTGCGCGGGGCTTGACCTGGACTTCCGAGGAGAACCCTTTGGCCCGATGCCCCTGCTTATGGCGAAAGCGGAACGGGTGGACAAACTTCACGCCATCTGTGTGGTGTGCGGCAATGAGGCCAGCCGCACCCAACGCCTCATCAACGGCCAGCCGGCTCATTACGACGATCCAATAATCATGGTAGGCGCCACCGAAGTGTACGAGGCACGTTGCCGTGCCTGCCACCAGGTGCCCGGAAAACCGGAACCTCATTTAACCTTAAACGCTCAATGGGAAACCCCACACGAGGAGATAGATCAGGAACATTGAACAGCACATTATAACCACTGTTCGACCGGAGTGTGGGCCAGGAGATCTTGCAACGCCACCATATCCCCATCCCAGGGACCCGGTTTCTCCTGCTTCAGCGTAGTTACGGCCGCGGCCCAGCGACAAGCTTCGGCCGGAGATTCGGTCAAACGCTTGCCCAGATATGTTGCGAAACACGTATCCCCGCGGCCCGTCCTGCCGGCCAAAGAACGAGGTTGGAAGGGAGCGAAATACGCGTGTCCCCCCGCGTACACCAACACCCCCTGCGAGCGGGTCAACACCACCTCCCGGGGCCCATACGACGCCAGAATACGGACGGCCTTCAAGGGATCGCTTTCCCCGGTGACCGCTTCGGCCTCAGCCAAGTCCACCTTTAGATACGTTACGTGGGATAATCCTTCCTCCATCTTGTCCCAAGGACGATATACCAAATCGTGCCCTTCCCTTACCCGAATAAAGCCCTGAATATCCAACGCGGTGGGGCCACGGCGGGCAATCGCCTGGAGCAGGGGCAGATCCACCTCACCGGCCATAATGGGCACGATGCCGTATATCTGAGCCTGCACGTCGGGGATATCCTCCCATCGGAAGGGGCCGGCAAAGCCTATGGGATGTGTGATCCGACGCTCCATGTCTTCCGATCGATAAATATTCTCAATGCCTGACGTTTCCGCCGCGGGAGTGGCGTACACCACAACGCCTGCGGCCCTCAACGCCTCCAGCAACGGGAAATCATCAGGATGTAGACGGGTGACCACCCCCACCCGCAGTCCCAAACGTGCCAGAGCAATGCCCCCGTAGTACACTGCCCCCCCGGGTACCGTCTCTGCCCGACCGTCCACCACAATGCGATCCTTAGCAAAATGCCCGATGAGTAGCACATCCAACGTGTTCATATCCGGCATTCCCTTCCTCTTTCTCATCTAAGGTGTGTACTGATTGACCTGAGTGACCGACGAAACTCTGCGAATGCACCTTGGCCTAGAGGGAAGAATTTCCACTCCTTCTTTACGATAAGGTGCATAAAACGCGATGAAGCCGTCAAACAGGCTACGCGCTTACAAAGGTAGAGGGCGTTTAGGCGGCGGTAAAGGCAAGCCGCTCTTCGCCAGCATCAACACATCCGGGCGATTACTGCATATCCCATCCACCCCCAGATGTCGTAAGGACCGCACCACGTTAGGCCGTTCCTCGTGCCAGGTGATCACCCCCATCTCTTGCGCGTGAACACGTTCTACCCAAGCGCGACTGAGCAAAAAATCGGGGCGGGGAGCAGCCCGTTCCCAGGCCGGATGCACGTAATTCGCGTCGGCCTCACGGGCCAAATCCAGCGGATCGACATCCACATCGTGAAAGAGAATGGACGTGTACGCGTGAGCCAGCACGCGCTTCACCTCCAACAGTAATTCCGGATAAAAGGAACTGAAAATGGTGTAGAACGTCATGTCTGTCTGACGCACGAACAACGCCGCGGGGACGGCTGTACCGGGTTCCTTCAACTCCAGGTACGCGCCAATGGCCAGATCACGGCATAACGTCAACGCCTCATCCAACGTAGGCACGTGTTGTCCACCCCCGATGTCGATTTTCTCCAACTCTTCAGCCGTCAGCTCGGCGATGGAGATCCCTCGTCCGGTGAGGCGGCGCAAGTTGCTGTCGTGAATGACCACAGGCACCCCGTCCGCGGTCAATCGCGCATCCATCTCCCCCATGTCGGCCCCCATGTTCGCAGCCAGACGAATTGCGGCCAGAGTGTTCGCCCTCTCATATGCGGATGCGCGGCGATGGGCAATGGCCAAAAGAGCCAACT
>CAYPUG010000126.1:0-7334 GCA_964413905.1 uncultured Anaerolineae bacterium | reverse complement strand
GGGGGGGGGGGTGGGGGGTATGGGTTGGTGTGGGTGGTGGCTAAAGGGAGGGGGGGGGGGTGGGCGTAGCGATGACATAGTCCAACACCAGGCGCGGGCGCAGCGGAACGCGTCGGTCTTCACTGCTCAGAAATGTGTGCTGGACCGCGGGATATCCTTGAACCACAAATCCCTGTATGATGATGCCGTAATTGGGTGCTTCTCCTCGATGCCATTTGCGCACGGCCTCGGTGATGTCTAAGGAAAGCCAGGTGTGACTCTTTTCCAACGTGACCGAGGTGAGCGGTGTGGGATCGCGGTCGGTCTCCCCCAGTGCACCGGGCACTTCCCAGGGTTCCTCTCGGGAGGCGGTGTAGAATGTGGCGATGTTTTCTTCCCAACGACGCCGGAGGAGGTAGGCACGGAATTCGCCTGGCACGTCTCGGTTGCTGGCCGCGGAGTACAGTTCTAGATGGGCCTGTTCGATAATCGCGTTTTCGGGCAGGAAAGAGAGGTCAAAGCGCAGAAGTGCTTCCAGGGTGACACCGTACTTGTCCTCTCCTCGGATACGGAGATAGGGTTCGTGGCCGTAATTGGTGTGGCCGTTGGGCCACCAACGTTCGATGTATGTGTCCTCTACGCCGTTGTACCCGTCCAGGCCTTCTTGCAGGATGATATGGCGTGGACCGTAGATGGAGGTGGGTGTCGGTGTGATGGTCGGCGTAGGCGTGTCCGTTGGTGTGGAGGTGGCAGTGGGTGTGGGGGTGGGGGAGGGGGTGTTTGTAGGCGTCGCGTTGGGCGGAGGAGGTATGGTCGGCAAGGGGGCGTGGCCCTCATAATGCAGTACCATGCCGCGTTCGCCAACGATCCAGATGTGATTGGGATCCAGGACGTAGAGACCGACGGGGACGCTGTCTCCGGGAAGTTGTTGGACCTCCCATGTGCGTCCTCCGTCGCTGGTGGTCAGGAAGATGACTTTGGCGTTGATGCGTTTACCGGTGCCGTCCGGTGAGGTGGTGCATTGAAACCAGTAGTTCGGCGGATACGGACATTGGGCTCCGATGGCGTAGCCGTGTTGGGTGTCCAGGAATTGAACGTCCATGACGTGAATGTTCGCTTCGACTTGAGCGTAGTTCCAGGTGGTGCCACCGTCGGTGGTGTAGTAGATGCGGCCGTGATTCGCGGCTACCCATCCGTGGTTTGCATCCACGAAATCTACTTGGTGTACGTGGATACCGGGGGCCAGATCGGGACGCGAGCGTTGCCAGGTGACCCCACCGTTGAAACTGCGCACGAACAGCCCTCCACCCGATACGGAGGCCACCGCGTAGCCATACCACCGCCCGTTGACGTTGATCCAGTCCATGCTCTCAGTGGACGCGCCCCACGGGGCCGGATTCCCCATGCCCGCGATCCAGGTGCGTCCGCCGTCGGTGGTACGCAGGAGATGCCCGGCGTTCGGGCTGGTGCCGATCCAGCCGTAGCGGCCGTCGGGCGAGATGAAAACGTCGAATTGGGGTTTATCATGGCCGGACCGCTGGAGGTCCCATGTCTGGAATCCGTCCACGGTGTGGAGGATGCGGCCCAGGTCGCCTACGGCCCAGCCTTCGTATTCAGAGATCATGTGGATGGCGCGCATGGCCCGGAGTTCAAGGGCTTTAGGTGGCAGGGTGTACATTTCTTCCCAGGTGCGTCCACCATCGGTGGTGCGCAGAATGGATCCACGGTAGCGCGAGTTAGCACCGTACCATAAAGGTTTGTTGGATTCTCCAACCGCGTACCCCACTTGAGCGTTGACGAAATGGACGTCCTTGAGCCAGTTGTTCTGGTGGGTGTACAGGAGTTCCCAGCCCTCCGCGGTGGGGTTCAGCGTCTTCTCGGTCTCTGCGGTGGATAGCCCCCAAGAGAGGACGACGGCCAGGGCAAGGAGCAAGATGACCCAACCGAAGCGCTGTACAGTCTTCATAAGCCTGCCTCCTTGTGTCTACGGTGCCCATGCGCGATGTCGCCGAAATTTTCCCTATCTCTATGATATATGTCAAATTGTGACCGTCTATCCCTCCAAAGTCCTACCAAAACAGGGACATACGTGGACCGGAACGAAGTTCGCATGTGGCCCGTTCGTTGGGAAGCGTTCGAGGGGATTATTGATTGGTTTGTCGGGCCATTGGTGTTCATGGTATCTTATTTCCATGGGAAATAAGCGGCATGGGGTTATTTTATCCATCGTTATCATCATAACATGGGCCTTCGCCTTGAACACAGGGCGGAGGTTGGCCTATCAGTTGGCCTATACAGTGACTGCACTGGGTTTTGCTTCCTTTGGCCTGGCGTGGTCGGGTGTTCGCGGGCTGAGCGTAACGCGTGCCACACCCTCCCGACGGGTCCGGGTTGGGCAGGTTGTGGAAGAGCAGGTGAGTGTGACCAACCGTTGGTGGCTTCCAAAGTTGTGGGTTGAGGTCCGAGATTTCTCCACTTTGCCCGGCCATCACGTTGGACACGTGGTTCCCGCACTCCGACCGAAGCGCACATATCGTTGGTTCGTCCGCACCGTCGCCCTGGAACGGGGGACATTTCAATTGGGCCCCATGGTGTTACGCAGCAGTGATCCCTTTGGGCTGTTTTCATTTACGCGCGCTCTGTCCGAAACGCAGACCGTTATTGTGTACCCCTACATTGCTCCGCTCTCCTATTTCCCGCTCCCTCATGGTCGGCTCTCAGGGGGGGAACGGATTCGTGAACGGACCCTGCACTTGACGACAAATGTCGCCGGGGTTCGCGAGTACCGGCCGGGGGATGCGTTGAACCGCATTCACTGGCGAACGACCGCGCGGGTGGGACGGCTGATGTCCAAGGAATTCGAGCGTGATCCCCTGGCCGATGTGTGGATTGTGCTGGATATGCACCGGGATGTGTACGTGGGGCAACGTCATTTTGACTTGGGGCTTCCGCTTTCGATTTTCTCTCCGCGGCGTGAGGGCCCGTTATTGCCCCCGCACGGTGGGGAATACGCGATTGCTCTGGCCGCGTCGGTGGCCGCGTATGTGTTGCGCCAGAAGCGAAGTTTGGGGTTTCTCACCCTGGCCGATAAGCGTTACGTCATTCCGCCGGACCGGGGTGAACGCCATTTGGATAAATTGTTGGAGGTTCTGGCCTTTGTCGAGCCGAGGGGCACCGTCCCTCTAGAGCGGGTTTTGCTTTCCGAGATGTCTATGTTGGGGCGCCATACCACGGTGGTTGTCATCACCGGGAACTGGACGGAGTTGTGGGTAGCGCCGTTAGCAGAAATGAAGCGTCGGGGCATTGTGCCGATAGCCGTTTTGGTGGACGGATCCACGTTTGGCCCTCTGCCACCCCCGACCGCGGCGTTGAGCTTGCTGGCCCGCCGGAATATTCCTGCTTTCGTCGTTCACAACGGAGAATCCTTTCATCACGTGTTTCGTATCTTAAGGCCAGGGCTCCACCCATCGGGACATGGCCATCCTGCGTCGCGTTAAGGGCATAGGATATGACGGCCTCACAATTTTCCCGTTTTCTCCTACTAAGGAGGGGCGAGTACAATTGGGGTCTGGTGGAGTACGAGACGGCTTTGAAGAAGGGAGTGAGTGAATTCCATGGCGGAGTATCCGAACCTTCGGTTGGTCCCTCTTACTACCGATGATATCCCACAGTTGCAGGCACTATACGAGGCCGCAGAGGATTACTTCTTCAGCCTAGGCGTTTCCCGCATCCCTGATACCATGGCCGAGCGTGCCTTGCTTGAGGCATCGAATCGGCCGGGTCGCCATATCATGGGCATCATGTTGGACGATGACTTCATTGGTATGTTGGATTTTCGTCTCCGCTATCCGGCGAATGATGTAGCTCAATTGGGGCTTATCCTTCTTCGTCCGGAGTATCGAGGACAAGGGTACGGAACGTTGGCCATGGATATCTGGGAGACGTGGTTGGATCTCCAGACGCCTATTGAACGTGTACGAGCGGCCGTGCCGGCCCACCTACGGAACGCACAGCGTTTCTTCCTGCGTCGAGAATACCACCTGACCGGCGAGTCCTACCGGGCTACGGTGGGGGACGCGCATCCTCGTTTGCTCATCATGGTTAAGCTTTTAGGCCTCGAGCCTCCGGCGACCGAGCCTTAATTAAGTCCGTTCCCAGACTTCGTGCCACCCGCGTCGGTACACCCGATAACCCAGGGCCATCAATACCCGATTGAGTCCGCTGGTGACCAAAATCAGGTCCATCGCGGGGGTGACTGTGGGTCGATAAAGGTAGAGCGTCTGGAGTAAGTATCGCCCTACGTTACGAGGTCCCACCTGAGGGGACCAGATGAGGTCGGCCACATACGCCATTTGGTCATCCGCTGCACAAAGGAGCAGTGCTCCCGCGGGGGTAATATCTCCTACGTTGATCCCGTACGCGACCGTAGGTACCCGCGCGGTGAGGCGCTTTAACACACGTCGGGATCGAGGCCAAAGGGGGCTTTCGGCCTCCCAGCGTTGATAATGCTCCCAAAACGCATCAGGAGAAAGGGGGAACCACTTCTCCGGCGGGTCATGCAATGGACCCCGCTCCGGGCGCCGTTCCCATGAGAGGACCTCCTCTCGTAGACGGCGACGCCATCCTTGGTGCTCAATGTCCTCCGGGTTCGTGGCCATGGGAAGCAGTACGTGGGCCCATCTCCGGCCGCCGTACGTGCGTATCACATGCCGAGCCAACTCCCTGAGCGATACGCCCTCTCCGGCGCGGACCCATACTCGTTCATCTTGAGGAATCATCCACACGCCAACGGCTCGGTCCTCGTGCAGCAACACACCCGAGGCCCCCGGATCGGCCATGAGGAGCTCGGCCCACTCCTGGATGGAGAAGTGATCGCGAATTTGTGGGTGGTAAGGCAGCGCGGCCCGCAGCGCTTCAATGTAGGTTGTGTCTTGGGACGTGAGTTCTTGCAAAGGCTTGAAGGGCACGAGCATTACTCCATCTTCCTGAGCAGAGTGTGTTTCTCTTCGTCATCTAGGAACGCCGCGTTCACCGCGGTACGCATGAGTCCTTTCACATCCTCCCACGACAGGTTGAAGGTCTCCGCGACGCGAAGGAGTTCGTCGGTGAGGGTAGTGTTGAACAACGGGGGATCGTCAGAGTTTACGGTGACGGGAAGTCCCATGCGCAACAAATGCGGGAAAGGGTGGTGCGCCAAATCTGGATATATGCCCAAGGCCACGTTGCTGGTGGGATTGACTTCCAGTGTGATGCGATGTTCACGGAGGTATGCTAGGAGCAACGGGTCCTCAATAGCCCGTACCCCGTGACCGATGCGTTCCGCGCCTAACGCGTGGATTGCTCCCCATATGCTTTCCGGTCCTGCCGTCTCCCCTGCATGGGGCGCACTGTGGAGTCCCGCAGCCCGCGTTCGTTCAAACGCAGCGGCAAATCGCTGGGGTGGCCCCCGACGTTCTGACCCTCCCAACCCTATGGCCACAACCCCCCGGTCCTGCCATGCAATAGCCCAATCGGCGGTCCAAGTGGCCGCGGGTTCCGGCAGAGCGCGAGGGATGTCCAAAATCCAGCGCAGTTCCACTCCGAAGTCCTCACGTACCCGCCGTCGTCCCTCTTCCAGCCCTTGGATGATGTCATCGGGCGTGGTGCCTTTGTCCTGCCATATGTGGGTATACGGGGTGACGGTGACTTCGCTGTACAGGATGCGTTGGGCTGCCCGATCCGCCCCCAGTTCGTACACCACGAAGGCGAAGTCTTCCGGCGTGCGAATGCTGTTTTGGATGGCGAGGTACAAGGGGATAAAGTGATCGAAATCTCGATAGCGGAACAAATCCGCGAGCTCGTCCTCGGTTTCGGCCGGGGGTTTAATGCCATGTCGTTCGCACAGTTGGAGGAACGTTTTAGGGGTGACAGAACCCTCTAAGTGAATATGCAGTTCCACTTTAGGCATTGCACGAATGCGTTCTGCCAATGAGGTGTTAGTCATCGACGTGTGTGCTCCCCGGCAAAGAGATGGGTGTACTGCCATTCTCGTCCGGCGGGAATGCTACTATGAGTTGGGGGAAATTGTAAAGTTCGGGAGTTCCCTTCATGCGTGGCTTACACGTTCACGTTGTCTTCAAACGTTACATCTAGGTCCCAACCACGTTCCGATCCGAATCGGGTGAGGATGACCACGCCCATTCCCCACATCCCCGCGATGAAGAACGCCATCCATCCGATCACGGGTACAATCCCTACGGTGATCAAGATAAGGACGCCGATGGCTAAATCCAAGGGCCACGGCGCGTTCGAGATGTGGAAACTTTGGCGGACACGATACCCCGTATATAAAGCCGCTAGACTTAAACCGGTGACCCAAACAAACCCCAATAGCAATAAAAGCCACAGGAGCAAGATGAGTCCCCAACCGGAAAGCGCGGCTAAAATGACCAGGATGCTTATCGTTATGCTGCTGCTAAACCCTACCGCTAATGGAAGCCAGGTACTGTTGTCCTTCAAAAAAATGCGGATACAACGCGCAAAGCGCCGGGGAAATGTAAGGATAACGATGGACGCGACCAAGAAAAAGAAAATTTCCGCGGCAAGTACCCGACCGACTTGCCAAATGGGACGAGGGCGAAGCAAAAGCGGGCGGGTCCATGGCAACCGAACGGGAAGACGCCGACGAATAAGTGGAGCAGCTGGCCGTGAAGGCGGGAACGGGGAGGGTCCCTTCCTGAGAAACGGGTGGAAGGTGGGAGGTGGGGGGCCGTCGTAAGCCGGGTTCATAAACGGTAGACCGGGCAGAGGGCGAAGGGGGCGATGCAACATCCCGCCGATAAACCCGGCAACGAACAAACTGAGTAAGAGCAAACCTACTAACAGTGCCCCTCCCCTTGAATTCATGGACGTTCCCTTCTCCTTTCAATCTATAACGTGCATACTGATTGACTGACACATCGCGTTTCATGTACCTCGGCGTAAAGAGGGAATAGAAATTCCTCTTTCTAGGCCAAGGTGCATTTGCAGAGTTTTGTCAGTCAATCAGACGTGCATATCTAGCGTTGAGTGAGCCCATTAGTAAAGATCGCGGAGGCTCGCTGTGTAGGCGGGTTGAGAGAAATGCCCGGCCGATGTCGTAATCCACCGTACCAGGTGCAAAAATCCTCCCAACGCGATAAAGGCCAAGGCCAATGGAACCACTGTTTGGCTTACCCCACTTTCCGTACCACTGCCCGCGCTCAGTAACACATAGAACGCACTTACCGGATCGTTGAAAAACGTTTGAACGACTCGGTCCCATTGGGAAGTCCCGTTCATCCAGGTAGAAAACGCGTTGTCCAAACTCCAGGCTTCCCAAGCTGCGCCGATCAACA
>CAYPUG010000125.1:0-7365 GCA_964413905.1 uncultured Anaerolineae bacterium | reverse complement strand
GATGGATGAATCGCTGTGACAATTGGGTAGGCGAAGGCACTGCCTTCGCCTACCCGTGGCCATGTAGATGGGTGAATTCGGCAACATGGGGCTCCCAAGCGGAGCCACCTTTACCATCAGATGACGCTTGACTGACTACTAGATATTCATCAACGGATGAGGAGGTGTATGATGTCCGAAAAGTATCCGGAGAGACACTGGCAATATGATGATCGAGAGGAGACCATGCCCGCGTACATGAATGAAGGGTACGCCCCCCCGGATTGGGATTTGTTGCAGAGCATGGAGGCGTCGGAGGAGCAAGGGGAGTAGATACTCCGTCCCGGCCACGTTAAGCGGTGAAACACACCAGGAGGGAGCTCCATCAACCTCTCACAAGAAATCCTAGCAGCGCGGCCAACAAATCCCGTAGGGTGAGCCACACCCGGAATCCTAAGATCATGCCCGCGGCTGCCGGAAAAGAGATGCGGTTCGCGAGGAGGATGACAAACGCGCCTTCCCGTATCCCGATACCCGTTGGCGCGAAAAAGGCAACATATCCGATTAACCAGGCGCCGATGTAGCTCCCCGCGAGGAGGGGCATGTCTTGCCAGGGTAAATCGGTCACCCCGCGCGCAAAGAGCACAAACGCGGTGCCTTGCAACATATGAGCCAACACGTAGAGCCCTAACAGCGTCGCGAGATGTCTCCACCCCAAGCGGATGGGAAGGGGATCTCGCTTAAGGGCGTGTAGCCCCGCGTTGACCCACCGCTGAAAGAAGGGGGGAAGCATGAGTGCGAGCACACCGGTGACCCCTAATACCGTCCAGCGAAGATAAGGCCGGGTGGACGGATCGGGGAAGATCACCAACGTCAGTAACAGCACCAACGCGGCAGAGACGACCTGGAGCGCGGCCTCCAGTAGTGCACCCGTGGGCACCGTTCGCAGAGGCACCGCGTGGTGCCGCCCCAGCGCGGCCCGTCCCACAATATCCCACACGCTGCCGGGGAGGTAGCGGGCAAGTTGCGCCTGAAGCCACATGGCCGCTCCTAACCGCAGGGGCAAGGTGACTCCCATCCGGTTCAGAATGTACCCCCACGCGAGGGCGAGGACCCCCATCTGCACGAGCAGCGCGATCAGCGCGAGGGCCACATATCCCCACGCCATCCGCCAGGGATACGTAGTGAGGTGAGTCCACTGTCCCCGCAGCGCGCGGTACCATAGCCAGATAATCAGTCCCATAACGATTGTTTGGGCAATGCGCATAACATGTTGGCGTCGTAATATACTTGTTTTGGAAAGTGGTACCATAGTACTATTGATTTTCTCCTACTCCTCTATATACTGCATTCAGAGGCCTCTAATGAGTGTCGGGGGGCGGAAGGGGATAGGTGTTCATCGTGCCCGCCATCGTAGCCCGCACCTATCCCACTTCCTACTTTTGAGACCAACGGGGAGGTGCCGTTGCGAGGTGCCTCCCCGTATTTTTTTTCACTCGATCGGGCGGTCACGCCGGACGTATCCCCCTGAGGCGATCATCCCTTCAGCATCACAATGACCCCAAAACGTCCCGTGTGTCCCCTTTCTGCTCGATGCGAGTAGAACAGGTCTGTATGACACGCGGTACAATACGAGGTCTCTAAAAAGTGTTCTACTCCCAACGCCATCGCTTGCCGTTTATTCGTTTCCACCAGGTTCAGGTAAACGTGCCCGTTCCGTCCGGGTTGAAATACAGGAGGAGTACGTCCCAACGTGAGGAATGCATCCATCACATCCTCGCCGACTTCATAGTGACACACGCCGATAGCAGGACCAAACGCCATCACCAGGTCTTGGGGATGGGTGCCGAATTCCTCTCCCATACGATGTATCGCATGTTCGACGATGCCTGCCGCGGTGCCTCGCCATCCCGCGTGGAGCAGCCCCACCGCGTGATGCGCGGTATCGTAAAGAATAATGGGTACGCAATCGGCAAAGGTCATAAACAGGGGGACTCCGGGCTCATCGGTAATGAGCCCGTCGTGATAGGGAATATGCTGCCCCTTATGGGTTCCGTTGACGCGAGCCACGTCGTTGCCATGGACTAACCACGCCCCTACCAGATCCCGCTCGGAGACGTTGAGCAGGTGGGCTAACCGTCTTCGGTTCTCCTGTACGTGCTCGGGGTGGTCACCCACGCTGAAACTCATATTCAGTGTGGCAAAAGGTTTCTCACTCACCCCGCCCAGGCGTGTGCCGACCACATGGGCCACGCCTGCGGCTGTCAACTCGGTAAAGGTAAAATAGGTTAAGCCGTTGAGCGAGTGTCGTTGGAACATGGGTGCTCTTTCTCCTCACGGAATGCCCAGGCCCAATCGCATACCCCACAGCGGAGGCACCCTCGCGCCTGGGGGGGACATTCCTTGCCCGGTTGTCCCCGTAAAGATAGACGCCATTCCCGTATAAGATAGCGCGCTTTTATGCCGCTGTCCACCACATTCCACGGCAAGGTGATATCCTGAGGCCATTCTCCCAGGTAAACTTGCGGGTCCAACCCCTCTTCTTCCATCGTGCGGAAGAACTGGCGCCATGTCCGCCGTTGCAGGCGGGCCAACACTCGCGCCAGCGCGCGGTCACCCCGAGCCAGTACGCCTTGTACTTGTGCCCATTGGGGAGAATCTGCCCGCACAATGACCCGATGGCGTGAAAGGGCCTTTTGAATTTTCCGCTGGCGGCGTTGTATCTCCGACGCGTCGGTCATCGCGACCCATTGAAAAGGAGTGTGTGGTTTGGGTACAAAGGGGGTTGCATTAATGATTAATGTTCGCCGGAACCGTTGCCGGACTTCCAACACAAATCGGATCAACGCGTCAATGTCCTCATCGGTTTCGGTGGGGTGCCCGACCATAAAGTACAACTTGAGTTGGGGAAACCGATAGCGTTCGGCCAGGTCCACCGCGGCCAGGAGATCCTCTTCCTGCTGTGTCTTGCTGATGACCCGGCGCAACCGTTCGCTTCCGGCTTCTGGCGCGATGGTCAACGTGCGTGTGCCACTTTCGGCCAAAGCGCGCACCAAGGGTTCGCTGATGGGATCGGTGCGCATAGATGAGACGCTGATGCGCGCTCCCATCTCCCGGAGGCGTATGGCCAACTCGTCAATGCGCGAGTAATCGGATACTGCAGCCGAGACCAGGCCGATGCGTCGGGTGTGCTGAAGTGCTTCTTTTGCCCAAGCGAGCACCCGTTCCAAGGGCTGCTCGCGGGGCGGACGGTACACATAGCCGGCCATACAGTACCGGCATCCCCGTCCACACCCCCGCCCAATTTCCATCAAGTGCATCGCGCCGAACTCGGTATCCGGTGTGTAAATCACCGTTTGTGGGTTCATGTGTCCTACGTCCCGCACCCAGAGGCGAGAGACGCGTGTGCCCTCGCCGTGGAGGAGCGGCACATACACGCCGGGAAGGCGCGCGAGCGCGTCCAGAAGACGATCGCGGTGATCCCGATGTTCTTCCAGGAGGGCGATGAGATGCGGGATGATCTCTTCCCCTTCGCCGATGACCATGGCATCAAAAAAGGGGGCCAGGGGTTCCGGGTTCATGCTGATGGCCGGTCCGCCGGCCAACAGGAGAGGCCACGCTTCCGGGGATGAACCGCGTTCTTCCGCCCAAAGGGGGATTCGGGTTTGACGAAGCATGTCCACAACGTGGAAGTAGTCCATTTCAAAGGAGATGGTGAACGCGAACACGTCGGTGTCCGCGACCGGACGTTGGGATTCGTACGTGAGTAGCGGTCGTTTATTGCCGTGGAGATCGGGTTCCCAGAAGGTGCGTTCGCACACCACATGAGGGTGTTGGTTGAAGAGGCGATACACCGTGTGGAGCGCTAAACTGGACATGCCCGTGTAATAGGTGTTAGGGAACGCAAGGGCGATCCGGAGGCGGCCCCCCCAGTCCTTGTACACTGTGCCGACTTCTTTGTCCAATCGTGTACGAATATGTTGAATGTGTTTCCAGGCCACGTTTGAAAGCTATCCTCGTTTTCTAATGGACCGACAGAGCGCCGCGTCCCTGGACTCCGATTTCAAGTGGGAACCTCCCTTCCCGGTTTTAACTCCATGGTGGTTGTCGCCGATAGGGAAAATCGATCCATTCGTCTTTCTCCCATATTTTGTAGGCCAATTGTCCATTATCCCTACATTTAGTACGTTTCTTTGTTTTTGCATGGCCGTGTACTTTTCCCTTTTCCCTATACGCTGAAGTACATAAAACGCGATGTATCTGTCAATAAGGCGTACTTCTTCCAGATTATAAAAAAGGCCCGGCCGTTTGCCTAATGTCCCCCCTTAAAGGGTTTTTCCCATTCTATGTACGTTTTTGGCCGGGGCAGAGTTGCGAAGATTTATGCGAATATCTGTTCTACACTCTTAAAATTTTGGCCAACATGCTCTCTAGTACCTATTTCTCCCTTGCAAAGTGGGAAATTTATGCTATAATGTGGGAAGTAGTGGGAGAAAATGGATCATTATGGTGTTGGGTGGGGACGATTATGTTTCTAGGGCAGCACATTCACCGGTTAGACAATAAAGGGCGCTTAACCATGCCGCGTAAGTTCCGTCCCCACCTGGGCGAGACATTGGTTATCACCAAGGGAAAGTATCAGAATTTGGTCGTGTATCCTCTGGCGAAGTGGCAGCAGATTGTCCGGCGGTTTGAGGAGAATCCCACGCCTTTTGAGTCGGAGGAGGTGGAACGTGTTCGGTATTGGTTATTACCGAACGCGGATGTGGTGACGCCGGACCGCTTGGGCCGCATTTTAATCCCGGCTTCTTTGCGGGAATATGCGGGCCTTGAGCAGGACGTTGTGATTGTGGGTTTGAATTCTTACATTGAGTTGTGGGCACCCGAGGCGTGGCAGGAGCATCAGGAGAATCTCGAACAGGAGTGGTCGAAGAGCGGGAAATGGAAACGGCTGGGGATGTAACCCCCACGCGGCACGTTCCCGTTCTGCTGAACGAGGTTCTCCACTATCTCCAACCACGCCCCGGAGGAACATATATTGACGCTACTGTAGGAGGTGGCGGGCACGCAGAAGCGATCTTAGAGGCGAGTGCGCCGGATGGACGGCTGTTAGGCCTGGATGCCGACCCCGATGCGCTCGGACGCTCACATCGTCGCCTACATCGATTCGGGCGTAGGGTGGTACTCGTGCAGGCACACTTCGATCAATTGGAAAACATAGCCCATCGGGAGGGGTTTGTCCCGGCCGATGGGATCCTCATGGATCTGGGGGTCTCGAGCGACCAACTGGAGGATGCGTCGCGTGGTTTTTCCTTCCTTAAACCGGGACCCCTAGATATGCGTATGGATCCGTCGTTGTCCCACACTGCCGCCGATCTTGTGAACACGCTCGATGAGGCCGAACTCGCTCACCTCATCCGTAGGTACGGTGAAGAACCACATGCTCGTCGGATAGCCCGAGCGATTGTCCGGGCCCGACCGATCTACACAACAACCGAATTGGCGGACCTTATTGCTCGCGTGGTTCCCAGACGTCCGAGGCAGCGCCTGCACCCCGCCACGCGCACCTTTCAAGCATTGCGTATCGCGATCAACGACGAACTCGGCGCGTTGGAGCGGGCTCTCCCGCAGGCGCTGCGTGTCTTGCGCCCAGGGGGGCGGTTGGTCGTCATCTCGTTTCACTCGCTGGAAGATCGCATTGTCAAACACTTCTTCCGGCGGGAAGCACAGGATTGTATTTGCCCCCCTCGTCAACCGGTGTGCACCTGTGGCCACAAGGCTCAGGTGCGCATTTTGACGCGTAAACCTGTTACACCCGGTCCGGAAGAGATCGATCGCAACCCTCGCAGCCGAAGTGCCAAGCTGCGGGCTGTTGAGAAGTTATGAGGAGGAGGCATGACCCTTCACACACCTGCCCGTCGTTGGTTTAATATCTGGAATTTAACCGCATTCAGACCACGTTCTGGGGTTGCGTTCTCGCGGCGTCATTTGCTGATCTTGGCCATAGTTATCTATCCTACACTGCTCATTCTGGTGTACCTCACCGAAGTGGGACAGATCACAACCGTCCGCCAGGAGACAAAGGTGCTCCATGCCCGACATATGAGGCTTGTCCAAGAAAACGCTTATTTGGTCGGCCTGTTGGGAGATCGCCTGAATGTGGAACGGGTGGCTCAAGCGGCTGAGACACTTCCCTCCACAGTGGCCGTCATGTCCACGGACCAAATGAACATGGCCACTCGTGGGCGGTTGGACGAGCCTCTTCCCGGAAAGAATCATTCGGTGGACGTCCATGATTGGTGGCAGGCGTTACACCTAGAGCGTATGTCCGCCATGGCGAGGCGGTGATAGGATACTTCCCATGTACCGAGAGACGTATCTAGGCCGTCGATTGCTGTGGGTCATCGGAGGCGTTTCCTTTGCGATGCTGGTCGTGCTGGTGCAGATTTTGCACGTCCAGGTATTTATGGCGCGCGCGGCGTCCTCGCTCACGTTTGCTCAGGAGGCGCAAGCGCTCCCCATGGGCACGGTTGTGGATCGTTCTGGGTATCCGTTGGCGTACGATGTGCCTCTTTACGAGTTGACGGTCGACGGTTCGGTGCTCACATCGGACCGGGAGATTGCCGAGGTTCGGGATTGGCTTGCGCGCCTCGGGTTCTCGTCCGATCAGGTCGGCGCCGTTATTTCGGCCGTGAGGCGTTCTCAACGGGCCACCCTTAAGCCGCTGAACGGGGAGCAGGCCAACGCCGTATGGGCGCGTATAGAACGCGCATACCGGGAGGGGCGACAGCCGTGTGTGCGCTTGGACGTGTTGTGGCGGCGCCATTATCCTCAGGGATATGTGGCCGCGCATGTGCTGGGTTTTCGTAACCTGAACGTCCCACCGGCGACGCAGGGAGGCGTGCACCAAGTCTATCGTCGGTTTTTGGAGACAGGCCGGGGGCTGCGGCCGGAATACGCCCATGAGGCAGAGATCCCCGGCGGCGCGTCCCCCTTTTTCCCTTCCCCCTTTCGCCGGGATATTGTGCTGACCCTGCATTTAGGGGTGCAGTATCGTGTGGAACAGGCGTTAGAGCGGGCCGTGGAGCGATATGAGGCCCACGGGGGCGCAGTTGTGGTTATGGATCCCCACGATGGGGCCATTATCGCTTTGGCCAGCCGTCCTACGTTTGACCCGAACCGGTTTTACGAGTACGACGGGGACGCGTGGAAGGACCGAGCGGTAGAGAATCATTATGAGCCCGGCTCGGTGATGAAGGCATTGACCTTTGCCGCGGCTTATGATGCGGGCATTATCGACGAAGATACCCGTATTGAGGATTCTGGGACTCTTTCGTATGAAGGGCGCATCATTCGTAACTCTCAACGCCGTGGTTTTGGCTTAGT
>CAYPUG010000124.1:0-7681 GCA_964413905.1 uncultured Anaerolineae bacterium | reverse complement strand
GGAGCCGTATGTGTACATTCTTTACGCTGTCGCCCTCACCGGCATCGGTATGCTTACCATGACGGGTAATAATGTGTCCATGGACTCCTTCGGTCCCATTGCCGACAACGCGGGAGGTATTGCTGAGGTGGTCGGTCTGGATGAGGAGAGCATGAAGGTGCTGGATGCTCTGGACGCGGTCGGGAATACGACGAAGGCCATCACCAAAGGGGTGGCCATTGCTTCGGCGGTGATCGCGGCGGTGTCGCTGTTCGGCTCCTTCTTCACGGATACGAATTTGGTGCTGGAACGGTTGGGACGTCCCACGTTGGAAGGGATTAACGTGGCAGAGCCGTTGATTTTCATCGGTCTCTTGGTGGGAGGTACCATCCCCTGGCTCTTTGGCGGCTTGATGATTCGGGCGGTCTCCCGTGCCGCCGGTGAGATGATCGAGGAAGTACGACGCCAGTTCCGGATGCCGGGGGTGATGTCCGGCAAGAAAAAGCCGGATTACGCACGTGCCGTGGCCATTTCTACCCGCGCGGCTCAGAAGGAGTTGTTGCCGTTAGGTGTGATGGCCATTACGACGCCCATTATTGTCGGGTTGGTGCTCAAGGCCGAGGCGTTGGGCAGTTTTCTTGCCGGCTTGATTGTCAGCGGTCAGTTGTTGGCGGTGTTTATGGCCAACGCAGGCGGGGCCTGGGACAACGCGAAGAAGACCATTGAAGATGGTTTATACGGCGGCAAAGGGTCTGAGGCTCATAAAGCGTCTGTGGTCGGCGATACGGTAGGGGACCCGTTGAAGGATACTTCAGGTCCGGCCATGAACCCGATGATTAAGGTCATCAACCTGGTGGCGCTTATTATTGCGCCGATGGTAGTTCGCTATCAAGGGTTCAATGTGGGCATTGCAGTGTTTGTGGTCATCCTCTTGGCGGCCTTTATCTGGGCGCTTTCCATTTCCAAACGGCCCAGTGAGTACGGCAGTGCGGAATAATTTCCGGGTCTCAACACGAAAAAAAGCCGACCAACGGGTTCAACGTTGGTCGGCTTTTTTCGTTTGATCGGATGTGGGCCGTTTATTTGGCCCGTTTATGGAGGGCCGTTACCCTATTGCCCGGCGGGCTTCTTCCACCAGATGGGCAAATGTGGCGCTATCTTGCACGGCTAGATCGGCGAGGATCTTGCGGTCTAACGCGATGCCCGCTTTCTTCAACCCGTACATGAACCGGCTGTAGGACATGCCGTTCTGCCGTGCAGCCGCGTTAATGCGGGCAATCCACAGGCGGCGGAAATCTCGCTTACGGTTACGCCGATCGCGATACGCATACCATAGCGCCTTAAGCATGGATTCGTTTGCGCGACGAAAGACACGATGGCGCTGTCCAAAGTATCCTTTGGTGAACTTCAGAACCTTCTTGTGTCGACGTCGTGTGTGAAAACCCCCTTTTACTCGTGTCATTGTTCACTCCTTTCGATGGCGGCGGTGGGTCCGCACTTCACATCAGCCATCGGGTATGAATGTGTGATGTGTAATTCGTAACGCGTCACACGGGACTGTTAGCGTCTTACGCCCCCACGAATTACGCCTTATTTCTTATCCAGATACGGCGCCAAGCGTTTGATCCGACGGATGTTTCCCTTGTGTTCGACGACCAACAGGCGGTCGTACAGGCGAATGTTGCGCTTGGCCTTCTTGCGGCGTAGGTGGCTACGGCCGATCTTGTGACGGCGCAGTTTCCCTTTGCCGGTATAACGGAAGCGTTTGGCTGTTGCTTTGTGCGTCTTGAGTTTCGGCATGTCCTTTTACCCCCCTTTACGCAGTGAAAGAGGAGGAGAGAAGTCGCTCTCCCCCCCTCCTATTCATTTCCCCAAAATTACGGCGACTATTTCTTCGGGGCCATGACCATGGTCATAATGCGTCCCTCCATTTTGGGACGCACCTCTACGACCCCCACATCTTCCAAGGTTTCCACCACTTGGTCGAGCAAGTTTCGAGCCACATCTTGGTGCTGCACCTCCCGACCCCGGAATTGGACCCGGAACCGGACTTTATGGCCCTTGCTCAGAAACCGCCGCGCGTCGCGCAATTTAAACTCAAGGTCGTGTTCCCCAATGCGCGGACGCAGGCGGATTTCCTTGACCTCAATCTGTTTTTGGGCCTTCTTTGCTTCCCTGGCCTTCTTCTGTAATTCATACATGTACTTGCCGTAATCCAACAAACGGCACACCGGCGGATTTGCATTGGGCGCGACCTCAACCAAGTCAAGGCCACGCTCCTCCGCCAAGGCCAGGGCCTGGCGCAATGGCATAATGCCTAGTTGTTTCCCGTCCGTGTCCACGACACGGACTTCCCGGGCGCGAATTTGCCGATTAACACGCAGGCCTTTTTTTTCGGTGGCGATTTTATCTTACCTCGCTATGAATATTGGGAATCTAACGGCTGATTGACCGACAAACCTTTGTATATGCACGTTAGTTAAGAATGTAGGGGAAATTCGTAGGATGCCCGTGGCCGAAGGCGGTGAACATCCTACGAACCTCTGCGCTTCCTTTACGCTAAGGCACACGAAACGCGATATGTCGGTCAATCAGAACAGCCAACAACCTTTTTAGGTCACGCAAGGATAGCATATTCGTCTTCAAATCGTCAAATCAGTGCCTTTTCTGCGACAACCTTATGAACCCGCTCGATGAAGTTGGCCAACGGGATGTTGTTCTGTTTTTCGCCGGTGCGGGTGCGCAAGGAAACCGTGTCCGATTCCATCTCCTTGTCCCCCACAATCAGCATGTAAGGGATCTTCTCCAGCTGGGCTTTGCGGATCTTCGCGTTCATCCGGTCATCACTGTAATCTCCCTCTGCCCGAATGCCCGCGGCCTGCAAAGTGCTCACCACGTGTCGGGCGTAGTCATTGTGTCGATCCGCGATGGGAATGACCCGCACCTGCACGGGCATCAGCCACACCGGGAACGCGCCCGCATAGTGTTCAATCATAACGCCGAAGAAGCGTTCCATGCTCCCCATGAGTGCCCGGTGGATCATGTACGGGCGATGCTCCTTGCCGTCCTCGCCGATGTATGTGAGGTCAAACCGTTCCGGCAGGTTGAAGTCGAACTGGATAGTGGAGCACTGCCAAGTGCGGCCAATTGCGTCCTTCAATTTCAGGTCGATCTTGGGACCATAAAACGCGCCACCGCCCTCGTCGATCTCGTAGGGCAACCCCGCGCGCTGGAGGGCTTCCTCCAACGCGGCTTCCGCATCCCGCCACATTTCCTCTGGGCCTACAGCCTTTGCCGGCTTCGTGCTCAGATAGGCCTGAAAATCCTCAAAGCCGAAGGAACGCAGGATATGCAGAGTGAATTGCAAGACCTTGTCGATCTCTTCCGGCATTTGGTCCGGGCGACAGAAGATGTGCGCGTCGTCCTGGGTGAACCCCCGCACGCGCATGAGCCCGTGGAGCACCCCCGCACGTTCGTATCGGTACACCGTCCCCCACTCGGCCATGCGGATGGGCAATTCTCGGTAAGAGCGAATGCGGCTCTTGTAGATCATGATGTGGAAGGGGCAGTTCATGGGCTTAACATAGTAATCTTGCCCATCAATGTCCATGGGCGCGTACATGTTTTCCTTGTAGAAATCCAGATGACCACTGCGTTCCCATAAGAGGGACTTGCCGATGTGAGGCGTGTACACAAATACGTACCCGTGCTTCAAGTGTTCCTCTTTGGCGAATTCCTCCATCTTGTGTCGGATAAACGCGCCCTTGGGATGCCAGAGAATAAGCCCCGCACCCACATCGGGATGGGTGGAAAAGAGGTCCAGTTCCTTACCCAAGCGACGGTGATCTCGCTTCTTGACCTCTTCCAACCAGTTGAGATACTGGCGCAATTCTTTGGGCGTTTTCCACGCGGTGCCGTAGATGCGTTGAAGCATGGGCCGCTTCTCGTCCCCGCGCCAATACGCGCCCGCGACGTTGAGCAACTTGAACGCGTTGATGGGGATCTGGCCGGTGTGTTCCACGTGGGGACCTCGGCACAGGTCCTCGAACGTGTCGTGTCGATACGTGGTCAGTTTGGGTTGTTCCCCTTCGGGCAGAGGATTACCGTACTCATCTGTGCCCCGGGAGAGGATATCCTCGATGAGTTCCAGTTTGTAAGGCTGGTCCTTAAAGAGCTCGCGAGCCTCTTCGGGGGTGACTTCCCGACGGATGAAGGGGTGTTTGCCCTTGATGATCTCCCGCATCCGTTCTTCGATCTTTTCCAAATCCTCGGGCGTGAGGGGCCTGGGCAGGTCGAAGTCGTAGTAAAAGCCGTTTTCAATGGGCGGCCCGATCGCGATCTTCCCCTCGGGAAACATCTCCAGCACTGCCTGAGCCATCACATGTGCGGCCGAATGGCGAATGCGGTAGAGTTCCTCATCGTAGGATTGTTTATCCGTCTTCTTCTCACGTTGCTTCTTAGCCATGATAATAACCTCCTAGAGAACGTAATACGTGATGTGTAACTGTGTATGTGACGGCCGGCTCTTTCGTTCGCTATGCCCTATCCATCAACAAGAAACCCCCCTCACCCGTGTCGGGGCGAGGGGGGTTCCCACGCGGTTCCACCCAACTTTCAGCAACGAACCCATGTTTCAGGGTTCGTTGCCCTCGTTGTGGCCGATAACGGGGCCGCCCGGGGTGGCTTACTGATCGTGATGCGACGTTCAACCACCCGCTCCCGGGGGGTTTTCGACGGCTTCCGTACGACGGGGGCTCTCAGCCCCTGGCCCCCGCTCTCTGGCGCCTTCCACCGTCTACTCGTCCCGGTCAACGCTTTTTCTTTAATGTGAAGACTTAAGATACATCCTCTGGTGGGCGGTAGAGGACTTGAACCTCTGACCTCCACGATGTCAACGTGGCGCTCTAGCCAGCTGAGCTAACCGCCCACGGTGTATCTTCCATTATAGGGAAGGGACGTGAATCACGCAAGTTCGGGGAAAAACGAAGAAGGTTGATTTTCTCCTGGAATGCGGGGACGACGCGCCCTGTTTTCTCTTTCCTCTCCCTTTGCGGTATGATTAAAGGAGGTCGGTTAGAGCGTAGGAGTATAGCGGTGAAAATCACGCAAATCTCTACGCCTCCTTTACGTCCAGGCGTACAAAGCGCGATGAATCCGTCAGGAAAAGGGGAGTCAGTGCATAAAAGCCGAGGAGGAGGGAAGCGATGGAACTGAAAATCGTGCGCATCGAGAAGCCGGAGGAGGTGAACATCATCTTGGGGCAGTCCCATTTCATTAAGACAGTGGAGGATTTGCACGAAGCGCTGGTCACCGCGGTGCCGGGGATTAAATTCGGCATCGCGTTCTGTGAATCCTCTCAAAAGGCCCTCGTTCGCTGGTCCGGTACAGATGAGGAGATGATCGAACTGGCCAAGAAGAACGCGTGGGCCTTGCGGGCCGGCCACGCATTCATCATCACCCTCGCTCCGGGCTTCTATCCCATCAACGTCCTGAACTGGGTCAAGCAAGTGCCTGAGGTGGTACGCATCTTCGCGGCCACGGCCAATCCCCTCGAAGTGATTATCGCGGAGACCGAACAAGGGCGCGGCATTCTGGGCGTCATTGATGGGGTAGCCACCCGGGGCATTGAGGGGGATGAGGACATCGCGGAGCGCAAGGCCTTCCTCCGCGCGATTGGATACAAACTCTGAATGTTCCCCTCTCTTAGCGTTTTGTGATTCAACCCGCGGGGGAACTTGGAAACGTCAAACGGCGATGAGGCGATTGTGCCTGAAGGGGAACTAATTGTCACCCATGAACACGCGGACTTCGACGCGGTGGCCAGCCTGCTCGCGGCGCACAAAGTGTATCCTCAGGCTGTGCCCGTGCTCCCGCGCGCGGTGAATCGGAATGTGCGCAATTTTCTCACCCTGTACAGGGATGCGTTCCCCTTCGTCCGGGCGGAGGAACTGCCCCGGCGCCGGATAGAACGGTTGATTGTCGTGGACAGTCAGTCCTTTCAGCCGCCTCGGGGCGTCCATCCCCACACGCCCGTCCTGGTCATTGACCACCACACCCCTCGGGAGGATCTCCCTCCCCATTGGACGTTCGTAGGGGATGAGGTCGGTGCGGCGACCACTCTTTTGGTGGAACAGATCATAGAGCGGGGGATTAATCTTATGCCCTTGGAAGCCACCTTGCTGGCTCTGGGCATCTACGAGGACACGGGCTCCCTCTTGTACCGGACCACGACCCCCCGAGATGTACGGGCCGTGGCATTCCTTCTTGAAGCCGGAACGAACTTGGACATCGTGGCCCGGTTCCTGCACCATCCGCTCAGCCCGGAACAGCAGGCCCTTTTCCTGCGTCTTACCGAGGCCGCGGAAACTCTAGACGTTCACGGGCATTCAGTGATCATTGCCGCGGCCCGGGCTCCCGCGTTTATGGATGAGCTTTCCACCCTGGCCCATAAACTGCGCGAACTGTACGAACCCGCCGCCTTGTTCCTCCTGGTGGAACTGGACGGCCGCATTCAAGTGGTCGCCCGGAGTACCACCGACGCGATTGACGTTGGGGCCATCACTCGGGCCTTGGGGGGGGGAGGCCACGCGCGCGCCGCGGCTGCAGTCATTCGGGAGCACACTCTGGAAGACGTCCGCGACCGGATCAAACGCCTTCTCCAAGAGCACGTACGCCCTGCCGTCACCGTTGCAGACATTATGTCCCACAGCGTGCGCACCCTATCTCCCACCACCACTGTGGCCCAGGCCGACGAGGAGATGCGTCGTTTCGGCTTTGAAGGCTTCCCTGTGGTGGATAAAGATGGTCGGGTTATCGGCATGGTGACCCGCCGCCAAGTGGACCGGGCTCTGAACCACGGGTTGGCCCGCGTACCGGTGACCCGCATCATGCACACCGGACGGTACACCGTCTGCCCTCAGGATTCTGTCGAGACTTTGCAAAAGGTGATGATGGCGAGTGGCTGGGGACAAATTCCTGTGGTGGATGAACAGGGGCGGGTGATCGGCATCGTCACCCGTACCGATCTCATCAAACTCTGGGGACAGGAGATGCCCACATCCCGTAAGGAGGAGATCGCCCGTCGGTTGGAGCGCGCTCTCCCGCCCGCGCTGCTCCAGTTGCTGCGGCTTATCGGCCGGGAGGCCGCGGACCTGCATATGCCCCTTTACGCGGTGGGCGGATTTGTCCGCGATCTGCTTCTGGGCGTGAAAAATTGGGACGTGGACCTGGTGGTGGAGGGCAACGCCATCCGGCTGGCCCGTCGTCTGGCCAAAAAATATGGAGGACGGGTGCGCTCTCACAAGCGATTCGGCACGGCCAAGTGGATCTTGCCCAAAGAA
This sequence comes from uncultured Anaerolineae bacterium, assembly GCA_964413905.1. Lineage (GTDB taxonomy): Bacteria > Chloroflexota > Anaerolineae > JAADDB01 > JAADDB01 > CAYPUG01. The sequence continues at coordinate 362 of CAYPUG010000124.1, read as the reverse complement.
GGCTTCGTCATCCAGGGGGAAGGGTTGCCGAAAACGATCGACCTGGTCACTGCACGCACTGAATTCTACGAGCGTCCCACCGCTTTGCCCACCGTGGAGCGCAGTTCCATCAAGCAGGACCTGCACCGGCGGGATTTCACCATCAACACCCTCGCCATCCGGCTAGACGGGGATCATTGGGGCGAACTGCTGGATTTTTATGGGGGCGAGCAGGACCTGCAGAAAGGCCTCATCCGGGTTCTCCACTCCCTCTCCTTTGTGGAGGACCCTACCCGCATTCTGCGCGCGGTGCGGTTTGAACAGCGTTTCGGTTTCCGCATTGAAGAACGCACGGAGGAACTCATCGCAGACGCCCGGGATCT
>CAYPUG010000123.1:0-7772 GCA_964413905.1 uncultured Anaerolineae bacterium | reverse complement strand
CGTGGGCCTGGATTATCTGACCCTCCACCGCAGCGCGACCACCCTCTCCGGCGGGGAATCCCAGCGCATCCGTCTGGCCACGCAGATCGGGTCCCAACTGATGGGCGTCCTCTACATCCTGGATGAGCCCTCCATTGGCCTGCACCCCCGGGACACAGACCGGCTCCTGCGCACGCTCAAGGAACTGCGCGACCTGGGGAACACGGTCCTGGTCGTGGAACACGATGAGGCCACCATCCGCTCGGCCGATTGGATCGTGGACCTGGGACCGGGCGCGGGGGAGCATGGCGGTTACGTGGTCGCGTCCGGACCGCCAGAAGTCATCGAACGCACGCCCGAATCCATTACAGGCCAGTTCCTCAGCGGCAAGCGGCGCATCCCCCTGCCCCCCCGGCGTCGGGGGGGCAACGGCACATTCCTGGTGCTCCGCAACGCGCGGGAGCACAACCTGAAAGGGATTGATGTGCGTTTCCCCTTAGGCACGTTCATTTGCGTGACGGGCGTCAGCGGGTCGGGGAAGTCCACTCTGGTGGTGGACACCCTGTACCGGCGGTTGGCCCAAGTGTTCTACCGGGCTAAGGAGAAGCCGGGCAAGCATGATGCCATCGAGGGGCTGGAGCACATTGACAAGGTGGTGAACATTGACCAGTCACCCATCGGCCGCACGCCCCGGTCCAACCCGGCCACGTACACGGGGGTGTTCACACCCATCCGCGAACTGTTCGCACGGTTGCCCGAAGCCCGGGTGCGCGGGTACGCGCCGGGCCGGTTTTCCTTCAATGTGAAGGGCGGGCGCTGCGAGGCCTGCCGCGGGGATGGCATTATCCGCATTGAGATGCAATTCCTGCCCGATGTGTACGTGCCTTGCGAGGTGTGTCACGGCCGCCGCTACAACCGGGAGACGCTGGAGATCCGCTACAAGGGAAAGAACATCGCGGATGTGTTGGACATGACGGTGGAAGAGGCGTTGGAGTTCTTCCACAACATTCCGGCCATCCGCAACAAGTTGCAAACCCTGTACGACGTGGGATTGGGCTATATCCGTCTGGGGCAGCCCGCGCCCACCCTGTCCGGAGGCGAGGCCCAGCGCATCAAATTGGCCCGGGAGTTGAGCCGACGGGCTACAGGGCGCACCTTGTACATCCTGGATGAGCCCACCACGGGCCTGCACCTGGCGGACGTGGAGAAGTTGCTGCAGGTGTTGCACCGGTTGGTGGACCAGGGGAACACGGTCGTTGTTATTGAGCATCACTTGGACGTGATCAAGTCCGCGGACTGGATCATTGATTTGGGGCCAGAGGGAGGCGACGAAGGAGGCCGGATCGTGGCTGAGGGCACGCCCGAGCAGGTGACCCAGGTGGACGCGTCCTACACCGGCCAGTTTCTGCGCCGGGTGTTGGGTGTTTCCGAGGCCGTCCGATAAAAGTGGCGTGGAATTTAGTTGAGATCCCGCAATGCTTCTTTAACGTTTGACCAAAAGGCCTTTTCATGGCATCCTAATGGTCACCAAGGAAAAGAGAGGCATGAACGTCAAGTGAACACACATTGCGTGTTTCATCGATGCTCTACACGGTGGCCGGTTTTTCTTATAATCTTGACGTTAAGCGTTGTCATTTCTTCGTGCAGTTTGCCTTGGCCGCCGCCTCCTCCCTTGCCTACCGACCCTCTTCACAAAGTCACGCCTACGCCTACTCCTACCTTGACTCCTACGTCTACCCCGTCCCCCACGCGGACACCGACGGAGACGCCCACCTCTACACCGACTCCAACGAATACCCCAACTTGCACTCCCACCCCCACCCCCACACCCACGCCCACGCCCACATCCACCTTTACACCTACCCCCACGGCAACACGTCTGTTGATCTATCCGACAACACCATCGCCCTCTTGGCCTCACATGTCGGCATTGCGCCTCTTTTTACCCCCCGACGCCCCTCCACAACGTGTGACTCTGGTACGTGTGTATGATCGACGGGGATTTCCTGTAAACGGTGCTAAAGCCCGGGTGGGCTCGGTGGAGGGCACTACGAACGTTCACGGATTTGCAGCCCTGCTTGATGTTCCGGCGGATGGGGAATTCATTGTGACAGCCACGGGGTATTACACGGCCCGATGGCCTCTATCTCTCCTTGCGGACCAGGACATGTGGTCACACACTCCGGAACAATTGGGACGCGCCCATCGTGTCCTCCCCTGCCCGGTCGCTCGTTGCGTAGACGTCCGATTGGCGCCTTGGGGGGCACGGGGTATCTACATTCCCATGGGGATCCTACGATCCAGTGCGCGATTTTGGAATCTCATCGCGATGGTGGAACGTTCTCCGATTCTAAACGCGGTGGTCATTGATGTAAAGGGAGATTACGGATATATTGCCTGGGATTCCCAGGTGCCGTTGGTTCGAGAACTCAACAATCGTTTGCACTCTTCCTTGGATTTACGTCAGACGGTTGAGGAACTCCATCGCCGCCACATTTACGCCATTGCACGCTTTGTGGTCTTTAAGGACAACCCTCTCGCCACGCACAAGCCCGAACTGGCGGTTCGTCGCGGGGATGGCAGTGTGTGGAAGGACGGGGAGGGATTGGGATGGGCCAATCCGTTCAGAGAGGAGGTGTGGAATTACAACTTGGCATTGCTGGAAGAGGTCGCCCAATTGGGGTTTGATGAAATTCAATTAGATTACCTGCGATTCCCTTCGGATGGGGATGTAGGAGCTATTGTGTATCAGGAAGAGAACACGCGAGAGACCCGTACCGCGGCCATTCGGGAATTTATGCGGCGTTTTCAAGCCCGAATGGCTGCGTACAATGTGAAAACGTCTGCAGATGTCTTTGGCCTGACGGTGTGGGTGGTTCCCGGTGAGGACATGTACATTGGACAACGGGTGGAGGACATCACGCCTTATGTGGATTTCCTTAGTCCTATGATCTATCCTTCCACATTCATTCCTGGGAACTTGGGGTATGATGACCCCAGCCGCCGACCCTATGAGATCATCTATCGCTCTGTACGCCAAGCACAACAGCGGGTCGCACCGGGAACACAGGTTCGGCCTTGGTTACAAGCGTATTGGTATGAGGTGTCGGAAATGCAAATTCAGCGCCTGGCTGCAGAGGATGCAGCCGCGGATGGGTGGCTCTTCTGGAACGCGGCCGGGTATTATCCAGACGCGTTGTTCGGCCCCCTGCCTCCACGAGATATCTTGTGGGGCAAAGTGTACGGGTCAGATGATGCGAGGTAAGGAGGAACGCGCGTGGAATCCTCAAAGCCATCTTCCCTTGTCCCGGTCCGAATGACCTACGTGTTGTTTTTCGCGGGTATTGGTACGATCGCCCCTTTTCTCAGCCTGCACTTTCAGCGTCTGGGATTCTCCGGCCACCAGATCGGCGTGCTCAACGCGTTGCCGCCGTTGGTCACTTTGTTTGGGGCTACCGTGTGGGCCATTGTGGCGGACCGTCTGCACATGCATACATATCTATTGCAGCTATTGATGATCGGAGCCGCGCTTTCTGTCATGGCGCTTTCCCTGATTCAATCTTTTTTCCTCTTAGTATTCCTTATGGGAATCTATGCATTTTTCCAGTCTCCTATTCCCCCGTTGTTGGACACGGCCGCGCTGGAATCCTTGGGCCCTCATCCGGAGCGCTATGGGCGCTTGCGGCTTTGGGGCTCTCTTGGCTTCATCCTGGCCACCTGGGTGTTGGGCGCGCTGATTCGTCGGTTGGGAATACCCACAATCTTCTTTTACGCGTACGCGGTGTGTCTCGGTTTGGCTGCCCTGGCCTCTACGCGCCTGCCGCGGGTCCGTCCTCAACCCCAGCCTCCCTTGTGGGTGGGCTTGGGCCACTTCGTTCGTGAAGCGCGATGGCTGGTGTTCCTCTTCTCCCTCTTTCTTTTGGGCATCGCCAACACAGGGATGTACACATTTCTCCCACTGTTTGTAAAGGACTTGGGGGGAGATGAACAATTGGTGGGGTTTGCCTGGGGGTTAGGCGCGTCCACGGAAGTGCCGGTCATGTGGGCGTCGCAGTACATTGTGCAACGTTTGGGATTACGTGTAATGTTGATTATGGCCTTTGCGCTGTACAGCCTCCGTATGTTTCTGTACGGCATTATGTGGGCAGCCTGGCTGGTATTGCCCTTTAATTTGCTTCATGGAATGACCTTCGGGCTTATGTGGGTCTCTGTGGTGAACTTTGCCAACCGATTTGCACCGCCGGGCATGAAGGCCACGGCCCAGGGCGTGACCAACGGTGTGTTGTTTGGCCTTTCGTCCTTTGTTGGATCTCTGCTCAGCGGCGTGCTGTACGAGTCTGTGGGACCGGCTACTATGTTTCTGATGTACGGCGTGCTCCTGTTGTTGGCCACGGTTCTATTGTGGATGATGACGAAAACCGACTCGTTATGAGGACGAATCCTCGGTGTATTTATCCCTTTTTCCGGAAGTAACCCACGAGTCCAAGGGCCATGGAGACCATCACCACGGCGATGGCAAAAAATAAGGAATCCTGAGAAGATTTCCACTCGACCAGGTGTTCAAGAAACTTAACCACCATCACCAGGACGATGACATCCCCTAATTTGTCCTTGAGTTCGTACAGATTATGAGCCAACATCCATGAAGGGAGATGGAGTTCCCCGATAAAAAGCGCGTACATGCTCACCGCGAACACGTAGAGCGCGGTGGCGATCAGAAAACTGTCTACCACTTCAATGAACGCAACGGCAATGTAAGGATCTTGGCCTGCGCTTTTTCCAACGATAACTAACGTGTCAAAAGTCTTCATAGCCCCCCAACCGAATGCCGCCACCGAGGCTAAAAGGAGGGCGATAATGCCGATGAAGCTGATGTACTTGGTTCTCTCAAGAAGCGTTCTCATGAGGGCCTCCTTTGCCTATAGGGTGAACAAAAGGAAACGTTTGACGGCTTAGTGACATCAAGCCAGTAGTTTTGCTAACTTTCTGGACCTCCGTAGCTTTGGCTACTACCAGAATTTCCATCATGGCTTTGTTGCACGGTTTGAAGATCTCTGCAATATACGATCGCTTTGAGGATCGTAAAGTTCCCACCCGAGGCTCGCTGCAATCTGCTTGGCAATTGACGTGCATACGTCTGCACCATCCATGAACCCATATGGAATATGGAAATTTACACAGTTAGCTTTAAGCGAGGAAACGGTTATATCATCTTCAATGTTGTCACCCTCTTCACTCACGAGTTCTACATCAATCTCCAGAGTCTATTTCAATTTAGTCGGTGCTATCATGTAGCGTAGGCGGAGGAGGTGGGGCTCTGTGGGAATTGGCCCGTCCAAGAAGGGCAAACGGGCCCGGAGCCAGGCCCCGGGGTCGCGGCGACGTCGGCGAGTGTCTCGCCGAGGGGGACGTACCGACGTCGGATGGGCCATTTGCTTGTATGGATGCCGGCCGCACCATAGGCCTAATTCTCGGTTACGCACCACCTGCAGCACCTTGCCCATGTTCTGCATGCCCGCTAGCGACCAATGCCGGCGTTTTCCCTTCATCCGGTGGGCCACAATAGCGCCTACCAGGCCTTCGATATGATCTAAGGTTTCCACTCCAGTTTTTGGTTCCCCCACCTGCAGCCACCACCGCACCATACGGGGGTCGTCCAGATGGTGCTTCAGCCAGGCCCAGGCCTGCTTTTGCTTCTTCGAGGCCTCTTTTCCGGGCACAGGCACCTGAGCCCATAGGGCCTTCACTTGACCCTGGTCCCCCGACTGCAAGGCCTGACTTAAGGCAGCGCCCACCTCAGCACCGGCAGCTCGGTACGCGGCACGGGCGACGTGGAAACTATCCAACGGCCGCACGACCCGAGTATGTAGCGTCCGGGCGCCCTCTACCCAGGCTGCACCATCCCCGTTGACCACGACCTCCTGCACCCGACCCCAGTCCCACACAGTCCCCCATACCAGACTGGCTCCTTCCCAAAAGTCCGGCGTATCTGCTCCTTGCAGGTAGACCTGTTGCGCACTCCCGTCATCATAGGCCACTCTCAACCGCATCTCCTTCCAGACGGTACGCCCCTGCCCCGTGCGTTGTCGCACCATCACGCCATCCGCCTCCACATAGAGCCGCTGCGCCGACCGTTGCCCTGACCGTTGGGGAGCCTCGCCATGACCAAACACCCGTTCCACCTCCGCCTGCTCCGCTTCCTGCACCCGTTGCCCTACACGTTGCACCAACCGCCACACCGTGCTCGGACTCAATACGCCTGCCGTCAAGCGAGCCAGCATCTCGGCTGCCTGGGGGCAAAGGCCACACCGGTGGTCAGATGCACCACCGCTTCCATTACCTCGGGACTGGCTTCTTGATACGCCGGTAAGTCCAACACCTCGTCCAAAAGAAACCGATAGCGCCCCCCTTCGTCCTGGTACAAACGCCGCTCAAAGGTCACCTCGCCAAAGCGAGTCACCCATGTTCGCTGTCGCTTCCCCACCACGCTCCAGCCCGCCGGTTTGACCTCCAAGAGCCACGCATCTGCTTGCTCCAGCCACTCCCGGACAGCCCTTTGCGCCTGACGGCAGCCCGCCTGGAAAAAGTGCTGCTCCCACCCCAGTAGCGGTGTTTCCGTCTCCCCTTGAAGATGATCGCGCAGTTGAGGTATGCTTGTGGTACCCATTGGTTGCCCCTCCTTATGTTTAAGTGATGATGCTTCTATTTTGCCAGAGGGGCAACCAATCTTCTAGCTTCCCTCCCTCGCATGTACTCGCTTTAGGTAAACCTACCAAATTGAAATAGATTCTTCAAAGAGAGGCCATGGCCCAACGGTAGCGTCAGCGGCGGGCCGTTAGGCCCGTCCGCTGCAAGCGTAGTTAGGCTCAATAGCGAACGACTAGCTATCCAAAAAATCACTTGCCTCCCGCAAGAATCCTAAAGCTTTACTATGATCTCCTTCGAGTGATTCCCCTTTCATTTTCAACAGTACAAAGGCAACATATAGCCTTACCTGGCGCATCATGACAATGTCACCCACTTTACGAAATAGGGAATAGGCTCGTTTTAGAAGTGCAAGGATTCTGTTGCAATTTGCGTGCTGAGAAGACAAAATCTGTTGCGCTTCTCTGAAGGATTCTGCAGCTTCTTGCCAGCTCTGCAGGGATGAATAATAAACATTTAGCATATTCTGAAATAGCTCATATAACTGAGACAATCTCCAAAAAGTATCCGCTCTTCCCAAAGCACTGTATGCTTTATACAGTGAAGACATTTATGAATATACTGATTTGGACATGTGTCCTATAAGGCCTTGCCGAAACCAACAATTCCCGTAGCGCATAATAGGAAGTTCATACAAACGATTTAAATCTAAAGACGCCAATGCTATGTATCGCGCGTATTTTTCTGGATAATCTTCTAAGAAGATAAGCCAATCTTTCTCCAATTCGAAAAGGGATTTCCCCAAAATTTGCGTCACACGCTTGGAGAATGCGTCATCGAAGACAAACCTATACAAGTTTTTTAATTTATCTATACCATATCGCTCTATCAGAAAAAGTGTAAAAGACCCTGCAGTCTCATAGCGAAGGAAAGGCAGATCAAATGGCTGTATTTGTAGTATAGGCTTGAGTGCTCCCAGCAGGAAAGCTCCTTTGGCCAAAAGGTGTAGAAAACTGGCTTCTTGTTGATTAGCCATTGCATCTACTGCTGTGGCCAATCCCTCAATTAAGAAGAAGCCTGGAGGATCAGGTCTTAATAATTTTGTCGGCACAAATTCATACATGATGTAATATGTCATCTCTTGCAAC